>JAFAWA010000132.1 GCA_019242155.1 Terriglobia bacterium | reverse complement strand
CGCCAGGGAATGGCCTCTTCCTTACATCCAAGGTTCTGTCAGCCTACGCGGGTTACACCTATACCGGAATCCGCCGCTGGAGTTTCAGTTCCACCCTGGAGAGCAGCCGCGCCAGTTCGGTCTCTAACGTAACCGGCGATTATAACGAGTACGGCGGGATGATCACAGCCAGCCGCCAGGTGAGCCACTCCGTACACGCGTTCACGTCGTTCGGCGCGAGGCGATACAGCAGTCCCAGCTTTGCGGGTTACAACCGGCCGATTTACGACGCGCGGGTAGGACTCGGCTTCTCCCCCGGGGATGTGCCGCTACGAGTTTGGTAATTGCCGCCGCTCAAACCCCGTCCGAAGCCGCCATCAATTCCGCCGGCGTAACAGTAGCGGTTCCCACTTTCGCGACCGCAATGCTGCTCGCGAGATTCGCCAATTCGGCGGCCTGGATCGGCGTGGCTCCGGCCGTGAGACTAAGGGTGAACACGGCTATGGCCGTATCGCCCGCGCCCGAAACGTCGAACACTTCCCGTGCTCTGGCAGGTAGATGCAGCGGCTCGGTATCGCCTTCGAAGAGCAGCATGCCCTGTTCACCGAGCGTGACCAGTAGCGTGGGGGACTCCCATCTCTGCTGCAGCCGCCTGGCTGCTTCGAACAGTGCTCGATCCTCAGATACCGGCTCGACCGGTTCCGCCGGCATATTGCCGCTCGCGCTAAATGTCTCGATTCGATTCGGCTTGATCGCCGTGGCGCCGCGCCACACAAGCGAAGTGTGCGGGTGCGGGTCGACCGTGAGAACCTTTTTGTGAAGCCGCGCCAGCCTGCAGATTTCGTCCGCGAGAGCTTGCGAAAAGAAGCCCTTGCCATAATCGGCCACTACGATTGCGTCGAACGAGCACAGTGCAGTTTCGAGATATTCCCGAACGGCGGCCAATTGCGCTGTGGTGAGCGGCTGTATGCGCTCGCGATCCACGCGAACCACCTGCTGGTTGCGGGCAATCACACGGGTCTTTACGGTGGTAACGGCGGATGGATCTTGGATCACTCCTTGAGTTTCGATATCGGCCCTGCGCAGCAACTCGAGCAGGCATTGCCCCGACCGGTCTAGGCCCGCGAATCCCATGACCGCAGTCTGCGCAGTGAACTCCCGGACATTCCGCGCAACGTTGGCCGCGCCGCCGGGGTAATACGATTCGCCAGTGACATTGACCACCGGCACAGGCGCTTCGGGCGAAATGCGCGACACTCTTCCCCAGATAAATTCATCCAGCATCAGGTCGCCCGCCACCAGGATTCGCTGCTGCGGAAAACGCCCGATCAGTTCGAAGAGGTGGGGATCTGCTGTCGGGAGGGGCATGCGGTGGGCGAATCAGCCGAAAAGTTGGCGTTTCGGGCGACAAGGATCAACGAGAGCCCGTTCCAGGGAAAGATACGGTCCAGGCGGCTCCAGATCCAGACCGTCTTATCGAACATCTTCAAAACGGGCTTGCCGATGCTGCGGGAACCGCGTAGTTTGCTGTAAATCCACCATGGCGGCGTACCGGCTTTATTGAAATTATAAGCGGCCTCGACCGTGAGCCCGCAGGACTCTAGAAGCATTTTGGCGCGCGCGGCCGTATAGCGGCGCTTATATCCAAGGCTCCGGTCGAGCGTCCCCTGAAGAGAAGGCGATTGCGGCACCAGAACCACCAGGACACCGCCGGGCTTCAACGTAGCGCGCAGGCACTCTAACACGAATTCGGGATTATCTACGTATTCAAGAACATTGAGGCACAGGACGGTATCGAAACAGCGCTCGAGACCCGCAAGATCCTCGGGCTTCTCCGGATCGATCCGCTGGACGGCCACGTTGGGCGTGCGCAGGAAGCGGTTGCGGAGCGCATGCAGGTAGAGTGGGTCCTTTTCCGCCGCCATGTACAGTACGCGCTTGCCCATCAGCCGGCCGGTTACGTTGCCGATGCCCGCGCCTATTTCAAGTACCGTATCGCCGATATAGGGCCGCAGTTGCCGCGAAAGCCAACTCAAGTATTGGGGAGTGCCCGTAAGATTGTTTAGTACCCCGCGTCCGTAAGGGGCGGCATACAGATCGTCGATCAGCCAAAACCGGAAAATTACCGCGAGGGCTTTGAGCCCGTCTTTCCAATTGATCTTTTTGCCTTCTTCGTAGGTGCGGCCATGATAGCTGATCGGAACCTCGTAAATGCGCAGCTTGCGTTTGGCGCTCTTCATCACGATTTCGGGCTCGAAGCCGAACCGGTCCGAGCGGATCGGAATACTTTTCAGTAAGTCCGTGCGGAACACTTTGTAGCAGGTCTCCATGTCTGTAAGATTCAAGTTACAGAACATGTTCGAAATCATGGTAAGACCCTTATTCATGACGGAATGCCAGAACAGCAGAACGCGCGTCTGCTCACCCGCCATATAACGCGAGCCGAAAACCGCATCGGCATGGCCGTCGAGCAAAGGCCGAAGCAGGCGAGAGTACTCCGCGGGGTCGTACTCTAGATCCGCGTCCTGAATCAATGAGAAGTCGCCGGTGGCCTGCTCTATGGCTGTACGCACTGATGCGCCTTTGCCGCGATTTTGTGGATGGCGGTATAAGCGAATTTGCGGAAAGGCTGCCGCCAGGCGCTGGAGGATTTCGAACGTTCCGTCCGTCGAACAGTCGTCTACGATCACTAACTCCCGATCCATGCTTTCGGGAAGTGGAGCAGTTACAACCTGAGAAATACAGCGCTCGACCACTGTGCGCTCATTGTAGACCGGCATCAGTATCGAGAGCTTCATGAACTTTCCCACAGTGTAACTTATGAGAGCGCCATGCTCGGTTTCGAAACGCCTTCGGTTTGCTCGAGCCACAGCTCCAGCATTAGCAGAGACCAGAGCCACTGATGATTGTCACGGCGGCCGCGCTGATGTTCCTCGAGAAGGGCGCGGAGGAAACCTGGCGACACAAAGCCGCGATCGAGGAATCGCGGAGCCGTAAGATGGTCCCAGAGCAGTTCCCGAAGCGGTCCCCGAAACCACGCAGCCAGCGGTACCCCGAACCCCATCTTGGGGCGGTTCAGCAGCTCCTCCGGCAGCCGATCTCCCAAAGCGCGCAGAAGAATGCGCTTCCCTTTACCGCCCGCGATTTTCCAACGATGCGGTAATGCGGCCGCAAGCGTCGCAAGTTCGTGGTCCAAAAGCGGACATCTCACCTCAAGCGAGGCTGCCATCGACATGCGGTCCACTTTCACCAGCATGTCTCCCGTGAGATTTGCAGTGGCTTCGAAGTACATTGCTTGCGAAAGGATATCGGCACCCTCAGGCAGCAAACAGTCTGCGAATACGCGGCGCAAATAGGCCTGGTCTGCAGCGAGAACCCACTCTGGCTGGAGCAGCCGCTCCCGCAGAAAATAGGGCGCGTAATTGAATTCGAAGTAGCGCTCAAGGGCCGTAGCACGGCTCAACATCCGGAGATAGTTTTTCCCATAACCGGCATAGGGAAGCAATTCAGCAATCTTCGCTGTAATAGGGCGCAGAGCTCGGGGAAGCCGGTCCAGCTTACCTTGCTCCAGGGCTGCGAAGCTGTCGTATCCACTGAACAGCTCGTCGCCGCCGTCTCCGGAGAGCGCGACCTTTACCTGCCGCGCAGCGAATTCGGAAAGGATAAAGGTCGGAATCGCCGCGGTATCTCCCAACGGTTCCCCCAGATGAGCCGCTACCTGCTGCACAAGCCGCAACGAATCCGGCCGAACCAGGATTTCGTGATGCTCTGTCTGGTATTTGCGAGCGACGAGCCGGGCGTACGGCAACTCGTTAAATTCAGCCTCTTCAAATCCTATGGAGAACGTCTTCACCGGCTCTCGAGCTTGGAGAGCCATGGACGCCACGATAGAAGAGGAATCGACACCTCCGCTCAGAAACGCGCCCAGCGGCACGTCGGCCATCATGCGGATGCGCACAGCTTCGTCGAACTTGTCCCGCAGTTGCACGGCAGCTTCGTCTTCACTCAGATGCGCCGGAGGTTCCACGGCCGGCGGCGGTAATCGCCAATAACGTTTCTGCTCGAACGCACCGCTCGCCTCGTAGATTAGCCAGGAACCGGCAGGCAGCTTCCGGATGGCGCGAAATGCCGTGAAAGGGTCGGGGATGTAATGGAACTGAAAGTACAGGCGCAGTGCTTCGGCATCGGGATCGGCGGGAATACCCGCCGCACGAAGACCGGGAATCTCGCTCGCAAAGAAAATACCTTCGGGCAGGATCGCGTAATATAGGGGCTTCTTGCCGAAGCGGTCGCGTGCAAGAAAAAGCCTGCGGCGGGTTGCATCCCAAATCGCATAAGCAAACATGCCGCGCAGCCGCAGAACTCCCGCCGGACCCTCCTCTTCGTAAAGGTGAACCAAAATTTCCGTGTCGCTGTGGGTTCGAAACTTGTGGCCGCGGGACTCTAGATCCGAACGAAGCTCCGGGTAATTGTAGATCTCGCCGTTGAATACCACCCAGAGGGTCTCGTCCTCATTCGCGATCGGTTGGTGGCCGGTATTCAAATCGATAATGCTGAGCCGCCGCATGCCCAAGCCGCAAGCGCCATCCAGGTGATAACCCTCGTCATCGGGCCCGCGGTGGCGCATTTGGGCGCACATTGCGCGCACCTGAGCCGCCTCTGCCCTGCCCTGTCTTAGCGCAATGCCCGCAATGCCGCACATCTATGTGTCTAATCGCACTCTAGCACCGTGCCACGTGTTAGAACGGCAGTATGAAATCGGGAGTTCGGCATGGCGGAATCAATCGCTCCGCAAAAGACCAGCACCAAAAGTAAACGCTTCGTTCGCAACGTGCTTTGGAGCTGGTCCGCAGTCGCAGCCAACCTCGCAATCGCTTTGGTCTTGAACCCGTACATGATTCGAAAACTAGGGGCGGAGCGGTATGGTCTTTGGGCGCTGATCTTCACCATCATTGACTATTTCTGGTTTTTCGATTTAGGTTTGAATCCAGCGATAACGAACTTCTGCGCGCGCTATCGGGCGAGCGGCGAAACCGAAAAGATCAACGAAGTAATCAATACCGCGCTGTTCTACTTTTCGTGTATCTGTGTTGCGGCGATCATGTTGACCCTGGCGCTGGCCAACAGCGTTCAGGGCTTCTTCCGTGTCTCTCCCGCATACCGGGCAGAGTTTTCTATTCTGATCAAGATTACGGGAATCAGTTGGGCCATCTGCATCGTGATGAACATGTTCGTCTCGGCGCTCGAGGGTTTCCAGCGTTTTGACCTGGAGAGCCGCATCTGGGTGGGCGCGTTGATACTGCGCGCTGCCGGTTATTTTCTAATTTTGAAGCGGGGATACGGGCTCGTCGCAATGGCGCTGGTCTACGTTTCGGTTCAGATGCTCGCTTACATCTGCAACATCGAGAGCTTTCGAAGAGTTTTTCAGAGCCTGCGTTTTTCGCGGACGCTGGTGAAGGCGGGAGTATTCCGCGAGATCGTTTCGTATGGACTCAAATCTTTCTTGGCCAACGGCGCTACTCTCGTTCTTAACCAATCGGGACCGGTTCTGATTGGCCATTACGAACCCACACAGTTCGTCGGCTTTTACACCCTGCCTTCGAGAATCCTGCAATACGCCGGAGACGCAGTTTCGCGCGTAGGAATCGTGACCCGATCGAGTGCCGCCGAACTCTCCGCCCTAGGTGAAACAGAGTCGGTAGTTAGGCTTGGCGTGTATTCGAATCGTTACTCGCTCGCGCTATTTATGCCGCTCGCCATCTTGTTACTTGTGTATGGCAGGGATTTGATCCTGCGCTGGGTGGGCCCGGCGTTCGCCACATATAGCGCTCCGCTGCTGCCAATTTTTTTAACTTCGACCATGCTCGTGTTAGCCGGCCAGTTCAATTCCAGTTCGCTCCTTTACGGGATGGGCCGCCATGGAGGGTATGCTCGCGCAGTTGCCTTTGAAGCGCTGCTGAATGTAGCGGGCATGGTGTATGTCATCCCGCGTTACGGCATTATGGGCGCGGCCGTGATTTCGTCGGGCTTTGCGCTCGCAGTCAGAGGCATTTATACGCCTTGGCTGGTATGCCATAACCTCGATTTTGGCTTCGTTCCGTATCTCAGCCGTATTTACTTACGGCCGCTGCTGACGGCCGTCCCGGTAGCGTTATTGGCTTTGCTCGTAAAATTCCGCTGGATACCGGGCCGCACCTGGCCGCAGCTGAGCCTTGCCGCACTGCTGATCGGCGTAGGCTACGGCTCTCTGGCGCTGTTCACCTGTATCGAGCGGGAGCACCGCGAGTTACTCCTTTCCCGCATTCCGCTGGTGGGCGAGCATTTGGCCTGATCGTGCGTACCCCAGCCGAACTCGCATTTCGCCTCAGACAGGAACTGCGTAATCTCCGTCTTTGGGGAGTGCCTCCGAAGCTGGCGGCGGTTCCGAACCCGCCCAAACTGCCGGCGGCCCCCGAAGCGGTAAAGGAAACGCCTTTCGGCGCCTCAATTCTCGCCTTGGCCGACGAAATTCTAAAGCATCGATTTCCAGTATTCGGAGAGGTGATCGAGACAGGTCCGGAAATCCGGTGGCGGCGCGATTATGTACACGGCATCGAAAGCGGGTTGCCGTATTTCCGGCGCGTTCCCTACCTGGATTTCGAACGCGTGGGCGATCACAAATACGTCTGGGAACTGAACCGTCACCAGCACCTCGTGGTCCTCGCGCAGGCTTTTTGTTTCACAGGGAACCAGGCCTACCTACGCGAGATTCAGGCTCAACTCGAAAGTTGGTGGGTAGAGAATCCGTTCTTGCGAGGCATCAATTGGACCAGCGCGCTCGAAGTCGCGTTTCGCACTCTGTCCTGGGTGTGGATCGACTCTCTCACGGGGAACTCCCTCCCGAACGGGTTCCGGCGCAGGTGGATGACTGCGCTCTACCAACACGGATGCTTTCTCGAAGCCAATCTCTCCGTCTATTTTTCTCCGAACACGCACCTGTTGGGAGAAGCCGCCGCTCTGCATACGGTGGGCGCACTCTACCCATCGCTTCCGCGGGCCGCGCGCTGGAGGGCGTTGGGCGGCCGGCTCCTGGAGGAACAGATCGAACGCCAGGTGCTACCCGACGGCGCTCACTTTGAGCAGTCCACGTATTACCACGTGTATGCCCTCGACTTCTTCCTTTGGCATGAGCTGCTGGCTCGAACTTCACAGGCGTACAAAGAAAAGCTCCTCCAGATGGCGGAATATCTGGCTGCGGTGGCCGGCCCCTCGGCACGAATTCCGTTGATCGGCGATGATGACGGAGGACGGCTATTTCACCCGTACGGAGCCCGCGATTCGTTTGGAAGGGCCACGCTGGCTTCGTGCGGTGTGCATTTTGAAAAGCCCGCATGGATTGCTTCTCGTGACGCATTGCAGGAGCAGGCGGTCTGGTGGATCGGCCCGGCGGCCCTAGATGCTTCTCCAAGTGCGCCGGTGTGCGTCACGCCGCGGCTATTTCGTAATTCCGGAACCGCCATTCTGGGTGCGGGCGATGTGCAGATCATCGTGAAGGCCGGCGGATTCGGAGCCGCCACGGCAGGTCACAATCACTCGGATGTGCTCAGCTTCGTCTGCCGCCAAGGCGCCCACGACCTGTTGGTCGATTCAGGCACCTATACCTATCTTGCCGATCCGGCCTGGCGCAACCGCTTCCGAGGCTCCGCGGCGCACAACACCGTTCGCATTGATGGGAAAGACCAAGCGGTTGCGGCCGGACCGTTCCGATGGGATTCAAGGCCACAGGCGAGCATTCGCCAATGGTCATCGACCGCCGAACGCGACCTGCTCGATGCGCAATGCCAGTATTCGGGGTTCCGCCATCGCCGGCAGTTCGTATTTCTCAAGCCGGACTTGCTGCTAATCCTCGATCACCTGGAAGGGCCTCCAGCCGTCCACTTGGTCGAGCAGTTTTGGCATGCGGAAGGTGAGGATACGTTCGAGCGAATGGCGATTTCGCATTCGGCTGAAGCCATGGAGTCTTGGCGCTCTCGCGTCTTCGGGACCAAGCACAAAGGCGCTGGGCGCTGTGTCACGTACCGCGGCACCCTCCCCATCCGCCTGGCCGCATGCATCAGCTTCGCTTCCTGTCCCCAGGCTCTCGGCTGGGAAGAAACCTCCGGGCAACCTGCCGTTACCGTGAATTTCTCTGACGGTAGAGTGATTACACTCGCAGTGCCCTGAATTCACGATGACGTCGTCAAACGGAGTTTACTCGCCAACACCTGGGAATAAATCTCTCCCATACAGTTGGCCGCGCGCGCTATCGTAAATTCGGTCTCGATCCTTTGCCGCCCCGCGGCAGCCAAACGCTCGCGCAGGTCGGGGTCTCGCAGAACCAGATCGAGACAGCCCGCCAGATCCTCCGCATCACCCACTCGGAACAGGAGACCGTTCCGCCTATGCTCGACGAGTTCCGGATTTCCTCCAACCCGCGATGCAATTACACAGCAGCCACATGCCATCGCTTCCATCAAAGAATTCGAAAGCGCTTCGGAACTCGACGGCAGCACGAAAATATCGATCTGCCGCAGCACAGCGGCCACGTCTTTTGTAGCCGGTTTGAACTTAGCCCGTTTCCCCAGGCCGAGCTCTTCCGCCATGGCCTGCAATTTTGGCGCGGCGGGGCCGCTACCAACAATTAAGAGTGTGCAATCGAGCTCCGGGTGCAAGCGAGCAAATGCCTGTATCAGAATTTCTAAATTCTTTTCGGGACGCAGTGCGCAAACCACCCCGACCACCAGTGGACCTGTGCGGCCCCGGGGCGTTGACCCAAATAGGCACGCGTCGACACCGTTATGACAGAGCCGAATGCGCGGGAGCGGAACACGATCTTTTTCCACTAGTTCGCGTGTGACCGAGCTGCTGTTCACCACGATGCCGTCAACCAACCGGTCAGTCACCCTCAGTAACCAGCGCTCTAAACCGGGTGTCAAAGACCTATGCGCCCGCTGGCTCGACAACACGCAAGGGACCCGGAACAGTCTGGCGGCGGGCACTCCGAACAGATTTAGCGGAACATCAAACGTGTGAACCAATGTGATCTTGTGCCGCTGCACGTAGCGCCCGAATGCAAGAACATTCGGCACCACCGACGGATGCAGAAATGAAGTTACCGGAAATTTTGCGACAGGCACACCCGCTTGACGCAGTTCCTGTGCCCGAAAGCCGTCATCGTGAAAGCAGCCGACATGTGGCGCGAAGCATCTCCGGTCGAGAGCCTTGGCGATTTCCGTCAACTGGCGCTCGCTACCGCCTACACCGAGAGATCGAACCATCAGCAGGACAGCGTGCGGCGGCTGCCCTCCGCGCTTAACTGCAGGGGCCAAAACACAGTATAGGCACTCACCTTACGGCTTGCGTTCCCAAGGTTGGGCAGCATCCGGGGCATAATGAGATTACCTCCGTGATGGCGTTCGACATCCGGCCGTTTTCCCCCGAATGGCTTCCGGCCCTCCGGGATTTGAACGGAAGGATGCAAGCAACAGGGATGCAATTACCTGACGACCCCGAGCAGGAATTGTTGCCGGGGTCCGGGATGTTTCTCGCAGTGGAGAACTGTCACGTGCGGGGCGGCTACATTCTGCGTCCGCAGCAGTTCTTCTTTCACGGAGTTCCGCACCGGGCCGCCCATTACCGGCTCCCTATTTCCGAAGGCCTCATCAACCAACGCTACGTCCCGGTCGGAGCATTGCTTCTGCGGAGCGCTTTACGGCAGGAACCGCATCTTTACGCGCTGGGGATGGGCGGCTCCGGAAATCCGCTGCCGCGCATGCTGCAGGCCGCGGGCTGGAGTATCTCTTCGGTTCCGTTTTACTTCCGCGTAGTCCACTCCTCGCGGTTTCTCCGAAAAGTGCGAGCCATACGTAACACACGATGGCGCGCAGCTCTCCTCGATTTCGCCGCATGGACGGGGCTCGGATCCATCGCCATTCGCGTGTGTCAATCCGCCGTTAAGAAACAAACCGGTGTCAAGCCGCGATTCAGCGAAGAAGATCGATTCGGGGACTGGGCTGATACGATTTGGCAGAGTTCCAGGGCCGAGTACGCCATGGTAGCGGCGCGGGACCAACCAGCTTTGCACGCTTTATATCCCGGAAACAAGCGTTTCTTGCGCATCCGCGTGGACCAGGCGGGTTGGGCGGTACTGCTTGACACCACGATGCAGGGAGACCGGTATTTCGGAGATCTGCGCGTGGGAACCATTGTCGACTCGATGGCCCGTCCTGAAGACGCGGGCCAGGTGGTTGAAGCAGCGCGGCGGTTTCTCGAGGAGCGCGGGGTCGATCTGATCATTTCCAACCAGAGCCACGCTGCTTGGACAACAGCGCTCCGGGACGCCGGTTTTCTCAAAGGCCCATCGAATTTCCTGTTCGCAGCTTCCCGAGAGCTCGCCGCAATGGGCGGCGCTATCACGGCAGTTCACATCAATCGGGGCGATGGCGATGGGCCCGTACACCTGTAGAGGACCGCGGCGCAAGACTGCCTTGCCTTTCCCGAATCGGCCGCGCCGCGCGTAATACGTGATAATTCCCAGCGCGGGCGCCATCCCCGAAACTTCCCTGAATCGTGAAACGCTCGGCACTTGTTGCATAATGCGGGGGTTGATCCGCGTCGGCACCTCTGGCTGGAATTACAAGGACTGGGCGGGAATTGTGTATCCGCCGAACCGCCCCAAGGATTTCAGCGAGCCGGGATATGCGCAAGCAGGAAACCATCGCCAAGATCAAGGAATTGGCGGGTGCGATCAACGTCACGGTGGCGATTGGAGGGGTCAGGGGAAGGCCGTCAAAAGCAACGAAGAAGGATGCTGGGCGCTGAGACTGAGAAGAACGACAGGAATCACCTCGACGATTCATTCCCGATTCGCTAATGCTGGCTCATTGTGACGGGCTTCGTACTGATCCGCTTGATACTCCACATCAATAGTCGGGATGAAGATGTCTCTGATTTTAACTTTTACTTGGCCAGCATAACGATTCGTGAGGGGAAGCGAGAATCATTAACCCACACCTCAACTTCTGCCTCGGACCGAGAAATGTCAGGTTTCAAGAGCATTTTGAGATCGGAAGTCCCAACCGCTACAGACTTGCCAGGGCACTTAAGCCGTCCCTGAAATACCCTTCGCAGTCCAGAAACCAAGGACGGTACACCATTCTTTTCCAACACAATAGTCGTCTCGCCATCTACCTCGGCGAGAGTGATCACTGAAATGCAAGAGTGGTTTTATGAAACCGGCTGGTCTTCAATGAACTCGGGCGTGTCGGCGTCTTCATTAGTTGGGTCATACACGAATACGATTGCATAGGGGGGCGAGTGTAATTGCGCTCATTGTGCTTTAAGCCTCCTACGTTTTTCCTGCCGAACCTCTCCTCCTTGTCTCCGCATGCCGGTGATGCAGTGCGGGTATAAACTCACCGGATCATCCAGAGCTTGAGCTGGCTAGTGATCGGCAATTGCATTGCCACTTTCGGTTCCCGGGTCTTTTGTTCCACAGTATGACATCCATTCTTGGCCATGTTCTGATTGATAGCAGTCTGCTCTGAAGCTGTTGGCGGGCCGCGGTGACCTGGTATCGGGTCTCTTGCATAGGGTCCGACCAGTGTGGAGATCCGTGTGGCGCTCCCTGGTCCTGACGCGCTCGGTGCCGCTGCCTTCGGAGGACAGAAGCCTCCGCCGAGTCCTTCTGGTAAATGGGGTCCCGCCTCAATCCGCAGAAGCGGATTCTTTTTCGGATCATCTGGGTCGTCGGGGATATCGAAAGTTGGGACGTGGGGATCATTTTCAATCTCGCCATCGCCAGTCAAGCCTAGCGAATCGGAGCCGCTGATGATGCTGGCATCTGCGTAGGCGTAGAGATTTAGGTCGCCGAGTTCCCTGATCGGGTCGCGGTTACTCCATCGTCCGGTGTTTCCATCCTGTGCGCGCGTGAGGGAGAGGTTCAGCCCGCTTGCCGCGTGTCTGAGCAGCCCCTCATATTGGTAGTCGGCAGTCCCCGACGCAAGCTCACCGTAAAGGGAGGCGTTTTCCTGAGACGCTACAGTGAGTTGTTGAGAGTGAACGAAGGCACGCCTCCGTAGGTTGGAGGTTTTTCCTTAGAGGCGAGTTTTGCCGATAACGGGAAGCGATGCAAGAGGCGTTTTAAGTGCGGCTAAGGAAGGGTTCAGGCGGCTTCGTCCGCCGCAAGCAGGCGCTCCAGCGATTCGCGGTCTGCGGCTTGCGTTGCCGCTGCGGGTGCCTGCCGGTGCAGCCGCGCCGGGTGTGTCGCCTCGTGGATGGCTTGCAACTTTTCGATGGCGACGTGGGTGTAGATTTCGGTGCTCTCCAAGCTTCCGTGGCCGAGTAGCGCTTGCAGGAAGCGGATGTCCGCGCCTCCTTCCAGCATGTGCGTGGCGCAGGCATGGCGCAAGAGGTGCGCCGCTCCGGGCTTGTTGATGCCCGCATTGTCCTTGTGCAGGCGGACGCGCTCCGCGATAAAGTCGGGCGGCGCGGGCTCGCCGTAGCTGTTGATGAACAGCGTTTCGTGGTCGGCGGCCAGCAGCAGCGCATCGTAATTCAGGTGCTGGAGTCGCTGCTCGCGCAGCAGGGCGCCTGACGCTCCCATTCTTCATTAGCAGCCCGCTGAGCATCTGCCGGCGGGGTAGGGGAGGTTTCAGCAGCTAAAGATGATATTGCCCTCGCCGGCCTGCCCTGAAGGGCGCTGGTCGCATAATTCCACGTTATGGAACCGCGACGCTTGCGGCGCGGCTTGAATCGCCCCGGCGAGCCCTCCAAGAGCGAGCGGGCGATTTTACATAGCGTAAATTATGCGATCAACGCCCCACACCAACGCCAGCAAGGGTACTCCCGGTCCAGCTCGCCGCCCGTGTTTCTAGCGCCCATCACGCTTTCTCGGGCAAACCGTGCTGCGCTAACTTCTTCTTCGCTTCTTCCATAGGCTCATCATAGGATGGATACATGCTATCCATGCCTATAATTTGTCTCCAGAGCGTGGCGGCCTTGTTTATTTGACTAAGCTGTTCATACACTTCAGCCAACATCAATCGCGAATCTGCTTCCCCGTAGTGGGGTTTCAGTGCCAGCCCTTTCTCCAAGGCCTCCACCGCTTCCGCGTATTTGCCCAACAAACGTAAAGTCCAGCCAAGAGTAAGAACAGGTCGCGGATCGCTGGGAAGCAGTTGAATCGCTTTGCGCTCCACCTCGCATGATTCTTCATATCTGTTCTGCTCCTGCAAAACGCACGCTAGACCGTGGACAGGCTCTCCCCAATCAGGGGCCAAGTCGATTGCTTCACGATAGCTTTTCTCCGCCGCACCGTAGTCAGGAGGGTCTTGAAACTGAAACTCTTGTCCTTCTTTAAAACAGTTAAGCGCCTCTGCGGGTATGTTGAGTTTGCGCCATATGTGAATCCTTCTTAGAAACCGGATCGAGATCACCAATGTGTTGCAGGTGGTGAGTATGGTTGGGGTTGCGGTTGCGGGTAGTTAGGCGGCGTAATGGGCTTAGTGGCATCGTCTAGAATGGACAAGGAAAGCGGCCCTGTGCCACCACCGCCTTGGCTATCATCCTCATCGCAGTTCAGGTTCTCATAAGCTAAAATTCGATTTCGCAAGCCCCCTTGTAAATCTGATGCTTTACGGTAGTGCCCCCCGGGCTTAGTAATTTTTGAACGCCGCCTGTCTTTTTGGGATTAATTGGAAAACCACCCATACAATCGGTATTCGGGTCATATTTGGCGAGTTCAGCGAGTAACTGCGCGTTTTGTATTTGTATGCTCAACAGTAGTGCTTGGCATAGTAGCTTTTTGTTTGGTTGTGCGCATAGCCCTCCGGATCTATTTCATTCGTTGGACCTGCGTCAACATAGGCATACTGGTTTGTGCCTCCCCATTCCCTGATGAAATCTCGATTTAGCCATCTTCCGGTCACACCATCCTGACCGCGTGTGAGGGAGAGGTTCAATCCGCTCGCTGCGTGCTTAAACAATCCCGCATATTGGTAGTCCGTGGGCGTGCTGCCGTTGCTGCGGGCCACGGCCCCATAGCGCGTGTAATCGTAGCTCTGCACCAGATTCCCGGTGGTGGCGTCTAAAACGTCTCGCACGCTGCCGAGTTGGTTTTCCATGTACACAAGCTTCTGTCCGCTGCTGACGTTATATTCACCCTCGGCCAGATCGCGCCTCTGCACGGTGTCACTGCCGTCTCTGGTCTGGCATATTCTGCCGCCACACCACAGGAACCGCTTTGTGGTCGTTGTTCCGCCGATGGTGTCGGCCTGCACCGTTCGATGTCCAAGACCGTCATAGGCGAATGTGGTTTTGTCGCTGCCTCCCACGTAATCAATTTCGATCAAGCGGTTTTCGGCGTCCCATTTGTAGGTCTTCGTTCCATCACCGCTGAGCGTATTGCCGTTGGCATCGTAGCTGTAGGTGCTGGTTCCGAAGGTGGAAAGCTGGTTCAGGCCGTTGAAGGTGGGCGAGAGCGAGCCCGATGCCGGGGTGCTCCACGTCGTGGCGTTGTCGAGATTGTCGTAGGCGAAGGTGGAGTTGCCGGGTGTGGTGGCGGATTCGGTCAGCAGGCGGTCTATCTTGTCATAGGTGTAGCCGTGGCTCTGCGTCGCCCAGGGATGGCCGGTGGCGGCGGTATCGGTGATCGACATGATGTCATAGACATTCACCGGGCCGCTGCCATAGCCCAGCGTGAAGCTGCGGCTTACGCCGGAGTTGGTGATGCTGATGAGACGGCGGTCATTCGTATTGGTGTCATAACCCCAGTTTGTGGAGACGGTGACAGTGCCGTGGGTGACGGACTGGCTCGTTACCTGATCCGTCTCGCCTAAGTATCCAATCGTAAAGCTGCCCAGCGGTGTGCCGTGAGTGGTCAGGCGGTTGACGGTGTCATAGCCAAAAGTCTCATTGCCCCCGGTGATGGTGCGTCCCGAAGACGGCCGACCGCATCGTAGGTCAGGCCGATCACGTCGTTGCTGTACGGCCCGTCGATGGAGGAGAGTTTCAGCGCCCCGTTGGTGCGAACGGAACATAGCTGTAATTCGTGGTCCCTAGCCCGTCCGTCATGCTGCTGATGCGCGGCAACAAGGGGTCCCAGGTAAAGGTGACGTTGGGTGTCGGGTTCACCGTGCCGGTATACGTGATGCCGGTGATCTTGTTGTACGGAATAGGTGAAGGTCTTGGTCTGGCCTAGCGCATCGGTGATGGAGGAAAGCCTGCCGCCCTTGGTTTCCCAGGTATAGGTCTCGGTCTGGGCTGATGCGGTGCCATAAGCATATATCTTGTCGATGGGACGGGATTCAATGTCGATATCCCAATGCGTGACGTTGTTGTTGGCATCGGTGATTTCCTTCAGTGTCCCGTCCTCGTAATAGCTGTAGCCGGTGGTGCGCGTGGAGGAGCCGGAAGTGGGCTCGGTGACCGAGGTCAGCCGCTGGTCGGCGTCGTAATCATAGGTCGTCACACGGCCGAGCCGGTCGGTGTATTTGCGGAGTTCGAGGCTGGGAGTGCCCACATTGGGGCCGGACTGGAAATTGTAGTCGTAGAGATCGGTGGTGGAGTCCGGGTAGGTAATGCTCGTAATCCTGTCGAGATTGTCGTAGGCATAGGTGAGCGTATAGCCTTGGCTGTCGGTGCTGGTCTGAATCCGGTCAGCGGAATCGTAGGTATTGGTGAGCACCGTAACGGTGTTGGCATCAACGACAGTGGAAAGGCGTCCGCTGGTGTCGTAATTATAAGTGGTGATATTGAGATTCGGGTCTTTCACCGTCGCAAGCTGCCCGGCGGCGTTGTAGGTGTAGATCCAAACCTTTCCAGCGGCATCGGTATAGGTAAGCGGCTCGTGCTGGCTGTTATAGGTGTAAACCGCAATGTTGTTCCAGCAGCCTGGGCAGCTGTTCGACGGGTTGAATTTGTTCTGCCGGATGGTGGTGACGTCCTGATTGTTGGCTGCGTAGAGGAAGGTCGTTACGCGCCCGAAGCCGTCGTTATAAAGAGTGGGGAGGCCCCAGCCGTTGTAAGTGACGGTCTTTTCGCTGCTGGCTCCGCTGTCCAGTATGCGGCCACGAGTGAAGGGGCGATTAAGCGTTCCGCTGGCATAGCTGAAACCTGACCGGCAAAATCCGTCCAGACCCGGCTGTCCAGCGGGCGCTTGCTGCTGCCCAGCGTTCCGCTCATGTAATTGTTGTTCCCCTTCCAATGAAGCCAATGCTCGATGTCGGCCTTGCTGTAATCCTGCGACTGCGGCACGCCGCCGCTGATCGTGCAGCCGCCCGCCGCGACACAAACCGCCCAGGCGTGCTTGCCCCATTCGAAGCTGTTGCGGGTGTTGAGCAGCGTGCTATCCACGAACATGCCGGTAGGCGCGGTGTCCGTAGAGGGAACGATGGTGAGATCGGCATAATAATAAAGGTAGTCCGTGTAGCCCATCGGATCGGTGAGCGTCAGTGAGCGCGTGTCCGTCTTGGGCGGGTCGTTGGGATTTATCGTGTCGTTGAAGGTCGAGTTGCCGTAAGGCGTGGTGAGCTGGGTGACGAAGTTCGGCTCGGTTGTGGAATAGGTATAGCTCGACGTGATGCCGATGGGGTCGGTGATTGAGGCGAGCCTGCCGCTGGTGTCGTAGGTGAACTGCGCGCTGCGTCCGAAGGGATCGGTGATCTGCGTGATGAGCAGCGGCGAAGCGGTTAGGGCATAAGAGAAGGTGGTGCTGCGTCCCATCGCGTCCACGATGGAGGTGATCCGGAACGAGCTGTCGTAGTTGAGGGTGGAGACATTGCCTTGCGGATCGACCACGGAGGTGAGGAACATCTTGCGCGGAAAACTTGTCGCGCCGTCGCTCAATGCATAGACTTCCTTGCTGCCGTCCGGCATGCGGTGCTCATAGCTCGTCACCGCGCCGGTGATGGGTATGCGGTAGGTGTAGGAATCGTCCTGGACCTCGGCGTCGAAATTACCCGCCGTGGTGCTGTAGGTGAGATAGTTGACGCCGCCGCCGCCGGAATAGGCGCGCGTCACCGTGGAACCGGCATGGGTGGGATCGTCCTGAACATAGGAAAGCCAGGTATGCGTCCATTTCTGGCCAAGGTTGGAATAGCTGAACGTCGCGGGTTGCAGCGTATCCGTCTGGGTATAGGTAACCGTGGTCTCCATAGAGCCGCCCTTCTGCGGCTTGTAGCCCACGGGCGTGTCCTTGAGACAGAGGCTGACCGCCATGCGATGGGCGCAGGCCACCGTCATCCCCACGCTGGATTGAGCACCGTTCGATGAGGGAGCGGTCGGAGATGTTTTATCGGGGCATCCCGGTTTCTGGGAATCGTTTTTCCCCGTGACATTCTGAACATGGTTCGTGACGCCACCCATGCCATAAACAGCCTTTGCTTCCGCAGAACCTGCGCTGAGCGTGCGCCAGCCCGCTTCGGTATTGGCCGCCATCACCGTGGCGGGCACGAGGAAATAGCCGTCGCTTTCGGCCTCGATGGCCTTGGCCGTGACCGTGTTGCCCGAATCCCCGAAGGTCGGGTCTTTGAGCACGTAATAGCCGTCGCGCTGCTCCACCACGGCCGCGTAATGATTGACCTTCCAGTGGATGAGGGAAGGAACCGGAATTTTCTGCCCGGCTTCGCGATGAATAAGCTTGTAACTGAATTTCGCCTTGTCGGGGAGGGCCGCAAGCTGGTTAAGCGAATAGCCGTGCGGGCCGGAGAGCGCCTCCTCGGCGAGTTGGCCGAAGGCATCCGCATCGGCCTGCGTGCCTGGGGCGATGCGGACATGGCGTTGCTTGTTGCCGAGGAGAGCGCATACAAGGCGGCACTTAACGATCCGAGACAATTGGCTGCATTGATTGGCTTCGAGGTCGTCACCTCATAAAATCTCCGCAGGGGTAAACATGCGTTAAGGATTGTGCCTCGCCCTGCCCGGCTCCGTTACTACAACATAAAGGACGTTATGTTGTGCTCGCGCTCGTCAGAGCCCCTGGCCGGACTAACGGTTCCTGTCTGATTCGTTCTCGCACTCTTTAACTCGACCATGAGGTGTAATCCCCTGCTTAGGGACGACTGAGGGAAGAAAACGAAGAATGGTCGCAATCACGGCGA
>JAFAWA010000382.1 GCA_019242155.1 Terriglobia bacterium | reverse complement strand
GTTCGGGATCGGGCCGCGACTCAGCGCGGCTTTCCAAGCCACTCCCAAAACCGTCATTCGGGGCGGCTGGGGAATCAACTACCAGTTCGCCGCGAATGCTTCAGGCGCCACTATCGGAAGCGCCGGCATTTATCCGCTGGCTCCTCTTCCGAATAACGCACAATACGTGAATATCGCCACTCCCGGCGCCATTGTCTCGCCGACCTGGCCGGTGACGGATCCGAACGTGTTTCCACCAGCGCCAGGCGTCCTAGGGGCGCCGAACACCCCATTTGGACCGACCACCTCTCCTTACGTTCCCGATCCGAACGAAAACCGGCCGCCCCGCATCATGCAGTTCAACATCGGCTTCGAGCGGCAGATCACGCCTAATTTTGTAGTGGACGTCGCCTATGTGGGCAACCGCGCGGTGTGGCTGCCGGGCGGGCCTCTGGGCTTTCTTAGCCAGATCTCGCCCCAGAAATATGCGTCCTACCACCTGTATCCGTACCCTGGAACGGGCCCGTGCTCGACCGGAGGCGGCGTGTGCGCAAGTAACGGCTACGACAACTATTCCGACTACCTGCTGCTGCAACAGCCGATCAACAATCCACAGGTGGTCAGCACCATGGCGTCAAGGGGAATCACCAACCTGCTGCCCTATTCCGGTTTCCCCACCAGCAGTTCGCTGCAAAGCACTCTCTATCCGTTTCCGCAGTTTGGGGCCATCGTTCCCACCAGTAGTCCAACCGGAAACTCCAAGTACGATGGCTTGCAGATCCGCGTGAACAAGCGCCTCTCTCACGGGCTGCAGTTGAGCAGCAACTTCGCGTGGGCGCAGGGGTTTGATAGGCCCGCGCCGCAGGATTTCTTCAACCCCGAAGGGTCCCGCTGGGTGTTGCAGCAGATTCCGACGTTCGATTTCAATTTGACAGCCGTTTACACGGTTCCCAAGGTTAACGCCCTGCCTAAATTCGCCAGAGCAATTTTAGGCGACTGGCAGATTGGCTGGTACTCGAATTACCAGAGCGGGCAGTTCCTGACGCCGCCGGCCAGCCCGAATTTCAACTTCCTGCCCAGCGAGGATATCCGGAACCCGGGCGTGCCTCTGTATGTGCCGGGCGTGAATATCAACGACCACAGCACCTTCAACGCCCAGTTAACCCAGGTGCTGAACCCCGCCGCGTGGTCGCCGTGCCCGGTAAATGCCACATGCGCGGCCGCTTCTCCCGGTGCATTCGGACCCACTTCCACGCTTTTGTATAAGGACTTTAAGGGCCCCCGCACGCCCACGGAGAACGCCAACCTGGGCCGGCACTTCCGGGTTAGGCGCGGAGAGCACAGCTACGATTTGTACATTCGCAGCGAATTTGTGAATATCTTCAACCGCACCTTGTTCCCGAACCCGAGCACTACGAACCCGCAGAACCCGGTTGCCCGGCTTGGCCCGAACGGTCCTTTACTTTCCGGCTTCGGAGTCATCGGCGCTTACTTCCCCGCCGGCAGTTATTCTTCAACCGCGCCTTATCTCCTTGGCCGTACCGGCACCATCATCGCCCGGTTCTCCTTCTGATGTTCCGCTGCCCCAAGGTCGCGGCTCTCGGATTTTGCGCGAGCCGCTCCCTTAAGGGCCTTGTAGCTTCCATAATCACGCTGGCTTTGGCGTACGCCATCAGACTGCCGGCGGCCGAACCGGAGTTCATGCCTTTCGCCGGCGTGAAGCCCATCCTTGAGGCGCAAGGCGAACAGCTTCCGCCCGAACTCAAAGGCGCGGATCAAGCCGCATGGCTGGCCTGGAGCCGCGGGCACGATAAGGCGATTCGCGCGCGGCTCGAACAGGGCGATCTGGATTCGATGGTGAATCTTCTGTTGTATGGGACCTCCTTCACGAAGCAGCCCCGGATCATGATGGAAAGCCTCACGCAGGCTTCGAAGGCCGGGATCCTGCGCGCACGAGTGGATGATTTGGCCGCTGCTCTCCGCAGTCCCGGAGAAAACGAGCGGCTGGTTTTTCTGCAGGGGCTTCTCCGGCGCCGTTGGCTCGACCTGGAAAATGCCGGAGGCCGCGAAACGGGCGTCTTCCTCTACAACAATCTCCTTCGCGTGCTCGAGGAACGGAAGACTCTGGCGGAGCGCAGCGCCAAAGCGCAAGGCGCCGCGAGGTCTCTGCTATTTCACGATCGCGGTCTCTCTCTGGACACCGGTATTTTCTCCAATTTCTCAATCGAGCAGGCACTGCGCGATCTTGCCACGCGGGGATTGCTGCATGAGGGTCAGATTACGCGCGCCGCCGTAATCGGGCCGGGCCTCGACTTCATCGATAAAAACGAGGCCTCCGCCTACGATTACTATCCCCCACAGACGCTTCAGCCGTTTGCTTTGTACGATTCCCTTGTGCGGCTAGGGTTGGCGAAGGCCGGTGCGCTATCGATCACGGTTCTGGATATCAGTCCCAGAGTGCTCGAGCATGTAGAACGCGCCCGCACTCGCGCCTCAAAAAACCTGGGCTACTTAATGCAACTGCCGCGGGATAGGGCGGGTGCGTGGTCCGAGGCATTGACTGCCTACTGGCGATCCTTTGGCGATCAAGCCGGAATCAATGTTACCGCGATGCCGCTGCCTCAAGTGTTAGCCGGCGTGGAGGCGCGGGCAGTCCGAATCCGTCCGGAGGTGGTTCTCGCCTGCAGGCAGGTGGATCTCGATATCGTTGTCGAACGGCTCAACCTTTCCGAGCCTGACCGTTTCGACCTGATCGTCGGTACTAACGTTTTCGTATACTACGACTCCTTCGAGCAAAGCTTAGCTCTGGAGAACGCGGGCTCGATGCTGACGCGCGGAGGCCTACTGCTCACCAACGACCGCCTTGCCACAGTGCCCGGCGGCTCTATGGTGTTCGCCGGCTTCACGCTCGTGCCGTACAACTCCCTAAGCCCGGATGCTCATGAGGCCGTGAGTTGGTATCGGAACCGGTGACGGCCTCCTTGGCTGAATCTGAGCTGTCGCCGTTGCGAAACGCGCGGCACTCCGGCATCACTAAGTTCTGCAACTTTTGTTCGGAACTTTGCTGTCCATTTCGTCGTCTGCCACGTCATACTGCTGCGGGAGTAACCTGATAGATGTGCGTAGGCGCACAGGAAGAATATGGATATACCTCGTAAGGACGCGCGGAAAAAGAAGATCATCCGCCGGATATTGATCCTTGTAGCCATACTTGCGGCCATTCCCGCCATCACCGTGGGGCTGTCACGCCTCAAACCGGCCGCGCCTGGCGTCGAAATGTCCAGCCTCTGGCCGGATAGTGTGAAACGCGGCGAGATGTTACGAGAGGTGCGTGGCCTGGGGACGCTGGTGCCGGAGGACACGATGTTGATTCCCGCCACCACCGACGGAAGGATTGAGCGCATTGATGTAAAGCCTGGAACGCCTGTGAAGGCCAACACCGTGGTGATGGTGCTTACCAGCCCGGAATTGGAAACGGCTACGCTCGATGCCGAATATGCGCTCAAAGCAGCCGAAGCCGATTATCAAAACCTCAGGGTAACGCTCGAAAAAATGCAGATCGATCTGGAAGCCAATGCCGCGCAGATCGGCGCCGATTTCAATACGGCGAAGCTCACGGCCGACCGCGATGCCGCGCTCTCGAAAGAGGGCCTCAGTTCTTCCCTGGACGCTAAAATTTCGGCCGTGAAGGCGGAACAGTTGGGGCAACGCGTCCAACTGGAACAGAAGCGACTCATGATCAATAAAGACGCTGAGGAGGCGCAGTTAGCCGCCCAGAAAGTAAAAGTGGAACAGCTTCGCGCCGAATACAATCTGAAAAAAAGCCAGCTCGATCAATTGAAGGTGAAAGCCGGATTTGACGGCATGCTTCAACAATTGCCCACGCCCGTGGAGGTAGGTCAGAAGGTGACTGCGGGGACGCCGTTAGGAAAAGTCGCCCAACCTTCCCACCTCAAAGCCGAGCTGAAGATAGCCGAGACACAGGTGAAGGACATCAGACCCGGCCTGCCCGCGGTGATCGATACCCGTAACGGTCTCATAGACGGTCACGTTTCGCGCATTGATCCGTCGGTCCTGAACGGTACTGTTACGGTAGACGTCTCGCTGAAGGGGCCGATGCCCGCGGCGGCGCGTCCCGATTTGAGCGTGGACGGGACGATTCAGTTGGAGAAGCTCGAAAATGTCGTCTACGTCGGGCGTCCCGTCTTCGGTCAGCAGGATAGCAGCGTCCAGCTTTTCAAGATTGAACCCGAGGGCAAATACGCCAACAAAGTGAAAGTGGCATTCGGCCGCGCTTCGGTGAACACCATCGAGGTTAAGGACGGTTTGCAGGTTGGAGATAAGGTGATTCTGTCGGACATGTCGTCCTATGACAGCTACGACCGGATTCGATTGAACTGATCGTCGATCCGTTGCGTAGGCAAATGAGGGAGTGAAGCAGCATGACAAACGGCTCGGAAGCGCTGATAAAACTCGACGGCGTGAGCAAGGTCTTTGTGACGGACGAAGTGGAAACGC
>JAFAWA010000259.1 GCA_019242155.1 Terriglobia bacterium | reverse complement strand
TGGAGTCACGGGCCGCTCCAAATTCACTCGCGAGCCCGCGGACAGATCACCCAAATTGGACCGGCGTAGCGTTTCCGGCGCAAGATCACTCGAAAAAGACCCGTCCCGAACATCGATTGCAGTCAGGCAGACCCCATTCACCGCGATACTCGCCCCCTGTGCCAGGTCGTCCAATACCTTGGCGCACTGAATCGATAGCCGGGCTCCGGCGGTTCGGTCTTGTACCGTCCCGACGGTGCCCAGTTCCTCAATGATCCCGGTGAACATCCAGGTATCCTTCCACCGCGAACTCATCGGGAGGAATCTGATGAATCGTCAGGCCGTGGAGACGGATGGCATCGGCACGGCGGCGGCGCCCGATGCCGCCTGCCAGCGGCAGCGCCTCTAGGCCGCCCAGAATCTTAGGTGCGTAATAAAAGAAAATTCTGTCTACACAACCGCTCTCGAGCGCCGTCCAGTTCAGCTTACTGCCGGCTTCGATCATGAGCGAAAGATATTTCTGCTTTGCGAGCCAATCCACAACATGTTCGAGATTGGCGCGACCGCCGGGGCCGTCCATCACCAGAACCTGAATGCCGCGCGCTTCGAGCGCCTTTCTCCGTTCCGCGGCCGCCGCCGAGGTCGTCACGACCAGTACGTCGCCGCCGGCGTTCCGGACCATTTGGGAATCGAGCGGAAGGCGAAGCTGCGAGTCCATCACAATCCGCAAAAGCGGCCTGCAGCGTGGCAGCCCGCTGCGATCGGTTAGCAGGCAATCATCCGCCAAGACCGTGCCGATCCCGGTCATGATGGCGTCGTGGTCATGCCGAAGTTGCTGCACGTGAGCGCGCGCGCGTTCGCTCGTGATCCACCCGCGGTTATCGTCCGGAGCGGAGATTTTGCCGTCCAGAGTGATGGCCGCCTTCAGCGTCACTAAAGGCCGGCCCGCCCGCATGAAATGGAAAAATGCCTGGTTTAGATGCTCCGCCTCGCGAGCGAACTCGGATGCAATTTCGACCGCAATACCCGCTTCCCGAAGTTTCCGGAAACCTTCTCCGGCGACCAAAGGATTCGGGTCTTTTACCGGTGCAATCACTATCGAAATGCCGGCCCGAATGATTGCGTCTACGCAAGGCGGTGTCCGGCCTTCATGGGAACACGGCTCCAGGCTCACATAGAGGCTCGCGCCGCGCGCGGCCTCTCCAGCTTCCTTCAGCGCGATGATTTCTGCGTGCTCTAAACCGGCGTACGTGTGGAAACCGCGTCCCACTGCTGCGCCGTCACGCACCACCACCGCACCGACCATCGGATTGGGACTGGCGAGAGCACGCCCTTGGCGTGCCAGTTCGAGCGCTTCACGCATGAAATCGGGATTCATTTCTCCAACAGCGAGTCGATAAATGCTTCGGCGTCGAAGGGCAGCAGGTCTTCAGCTTTCTCTCCCACGCCGACGTAACGAATGGGAAGGTTCAGCTCCCGCGCAATTGCCACCACGATTCCACCCTTCGCCGTACCGTCCAACTTCGTAAGTACGATACCGGTCACGCCTGAGGTCTCCGTGAACTTGCGAGCCTGTTCCAAGCCATTCTGTCCGGTAGTGGCATCGAGCACCAGTAAAACCTCGTGAGGCGCGTCGCGAATTACCTTCTTGGCGGTACGGCCCATCTTCTGCAGCTCGGCCATCAGGTTCTCCTTAGTTTGGAGACGCCCCGCGGTGTCCACGATCACGTAATCGTATTCGCCCGCGCGCGCGGCGTGAAGCGCATCGAACAGCACGGCGCTGGGATCACTTCCCGCTGTTTGCCGGATCACGCGCGTACCGGTGCGCTGCCCCCAGATTTCCAGTTGTTCGATGGCCGCCGCCCGGAATGTGTCGGCCGCACAGAGCAGAACGGAGCGGCTCTCGTTCTGAAAACGTTGCGCGAGCTTACCGATCGTAGTCGTCTTGCCGGAACCATTGACTCCCACGACTAAGACCACGGCTGGAGGTTCGGCCACATGCGCCGGGGCGCGTTCGCTGGCCTGCAGAATATCAAGCAACTGTTCGCGGATTAGAGCCTTCAGTTGCGCACCGTCGTTCAGTTGATGGCGCTCCACGCGGCCGCGAATGGTATCGAAAATTTCGTCCACTGTGCGCGCGCCCATATCGGTACCGATCAGCATGGACTCGAGCTCGTCCAGCAGATCCGCATCGATTTCCCGCTTGCCTTGAATGGCATCTTCGAGGGCGGAAACCAGGCCGGCGCGTGTTTTTTGAACGCCGCTTTTTAGCTTTTCAAGCAGCGATGGCTCTTGCTCCACTGAGCCGAATAACGTCTGAATCATTTTCAATTCATTCTACAGCCATGGCTATCGTTCCCCATGAAGAACACGAATCCGCCTGGGCTTGCTATACTCGAAACTCGAACTCGCCAGGTAGCGGAAAACGACCTTATGGGTCGGGCCCCGAAGCCGTTTGAAACCGGGACAGCCTTGAAGATGGTGGCGCCGGTTGGCGCACGTCTGGGGTAAGATGCTCCATGTTCCCTCCGGTATGCCGATTTGGGCAATGCGGTAAGCGGGAACGCTTTGTCAGCGTTTATGTCGAATAGTTAGTTGAACCCACGTTCATTCCGAGCCACGGCTCCCGCTCGGAATCTTTGCCGCGCGATGCGGTGTCGGCGTTGCCCTGTCGGCGACAGCAAATCCAAAACGGGAGTCGTTCATGAAATTCAAATGGTCTGGGACCGCGGTGGCGGTGGTGTTCGCCGCGAGTTCCCTGATGGCGCAAGGGCCAGGCGCGAGCATCACTGGTCAAGTGCAGGATCCCTCCGGCGCAATTCTGGCCGGAGCAACAGTGACTGCGCGAAATACGTCTACGAACGTAGAGCGCACCACTCTGACAGATACGGCCGGAATCTATGTCATTTCGGCGCTGCAGCCAGGCACGTACGAAGTCACGGGCGAAACGGCCGGCTTTACTATCGGAGTGAGAAAGGGCCTGCTGTTAGAGGTGGCGCAAACGGCACGGGTCGATTTCACTCTTCAAGTGGGTAACACCTCCGAGACCGTGAATGTGACCGCATCGGCCGCTGTGCTCGAAACAGAAACTGCCTCCACAGGCCAGGTTGTCGATAACCGGAAGGTGGTGGAACTGCCCCTGAACGGCCGCCAGTTCTACGGGCTGGCGTTGCTAGGTCCCGACACCTATCAGCCGGCGGAGAATTCCACCGTGGGTTATCGCGGCGGCTTTAATGTCGCCGGAGCGGACGAAACCGAAAACAATTTCAGTCTGAACGGCATCGATAATAATGATTCAGGAATCAATGGTCCGACCTTTCTACCGTCCATCGATTCGATTCAGGAATTCAAAATTCTTACCGGAATTTTTCCCGCCGAGTACGGCCATAGCGCGGGAAGCCAGGTGATTGTCGTAACCAAATCCGGAACAAACGAAATTCACGGCAGCCTGTTCGAGTTTGTGCGGAACCAGTTTTTCGACGCCAAAAATTACTTTTTAGGCGCGGGAAACCAGCCCGCGTATAAACGCAACCAGTTCGGCGGCACCCTGGGCGCTCCGATCAAGAAGAACAAAACCTTCGCTTTTTACAGTTATGAAGGACTGCGTCTGCGGCAGGGAATTACCTCCCTTGCTACAGTGCCGACACCGGCTATGTTGACGGGAGATTTCAGCTCACTCCTCACGTTGGCAAAGCCCATCCAACTTAAGAATCCACTCACCGGGGCAATCTTTGCAGGGAACATGATACCGGCCGGGACGATTTCGACGCTGGGAAAAGAGATTGCGGCCTTCTTTCCGGCGCCCACCACGTCTACGCCTTCCGGCCTGCTGCCTTCAGCTAATTACGTTTTCAATGAGACGCGGATGGAGACGATGAACGAACAGAGCCTGCGGATCGACCACTCGTTCTCGTCGACCGACTCCTTCTATGCCAACTACAACCGCTACAACGACCCTTCATTCGAGCCGCAGAACGCGCTGTGCGGGAGTTCCACTCTGCCGGGCTTCGGTTGTAACGCCGGACTGACCACGCAGCTTGGCGCGATCGACGAGACACACATCATTTCGCCGGCAATGGTGAATGAGTTTCGCGCCGGTGTGAACCGGCTCGTTCAACCGCGTGTGCAGCAGGACAATACAGCGGGCTTCCCCGGACTGCCGGGAGCGTTTCTCGGGTATCTCGCCAACAATAGCGGTGTGCCGCGTACCACTATTACCGGCTACTCGACGCTCGGCGGAGCTACCAACCTTCCCTCGGAGCGCGACGATACGACGTACCAGATCACTGACGCCATCACGTGGACTAGAGGGAAGCACTCGATCAAGTTCGGCGGCGAGTGGCGCAAGTTTCTCAGCTCGAACCTCCAGACATCGAACGGACGCGGCTCGCTCACGTTTAGCGGATCCGCACCCGGTCCGACGAGCGGATACCCGCTGGCGGATCTACTGCTCGGGCTGCCCACTACCTCGTCGCGCAATCCGTACTCCCCTTGGTTTTACGAGCGCCTGGGGAGCATGGCCGCGTTTATTCAGGATGACTTCAAGGTAACGCCCACGCTGACGCTGAACATCGGTCTGCGCTATGAATACGAAGGTGTCATTAGCGAGAAGTACGGCCTGATGTCCTCTTTCGATCCAACGGTCCCGGGAGGCGGCCTACGCGTAGAGAATCAGAACGGTTTGGGCAATACGCTTTATCAGCCCAACCATAAAAATTTTGCGCCGCGATTCGGTTTCGCGTGGCAGCCGCATCACAACGCTTCTACCGTGATTCGCAGCGGCTATGGGGTTTTTTATAATCAGACAACCACTCTGAACGGCTTTTACACGCTGGCTACCAATGCGCCGTTCCGCAACCCTCAAACATTTACGTCGACTGTAGCCAACCCTGTACAACTCGATATAAACCCCTTTCCGGCCTCGCTGAGCGCCAATTCGAGCACGGCCACCGGAGTAAATCCTCACTTCCCTACGGCCTATGTGCAGCAGTGGAATTTCGATGTGGAGCACCAGTTTGGCCAGACGCTGCTGCTCGATATCGGCTACCGAGGAGCGAAAGGCACCGACCTGCCGCTATCGTACAATCCGAATCAGCCGTTTCCGGGCGCGGGCAACGCCGGCAGGCCATATCAGCAGTTTGGGAACGTTACGTATTACATCGATGGCGGAAACTCCGAATTCCATTCGCTGATCTTCAAACTGGATAAAAAGGTCAGCCACGGCCTATCCTTTCTGACCTCCTACACATTTGGGAAATCTATCGATGAAGGCTCGGGGTCCGCATCCGGTTCTGACGCCTCCGGCGGCGCGCAGAATAGTCGCAACCTGCTGTCGGGCGAGCGAGGACTTTCAGATTTCAACGTAGCCCATCGCGTGGTATTCAGTCCGGTTTGGGCGCTTCCGTTCGGTGAAAGCGGCAAGGGACCGGCAGCGCAGCTTATACGCGGATGGCAAATCTCGGGAATTTTTCAGCTTCAGAGCGGCCGTCCATTTACTGCCAACGAGAGTGGGAACATCAGCCTCACAAGCCAGAATGCAGACCGGCCGAATGTGATCGCCGGCTGCAATCCCAACAATGGACCGAAGGCAGTAAGCGAGTGGATGAACATAGCCTGTTTTACGCTTCCGCCCACGGGCACCTTTGGCGACGTCGGCCGCAATACCCTAATCGGACCCGGCATGGTAACGCTGGACACGGCTGTCGCCCGAGTTTTCGCGATCCGCGAGAGATTGCGCCTGCAGTTTCGAGGCGAGGCGTTCAATACCGTCAATCACCCCAACTTCGAACAGGCGAGTGGCACCCAGAACAGCCCTTCGTTCGGCCGAATTACCGCGACTCTAATCGATAATCGCGAGATCCAACTAGCTTTGAAAATGATTTTCTGAGGATTCTCCATGCACAAACTACTCCATGCTGCCGTGTGTGCTTCGTTGTTCTTGTCGACCCTCCAAGCGCAAGGCCGCAGTTACGGCCGCTCTAACGTCATTAGCCGCCAGGGAATTGTCGCCACCAGCCAGGTTTTAGCCTCACAGGCCGGTGCGCAGATTCTCGCAAAAGGCGGCTCGGCGGTGGATGCCGCCATTGCTGCTAACGCAGTGCTCGGGGTCACCGAACCCTTGATGACCGGCTTGGGCGGCGATCTTTTTGTGATCTACCAGGACGCGAAAACCGGCCAACTCGTCGGACTGAATAGCTCCGGCGCGGCGCCGAAAGCTTTGTCACCCGGATTTCTGGCTGACAAAGGCATCAAGCGAATGCCGCCGAACGGTATCCACAGCGTGACGGTTCCAGGCGCTGTTCGCGGCTGGTATGCCATGCATCAGCGATACGGCAAGCTGCCCTGGAAGGATCTTTTCCAAGCAGCTATTGCTTTCGCCGAACAGGGCTTTCCCGTGCAAGAAGGAATGAACGAGATCTGGGCCGCGCCCGGCATCGTCGGGGGGTTGAAGGGCAACGTTGAATCGGCTCGCGTGTTTCTCCCCGGCGGAAAACCACCGGAGACTGGGCAGGTTTTCCGCAATCCGGATATGGCGCACGCATTTCGGCTGGTTGCAGAGAAAGGTCCGGATGCCTTTTACAAAGGCGAGATTGCCGAGGCGATCCTCGAGACTTCAAAACATCTCGGCGGGACAATGACCGCCGAAGATCTGGCCGCGTTTTCGCCCGAATGGGTCCAGCCGATTTCTATCGATTACCGCGGCTGGCGCGTTTCTGAGTTGCCGCCCAACGGCCAGGGGATTGCCGCTCTCGAAATGCTGAAAATCATGAGCACGCGTCCGCCATCCTCCGCGGGCCCGTTCAGTACCGCGGAGTGGCATGAACGAATCGAAGCCATGAAGTTAGCGTATTCGGATGTGCACCGGTATGTGGCAGACCCGAGAACGTACGATGCTCCAATTGCCGGCTTGCTTTCCGACGGCTACGCACAGCAGCGGGCAGCACTCATCGACTCCGAACGCGCCAATTGCAAAGTAGCCGCGGGAGAACCAGTCGGCAGCAACACCACCTACCTGACAGTTGTCGATAAGGACGGGAACATCGCCAGCTGGATCCAGAGTGTGTTCGGCATTTTCGGTTCGCGGGTGACGGTGGAAGGTATGGGCTTCCAGCTACAGAATCGCGGGGCGGGTTTCAATCTGGATCCGGGACATCCAAACGTTTTGGCCGGCGGCAAGCGGCCGTTCCACACGATCATTCCAGCCTTTATGGAGAAGGGCGGCCAACACATCGGGTTTGGCATCATGGGCGGCGCAGTCCAGCCATTGGCGCACGCCCA
>JAFAWA010000254.1 GCA_019242155.1 Terriglobia bacterium | reverse complement strand
TTTACGGGCTGCGGCGCGACATCTATCGCGACGCGGGCGCGCGCATTCTGGACTCGCTCGCGCGCACGCCGCGCTTCAACCATTGGATGGCCGATACCATACGGCCGTTTGTGGGTAAACGAGTTCTCGAGATCGGCGCCGGAATCGGCAACCTTTCGGAGTTCCTTTCGATGCGGCGCGAATCCTACACTGCCACCGATGTGGATCAGGAACACCTTGCCCGTTTGAGTGTTCGCTTTCAGGGCCGGCCCAATGTGCATCTCCGCCGTTGCAACCTGGATGATTCCGAGGATTTCTCCGCCTTAGCCGGCCAGGTGAACACGGTCATCTGCTTGAATGTGCTGGAGCACATCGCCGATGATGACGCCGCGTTGCGAAACATTCGTACCGCGCTTGTGCCGGGCGGCCGCGCTATCATTCTTGTACCGCAGGACCAGTCGATCTATGGCACCCTCGATAAGGTGCTCGGCCATTGCCGTCGCTATTCGGAGCCGGAACTGCGCTCGAAGATTCAGGCCGCAGGTCTGGAACTGGAGCGCGTCATCCACTTCAACCGCGCTACCCGTCCCGGCTGGTACCTGAACGGCCGCGTGCTGCGCCGGACCAACTTCAGCCGATTCCAGCTTTGGCTGTTCGACCGCTTTGTGTGGCTGTGGCGGCGGATCGACCACCTGCTGCCCTGGCCGTCGGTTTCCTTGATCGCCATCGCGAGAAGGAGGTGACGGCGACCGCCTTCCGGGTGCGATCCTGAAAAGAGATGGCGGTTCTTTTAAGTTGCGCCTCCCTTCGGAAATCGTTCGGGACCAGAGTGCTGTTCGAAGACCTTTCGCTGACGGTTTCCGAAGGCGACCGCGTCGGCGTTATCGGTCCGAACGGCAGCGGAAAGACGGTGTTGCTCGAAATACTTGCGGGCAACGAACAACCGGATGCGGGCGCGCGGGCGCTCCGCAAGCAGACCAGGCTGGCCTACGTTCCGCAACAAACGGCGTTCGACCGCGACGATACCGTGGTCTCTGTTCTGGCCGCCGCTTTAAACGGCTTGCCTTTGGAAGACAAAGAACGCGCCGGCCGTATTGAGGAGATGCTCGGCCGCGCCGGTTTTGAAACACCCGGGGCGGCTGCCCACTCTCTCTCTGGCGGATGGAAGAAGCGATTGGCCATTGCTGCCGCGCTCGCGACTGGGCCCGATGTGCTGCTGCTCGATGAACCGACCAACCATCTGGACCTCGACGGCATCCTCTGGCTCGAGCGCGCGATCGGTCTTGCCAACGCATGCATTGTCGTGAGCCACGACCGCTATTTTCTGGAGAATGTCGCCAATCGAATGGTGGAAGTGAATGCCCGCTACCCGCAGCAAACGTTTCAGGTGAAAGGAAACTACAGCGAATTTCTCGAGCGGCGGGAAGAGTTTCTGGAAGCGCAAACGAAACAGCAGGAGGCGTTAGCAACCAAGGTGCGGCGCGAAGTGGAATGGTTGCGCCGCGGTCCCAAGGCCCGGACCGGAAAGTCGCGGGCGCGAGTCGACTCCGCCGGCCGCCTGATCGAAGAGCTTTCCGCAGTGACTGCGCGCAGCCGCACGGCTACGGCTCGGATTGATTTCGCCGCGTCAGACCGGCAGACCAAGCGGCTGATTGAAGCCGAAGGCATCGCTAAGTCGCTCGGAGGCCGCACCCTTTTCCGGGATTTGCACGTAACCATCTCGCCCGGAGTACGGATCGGCCTGGTGGGGCCGAACGGCAGCGGAAAAACGACTCTGCTCAAGATTCTCGAAGGAAAACTGGAACCGGATGGAGGCAGTATCCGGCGCGCCGATGGACTAAAGATCGTGAGTTTTGCCCAGGACCGCGCCGAACATCTGGACCCTGAAGTAACTTTACGCCGCACGCTGAGCCCCGATAGCGATTCGGTGATTTACCGCGACCGGCCCATTCACGTTGCCGGCTGGGCTAAGCAATTCCTTTTCCGAGAAGAGCAAATGGACACACCGGTGGGCCGCTTTTCGGGCGGCGAACGCGCGCGCTTGATCATCGCCCGCCTGATACTTCAGACCGCCGACGTGCTTCTACTCGACGAGCCTACAAACGATTTGGATATTCCGACTCTGGAGGTCCTGGAGGACAGCCTGCTGGATTTTCCGGGAGCGGTAGTGCTGGTAACTCACGACCGCTACCTGCTCGACCGCGTGTCGACTGTAGTGATCGGGCTCGGCGGCGGCCAGGGAGGAATGTTCGCGGATTATTCGCAGTGGGAGGGCTGGCGGAGCGAACAGAGCGCGCCCAAAGCAGTCCCCAAGCAACGGCAGGTTTCGCCTGTGCAGACTGCAAAACGGAAGCTCTCGTATCTGGAACAGCGCGAATGGGACGCGATGGAGTCAAACATTCTCGCAGCGGAAGAGGCCGTCGCCGCCTGGCAGCATCAAATCCAGGAGAACTCATCTGATGCCAAACGCCTGCACGAGGCATATGAGAGCCTCCAGCTTGCGCAGGTCCGGGTGGAAAACCTATATGCGCGATGGGCGGAACTGGAAGCCAAGCTGAGCGGGTCGATTGAGTGACCGGCTAACTATCTTGTCTGCGCTGCGTCGAGCGGTCATGGCCGGGCCTGCCGAAGAATAGCCTTGGCCGCGAATAGTCACCAATTCGTGGGGCTATACTTTACCGTATGGTGCGCTATCTAATTCTCGGGACGCTATTTTTGGCGGCGCTCGGCGCGCAGGAACGTAGCGACCGCACGGATCTAACGATTGTTAGCCGGATCAAGACCGAGGCGTTCGATAACTCGCAGGTGATGAACACGCTCGGATATCTCACCGATGTGTACGGGCCGCGGCTCACCGCCTCGCCCGAGTTTCGCCAAGCAGCCGAGTGGACGGCAAAGCGGCTGCAGGAATACGGCGCCGAAAACGTACGGCTCGAGAAGTGGGGACCCTTCGGCCGGAGCTGGTCTCTCAAACAGTATGCAGTGGAGATGTTGGAGCCCAGGTATGCGCTGCTCGACGCCGCACCGCTCGCATGGTCCGAGAGCACCCATGGCGCGAAGACCGGCGAGATAATCGTGGCGCCGTTCGCAGCCGGCCGGCAATCGTTCGACCCGAAGAGACTCGAAGGCGACCTGACGCGCTACATGAACGACTGGAAAGGCAAGTTGCGCGGCAAAGTCGTTCTGCTCGCGCCGCTGCGGGAGGTGCGTCCCGAATCGGAACCGAACTTCGAGCGTTACAGCGATAAAGATCTCACCGGACTCGCGCAGGCCCCGAATCCAATTGCGAAATTGGCCGACCTCACCGACATCAAGTTTCCCGAAGATCCCGACGAGGCGCGAAGGTACAACCAGAGCCTGCCCGGCTCGGTACGCGAGCAGTTCTCGAACCAGCGGGACCGCCTGTTCGTCAAACGAATGCAGTTCTTCCGCGATGAAGGCGCGGTAGCGCTGATCAACACGAGCGAAGCATCAAAAGATGGCCTGGTGTTCGCTCAGGGCGCGGGATCATATGACGCGAAAGATCCGCTGGCGTTGCCGACCTACGTGGTGAACCGCGAGCAGTACAATCGCATGGCGCGCCTCGCGGACAAGAAGATTCCGGTGAAGCTGCGATTGAACCTGCAGGCGGATGTTTCCGACGGCAATCAGGATTCGGTGAACATTACCGGAGAACTGCCCGGAGCCGCCAAGCGGGACGAGCTCATCATGATCGGCGCGCACCTCGATTCGTGGCACTCAGGCACGGGAGCTACCGACAACGCCGCCGGCAGCGCGGTCATGATGGAAGTGATGCGAGTGCTGAAGGCGCTCAACCTGAAGCTGGATCGCACGGTTCGCATCGCACTCTGGAGCGGCGAAGAGCAGGGCCTGTTGGGGTCCAAGGCTTACGTCAAGGAGCATTTCGGCGACCCCGCCACCATGAAATTGGCCGGCGCTCATGCCAAACTCTCCGGCTACTTCAACCTGGACAATGGCAGCGGGAAGATTCGCGGCGTCTACCTGCAAGGCAACGACGCCATGCGGCCGCTGTTTGATCAGTGGCTCGCCCCATTTCGCGACGAAGGCGTAAGCACGATCAGCATTCGTAATACGGGAGGCACGGACCACCTTTCGTTCGATGAAGTCGGCTTGCCCGGGTTCCAGTTCATTCAAGATCCCCTGGCATACGACACCGTGACTCATCACTCGAACATGGATACGCTCGACCATATCCAGGGGGCCGACCTGATGCAGGCGGTAGCCGTGATTGCGACCGTGGTTTACGACGCCGCGAACCGTCCGGAGATGCTGCCGCGGAAGGCGTTGCCGAAGCCGCAGCCGAAGTTCAACATAGGCGGCGGTGGAGCAACTGGCGCTCAGTAGACGATAAGGCTCGGATGGAAAGTGGGACCCGCTTTGGAGCGGGTCCCACACAGGTTCAAAAAGGCTTCCAGTTAATAACCCAAGCTAGCCCGATTCTGCGACCACCAGTTCTTCCAAAATGCCAAGTAGGAGGCCTCATTTTGTTCAATCGCCCGACTTCCCATGGCAAAATGACCGATAGTCTCGGTAGTTCTATAGGAATTACTAGACGGCTGTAAATACCCCATACTGGCAACGTTAGCGGGCGACTGCACCGGCAACCCATTTGCGAAGGCACTTATACCTCCGATAGCCTCAACTCTTAGATCAGGGTCCGGATCGTCGAACAACGCAACTAAGTACGGCAGGGACCCGATACTGTGAATGGCGGCGAGGGCATGCGCAGTGGCCCTTCGGAAGTCCTGAGCGTAGCTCGAGGAAGTTGTAGCTTTTCCCAGCGCGCTGACCGAATTCGCATCGGTGGCACGGAAGCGGTCCCGAATGCTTTGAAGCAGTATACCGTTTTCTAGTGCAAAGGATTGAAAACCCGACTCGCCCTGAGCCGCGGTAGTTAGTGCCGCAGCGCTTCCATTCCGAATGAGTCCACTCAATCCCAATATTTCCTGTTGGACAATGGCGGACTCCGATAATCGTTGATACAGCTTCTCCACAAACGTTGAGTTTAAATCATCCAGCAAATGGTACTGTAGTAAACTCAGTTGCGGGATGTGCGCCGTTCCGGCGCTCTCGATGGCAAAGCCCAGTTCCGCGGCAATTTTGTCGGACAGCGGCGCTCCGGGGCTATACGCATATGCACTCGAAATTGCACCCGATGAGGGTGCCGGAAAGAAACCCTCGTTGAATGTCACAGTTCCCTGCAGTACGGGGAGCAGTTGCCATCCTGTCGAGGAGCGTTGCAAAAACCATAAGCCACTTCCCGTTGCGGCTACGGTTACGGTTACTCTTGCTGGGCCCAACGCCAAGCCCTGCGAGCTGCCATTCCAGCTTACGTTGATTACACCTCCCGCCAGAGCGGGGTCTCCCTTCAGTACCCTAGCCACACTCAGCGAAAAGCTAACCACATCACCTGGGTGGTAGCTTCCGCTTGCTGAAGCGACGACAATGAGATCGGCGCTCTGTCCCAGTTCCAACAGCGACCGTGGCGATGTTAGACCACCAAACCCGGGCGCAGCGGTTGCGAATAGGAATGCAACTCCGAGAAAGCTTGTTTTTTTCACTTTGTTTCCTTAATGATAACCAGCAGCGGCGTTCGGTACCCGTCAATTGTGCCTGCCGTGATCCTGGTAATATTGCTGGTTGTCATGCCAAGCGCTCACACCTTCGCCGGACGTCACACTAAAAGTACAGAGATTCCTCGGATAATCGTGGTAGATTTTGGTGTTTGTCAACGGAACCTGAGGTTCTTCGGACGCAGGAACCGTTTGAAGCGCATCGCCTTGCGTGTCGACAACCACTACGTCTTGGGGACCGTTCATCGCAACCGGCCGGGTCCAGTTGTTACGAACATCGTCAGAAAAGTTGCCGAGCAGCTCATTTGCGTCAAATTGCTGCATGGTTTCGCCACATAGATCCTGAAGAGTCCAGCCTGTTTTGCTCTCGTATCCGTAAGGCGCTACCACGGGAAATCGTCCGGATAACCAGAAGCCACAGACACTGTCGAAGCTGTATTAATCAGAACGTTAAACGGCGCGGACGTGTAAGGGCCGTAGCTTACCGTGACAGTTACGTCCTACACACATCCCTCACTTGGCGCCATCGCTGTTGCGGTCACGTCGGTGCAAGTGTAGCAATTGAGAGCAACATCGCCGCGTCCCGAGTTCGGATTATAGTCCAACTCGGGTGCCGGGCGCCCCATTGGGATTGGCCGTCCATGCCGCCTGGGAGTAGAAACACCAACCCCCAGTGCCACAGCCGGGTCCATCCTGCTGGATGCCGGGACCGAGCCACCAAGGATCGGCCGTGCCACGCCTTTCACGCGGAGGTTATCGCGGAACGCGCCCCAACTTTAGAAGGTATACAACAGCACACCGGGCGGCGGTTCCCCCGGACCTCCGGCGGTAACGGCCTCTCCTTCCGCGTTCATCTGGCGGTAATAGATCCCGGTATCGCCGAGGTACACTTCCAACTCCGCGGGACGAGGCAGCGTGCCTTGAATGAGCGCCTCGGAAAGCGGATCTTCGATGTATTTCTGCAGGGCGCGGCGCAGCGGACGAGCACCATAACTGCGATCGGCGCAGGTCTTCTCGAGAATGTACTTGGAAGCTTCCGGTGCGAGCCGAATCTTCACCTGCTTGGCCACCAGATTGGCGTTTACCTGGTTGACCATGAGTTCGATAATCTGGATCAGGTCCTCGTCGGTGAGTGAGCTGAAGAGAATCATCTCATCGAGCCGGTTCAAGAACTCGGGATTGAATGCCTTCTTCACTTCCGCGCGAACCATCTCCTCGATTTTGCCCGGGATGCCTTCGCCCGCGGGCGCTGAGAAGCCGAGATGTCCGCGTTTCTCGAGGAAGCGCGCCCCGAGGTTCGAGGTCATTACGATTATGGTGTTTTTGAAATCTACCTGGTTGCCCAGACCGTCGGTCAACTGGCCGTCTTCGAAGACCTGCAGCAAAATATTGTAGATGTCCGGGTGCGCCTTCTCGATTTCATCCAACAAAATAATCGAATAGGGGTTGCGCTTGACGCGTTCGGTAAGCTGTCCGCCTTCTTCGTAGCCGACATATCCGGGAGGCGAACCGATCAGCTTCGAAACCGAGTGCTTCTCCATGTACTCCGACATATCGAAGCGAACCAGGCTCTTCTCGCTGCCGAATAGGAAGCTCGCTAACGCACGCGCGACTTCGGTCTTTCCGACGCCGGTCGGCCCTAAGAACAAGAAGGATCCGGCAGGCCGGGCGCTCGCCTTTAAACCGGCGCGGGAACGGCGGATGGCGCGGGCTAGCGCGGAAATGGCTTTTTCCTGGCTGATGACACGCTTGTGCAGCTCTTCTTCAATGCGCAGGAGCTTGGCAATCTCCTCTTCCTTGATGGAGGTCATGGGCACGCCGGTCCAGCGGGCCACAACCTCTTCGATGTCATCCTTGGTGACGCAGCCGGTAGAAGAATCGTCGAGATTATACTTCTCGCGGAGCTGGCGCATGTTCTCGCGCTCTTTGCGCTCCTCATCGGAGTAGAAGCGCGCCTTCTCGAACTCGTGGTTCGCGATGGCGTTCTCCATGCGATGCACGATGAATTTGATGCGCTTCTGAATGTCGGCCAGATCGGAAGGAAGCGTGGTCTGCCGCAGTTTGACGCGGGCGCCCGCCTCGTCGATGAGATCGATCGCTTTGTCTGGCAGATAACGATCCGGAATGTAGCGGCTGGAGGTGAAGACCGCGGTCTCGATGGCCTCATCGGTGTAAGCGACCGCATGAAACTTTTCGTAGCGGTCCTTTATCCCAAACAGGATCTTGACAGCGTCGCTTTCATTCGGCGGCGGAACTTTCACCGCCTGGAACCGGCGTTCGAGCGACCGGTCTTTCTCAATCGACTTGCGGAACTCCGATGGTGTAGTCGCGCCGATGCATTGAATTTCGCCGCGCGAAAGCGCGGGCTTCAGGATGTTGGCGGCATCGAGCGATCCCTCGGCGGACCCTGCGCCTACCAGCGTGTGCAGCTCGTCGATGAAGATGATGGCGTTCTGATTCTCCATCAACTCCTTCATGATGGTCTTCAGGCGCTCTTCGAACTGGCCGCGGTACTTGGTCCCGGCAACGATCAACGAAAGATCGAGCGCCAGGATACGCTTATCCGCCAAAAACGACGGAACGTCGCCTTCCGCAATACGCTGGGCCAATCCCTCGACAATGGCCGTCTTTCCGACGCCGGGCTCCCCGATGAGAACGGGATTGTTCTTGGTGCGGCGGCAGAGGATCTGGACCACGCGTTCGAGCTCGTAATCCCGTCCGATCAGCGGGTCCAGCGTATTGTCAATGGCGGCCTGCGTAAGATCGCGGCTAAACTCCGCCAGAAGCGAGCTTTCCTTCGGCCGGGCCGAGGCGACCCGCTCGCTCTGGGAACGGGCCAACTCTTCGCGAATGGTGGACAGACGCAATCCGCGCTCATGCAAAATTTCGGCGGCGAAGCATTTCTCTTCGCGCAGCAGGCCTAACAGCAAGTGCTCCGTGCCGATGTGCTTGTGATTCAGCCGCTCGGCCTCTTCCGCCCCA
>JAFAWA010000160.1 GCA_019242155.1 Terriglobia bacterium | reverse complement strand
TCTTTAGCGGAGCTTGCAGCGGAGGCCAGTGTCCCGGGCCGGACTTTGACTTCGGCTCTTCGGTGCTGATTGAGAAACTGCCGGATGGACGCGAGGTGCTGTTGGCTGGGCAGAAGTCGGGGGTGGTTTATGCTCTCGATCCGGATCGCAAGGGCGAGATTCTGTGGCAGACTCGCGTGGGCAAGGGCGGAACCAACGGCGGTGTGCAGTGGGGCATGGCCAGCGATGGGCAGAAGGTGTATGCCGCGGTGTCGGACCTGGTGAGAAAGGCTCCCGCGGGCACGATCGTTCAAGTGGGACTACCGCCTGATCCCACTCAGGGCGGCGGCTTAACCGCGCTGCGGATCGCGAATGGTGAGAAGGCCTGGTACGCGCCGCCTGCGCCGTGCGGAGCCAAGCCTCCGTGCAGTCCCGCTCAGGCCGCTGCGCTGACCGCGATTCCGGGAGTGGTGTTTTCAGGATCGGTCGACGGACACTTGCGCGCTTTCGCGACCGAAGACGGGCGCGTGTTGTGGGACTTCGATACCGCGCACGATTATGAGACTGTGAACGGAATCCGTGCGAAAGGCGGATCGCTCGATGGCGCCGGCCCGGTGATCGCGGGCGGCATGATTTTCGCAAATTCGGGGTACGCGCGCAACGGCGGAATGCCGGGGAACGTTCTGTTGGCCTTCGGCCCGGCGGAGTGAGCGCCCGCTGCGCTTTTTCAATGCGCCTTCACTTACGGTCCGGCAGAGCAAAAACGTAGAGCGCGTTGCCGGTAGCGGGATAGCGGAGTTCTGCGGCAACCACGGCGGGCACGTTGCGCGGACTCCCTCCACCGTTGCTGGTGGTTACGGCGATGTACTGTTTGCCGCCGGCGGTAAATGTCAGCGGGAAGCCCTGGACAGCGGCAGGGAGCCGCGTCTCCCAGAGGATGCGGCCGGTGTTGACGTCGAACGCGCGGAACATGCGATTGAGATCGCCTGCGAAGGCCACTCCTCCGGCGGTAGAAAGCACACCGGTGAGAAACGGCGCGCGCTGCTCATACTTCCAAAGTTCCTTCATCGTGCGCACATCGTACGCGGCCAGTTTTCCGATATTGCCGTTGGTCCCAGGCATTTCAAAGAAGCGCCGCAGAGCGCCGTTACCGCTGCCTCCGCCTGGAGTCTTTTCGACCGCCTGTCCATTCATGGCGAGGCAGCTTTGGCTGAGCGGGATGATGAGCCGGTTGCCCGGGGCGTAATAGGTCATCGAAGGCCAGTTCTTGCCGCCTTCGGTGGAGGGGCATGCCATAACCCACTCGCCTAGCTGCTGTTCCACGATATCGTTGCGGTAGTGCGGCTCGCCGGTGTGCGGGTCAATCGAATCGTAGACGTTCTGGAACACCATTTCCTTGTGACCGCGATATTTTCCGCTCTGGCGATCCAGCTTCCACAGAATGCCCGTTTTTCCGGCGCTGAATACAAGTTTCTGCCCCTGGTCATCCACCAATACACGCTCAAATACTTCGTCTAAATCCAGCGTTTCGCCCGGCGCGTGGGTGTGATACCAGACCAGCTTGCCGGTGTCCCCATTGAGCGCGAGGGTGGAGTTGGCGTAGAGTGTGGCGCCGTTGCCGGAGCCCCGGCTGGCACGCATCCACGGCTTGGCCTGCGCGGTGCCCCAATACGTAATGTTCAGATCCGGATCGTAGCTTCCCGTGATCCAGGTTTCGGTGCCTGCGCGGAAGATATCCGCCAACCCGCCCCAAGTCTCGCCGCCGGGCTCGCCTTGAAGAGCAACGGTCCGGAAACGCCAGGCTTCTTTGCCGGTGGTGGCGTCATAGGCGCTGATGAAGCACTTCTCTTCGCGATACATGGCGCAGGAATCGCGGCCGAGCCCCTGCACCAGGCGGCCTTTAATCACAAGAGGACCGCTGGTCTCGGCATACTCACCGTGCGCGCGGTCGCCTATGGTGGTGTCCCAGGCCAGCTTGCCGTTGCGTGCGTCGAAGGCCATAAGATGCGCCTCGGCGGTGGCCACGAAAATCTTGTCATTGTAGATGGCGATGCCGCGCATAGCGGGCGCGCCCGGGTTGGAGCCGTAGCGGTTCTCCCAGATCAATTCGCCCGTCTTCGCGTCCAGCGCTTGCAACACCTCGCCCGCATTATTTAAATAGAGGACGCCGTTGTGGGCGATCGGCGCGGGTTGGTTGCCGTTGCTCGCGCCATCCTGCATTGCCCAACTCCAGACGAGGTGCAAATCGCCGGCGTTCTGCGCACTGATCTGGTTGAGCGAGCTGAAGTAGGATGCCTTGTAGTCGTGGCGAATCATGAGCCAGTCGGCGGGATCGGGATTGCGCAGCATGGCGTCGGTGACAGGAACGAAATTTTTCACTTCACCTGCTACGGTAATTCCGCGCGGAGCCTGGCGAACCTGCGGCGCCTCCGGAGCAGCGGCCGTTGGCGGAGCAGCCGCGCCGGGCCGCAAGTACGCCGCGCGCTGGCCGGAGGCAACGCTCCTTATGCGGGCCGTGGATTCCGGCGTTAGCGCGCTCTCGCCTGGCCTTGCACTGTTGGCATCGAGAATGTAGGCCGCGAGATTGACATAGATCTGATCCGCGAGCGAGCCGCCCGCGCCGGGAGGCATGGTGGCGCGCATGAAACCGATCAGTTCGCCCGCGGTCCGATCGCCCCATTGCATCAGGAACGTGCTGCCGGCCAGTTGTGGTCCTTCGCGCCCAGAGAGATCGGCCGCGTGGCATCCGGCGCAGCTAGTCTGATAGGCGGTCCGTCCCGCTGATGCCTGTGCGGCAGTGTAGGGTCCGGCTGGGCTCGCCCCAGTTCCACTCTGTTGCGCAACCAGGATTGCGGCGGCTCCGGCAATGGCGGCCGCTCCGATGACAATGTGAATGTTCATATCAGTCCAATGGCTCCAGCTTGACGATGGATGCCCCGTGATTATTCCCGAGCCAGAAGGTGACAGGCGTAGTCGTGTTGTCTACAAATACTCTGCGAATGTTCGTGAACCGCGGCAGAAGGTATTCGACGAACTGTCCGGTTTTCGGATTGAGCCGCAGCACTGTATCCGTGTATTCGCCGCCGGACCACGCTTCGCCGTTCTTGTCCGCCGTAACGTCATAGGGCCATGTTCCGCGAGTGGGCGCAATCCATTCCTTGAATTGCTGGGTTCCCGTATCGAACATGCCGATACGATCGCCGCGGTTCTCTCCAAACCACAACCGGCCCCGCGGGTCGAGCATCCCGCGGCGCGGCGCGGAGTTTGCCGTGGGCGTTTTGTAGATGCTGATCTTGCCGGTTTTGGCGTCGATTTTGCCGATGTCCTCTCTTCCAAATCCGGTGAAGTAAACGTTGTTCTGAGGATCGGAGATCACATCGTAAATATTGGGCCGCGGAATCGCATACGGCGAAAAGACTTCGAATTTGCCGGATAGCGGGTCGAGCCGCAACACGGTATAGGTCCCGGCATCTTGCAGCCACACCTTGCCGTCGGTACGAGAATGTTCCGGGCTCACTTGATTGATCTGAACGTAGTCGCCGTTCAACTCCGGCGGAAGGCTCCAGGTCTGAAACTTCTCTGTTCTTTTATCGAACTTCGCGACTCCACCCTGAAACTGCATTCCCATCCATAGATTTTCATCCTCATCGAAGCGCAAGGCCAGAATTCCGGTGGGCAGGTTGGCTTTGAGACGGGGGATCTGATATTCCGTGACCTTGCCGGTTCTTGTGTCCACTTTGCCGAGAATCTGCTCGCCGAAACTGGCGTACCAAGCCATGCCTTGGGAATCCACGACCACATCGTGCGGCTGCCGGGTGCGCTGAGGCAGATCGTACTCAGTGTAGATCACCTGAGTCGCGCGTCCCTTTGGCCGGGCATGAGTCTGAAACGGAAACTTCCAGGAATCGGAGGAACTCAGGTTCACGCTGCTCAAATATCCGGCCTGTGCCCGCCAGACTTCCATTCTGTGCTCGAGCGGATCCTCGCCGCCGCCGATGCGGGCTGCCACGAGCTTCTGCGGCATTAGCGGAAATGAGAGCTGCGGGTAGGTCGTCATGCGCTCTACGATTTTGGTCATTGCGTCGGCGCCCGCGCGCGAACGGAGCACGCGTTCGAAAGTATGACAGTGGTTGCAGTTCCGTATGGAGGCCTTTTGCTGGTCCGTACCCGGCAGGCTCGCCAACCACTCGGCGTTCGAAAGTTGCGCAGCCAAATCGGCCGTCTTGCGCAGTCTTAAATCCGCTGCTGCCGTGCCGGCGCCGATTTCGACGGAAGTGGGACCCTCAAGATCGTACCCCACAGCCCTGATGCGCAACGTGTACTGTCCCGGCGACAGCTTCGCGGAAGGGAATTGATAACGGCCTTGGGCATCGCTGACCACCGTAAAAGCCATGCTGGACTCGGCCCTTTTCGCGCTGATCAGAACCCCTTCCATTGCACCTTCCTCGGCTGAGGTTACTTGGCCGGCAAGAGCGATGGGGCGGGAGCCTTCTGCCGACGCGGGCGCCGGTGCGAATGGAAGCCATAACGCAGCTACCGTAACCGCGACAGAGACAGGGCGCATTTTCACCTCCACGAAACAGAGTCTACAGGAGCGCTATTACGCTAACACGGAGGGTGCGCCAGTTCAACTGACGATGCAGCGACAGCAGCAATAAGAGAAGCCCTAACCCGGAAGCCGCGCACCAAAAGCCGGCGGCAAGGTGATACTGTGTTTTTTAAATGCAGTTGCCTGCCGTACTTAAAACTATATCCCTTGGGGTTGCCGCGCTCTGTCTGTGCGCGCAAACGCCTAACGCCCCTTCTGCCGATCATTCCGCGCCCACCCAGCCCGTGGGCGGTACCATCAACGAACCACAAGGACTGCCGCCGCGGAGTTCGCCTACCGATTACCCGGCGCAAGCCAAGCTAGGAGCCCTCACGCTTGCGGCCGACTTCGCAGGCCATGGCGTTCCGACGCCCGAGGGCCCACTGTCGACCGAAAGCTACGTGGTCGTAGAGATCGCGTTCTTCGGCGCACCCGGAACGCGACTGCCGATTTCGTTCAATGACTTCTCTCTGCGCATTAACAACAAAAAGAACCCCACGCCCAGCGAGCCCTACGAGCGCGTAGGCACAGCCGTGAAGGACCCCGAGTGGACGCCTCCCGAAAAACCGGAAAAGGGAGGAAGTACGGTTCTGGGAGGCGGGGGCAATGACACCAGCAAAGAGCCGCCGCGCCCGCCGGCCGAATTGCGCCGCGCCTGGGCGCAACGGGTGAAAAAAGCGGCGCTGGCCAATGGGGAACGCCCGCTGCCGCAAGCCGGCCTGCTGTACTTCTCGTACGGCGGCAATGCGAAGGGCATTCGTTCGCTCGAACTCACCTACTCCGGCCCGGCCGG
>JAFAWA010000096.1 GCA_019242155.1 Terriglobia bacterium | reverse complement strand
ATTCCACTACCATGGGTGGCGTCTCGTAACCGAGCTGTCCGCAATAGTCCTGGCGAAACTGCTGGCATCGGCGGTGGCGGTGAAGATCGCGATATGCGCCGATATCAATCGCGAGATCGTATGCATACAGGCCCCCTTGAAACTCGGCCAGGATCTGGTCGCGGCGGCATCGAGACTGGAGTGCAACGTCAATGACTTCCGCCCGCAGTTTGCCGCCCCAATTATCGGCCAGTTCATAAAGCTCGCGGAAAGGCCGGCTCGTTACGGGATAGAGCAGCGTGGCAGCGATATCTGCGGGAACGTTCGTGGGGCGCAGGAGGTCCACCCGCACCGGCTCTTCCGCGCGGGCGGGCGGCAGATTCTGCTTCGCCCAAAGGCGCAGATCCTCGCGCGCACGCGAACTAAAATCGCCGGCATCGGCGTGGCGCGCCAAAGTCGGCGCGAGTGGCTCGCCGTGAGTACCGCCGTCCCATGCGCAATCGGGCGGCATCGCGCAGGCTTGCGCGATCTCTTCGCCTAAGGTTCGCAGCTCTTCATACTCGGACGCTCGTAGCCGCCGGATCTGCTTTTCCAAAGTCCGAATGCTGGTCACTTGCCCTACGCTGGTCGGAACACCCCAAAACAGTAGATAGCGAGCCACATCGAAGGCCCGTGCCGCGATATTACGGCGGTAGGCCTCCGGTTTCATCGGCTCCGGCCGTGGATGCCGCTCCGCCAGCCAGTCGAACGCTTGCCGGCTGACTTCCTGGTAGGCCGCAAGCAGCGCTTCGCCGGCTGCGCGGTACCGTTGAGTGTCGGCATCCGAAAACTCCGGCGGCGTCACCATCCCGGAAGCTGAGAAATCCTGATACCGCGAAGACCTGGCCTGCCCGTCCCACAACGGCTCGGCTTCGATCTCCGAAGCCGCCAGTTCCGATACGCCCTCGAAACAGATCACCGGATGCCCCAGGTCCGCAATGGATGCATGGCCGTATTGAAAGTAGTAACTCTCGAGAAAACTACGGGAGTCGTGCGTGCGCACCCATTCGAGCGAATCTCGAATGCCGTCGGGCGACCTGCTGTACCGAGCCAGCGCGTAAGCGCATTTTTCAGGAGGCAACGGCGCCACGGTAATCACGCGTCTCGAAGGTGTCAAGCGGTTATGATAGCGACAATGCGAATTGCGATCCAGCGCTTGCATCCCGATGCGGTTCTTCCGTCTTATGCCCATGGTTGGCGGGAAGACGCCGGCATGGACCTGCACGCCGTCGCATCGGCGGAGCTCGTGCCGGGAGTGCCGGTGCTCGTGCCGACCGGGATCGCCATCGAACTTCCTCCAGGTTATGAGGCGCAGGTGCGCCCGCGCAGTGGACTCGCGCTGAAGCACGCCATCACCATGCCGAACGCACCCGCCACCATCGACCCGGGATATCGCGGCGAAATCCGCATCATTCTCTTGAACCTCGGCCATAATTCGTACAGCATTCTACGAGGCGATCGCATCGGGCAGTTGATCGTGGCCCGCTACGAACCGGTCGAGTGGACCGAAACCGAATTGAGCGGCTCTCAACGCGGAACGGAGGGCTTTGGTTCTTCGGGACGGTAACTCGCTATATTAGGCCTATGAGTCTGGCAGAAAAGCAATGCGTTCCCTGCCGAGGCGGCGTCCCGCCGCTGCGCGGCGAAGAGCTACAAAATCTGAAATCGCAGGTGAACGGCTGGGATGTGATTCGAGAGCATCACCTATCCAAGACATACACCTTTCCCGATTTTCAAAAGGCGCTGGATTTCGTGAATCGCGTAGGAGCGATTGCCGAGCAGCAAGGGCATCATCCTGATCTACATCTCTCGTGGGGCAAGGTGCAAATTGAGACGTGGACCCACAAAATCGATGGTCTTACTGAAAGCGATTTCATTCTCGCTTCGAAGATCGACCGGGTCGCTCCACAATAACGCGCTACCGCCGCGCCGGACCACTCAGCTTACGGCTGAACCGATACTTTGATCTGTCCATTGGTCCAGCAGCACTGGAAACCTGCGCCGCCCTCGCCCGAATAATCGTTCGCCACGACGTGCAGAACGTAGTTGCCGGGTTCGCTGAAACTGGCGGTGGTCGTTGCCGTTCCGGCAAATCCTTTGGCGGTAAGCTCACCCTTCACTTCGGGCTTCTCAGCAGCAAACTCTACGACGCCCGGTCCGCGATACTTGGTCCACCGGAGTGTCACCGGCGCTCCCAAATTCTTCGGCCGCGCGCCCGAGGAGGTCGTGTACTTGGCGTCGTCAGATACCCACAGGTCGAGCGTGAGCGGCACGCCCACTTTCGCGCTACGTTCTACCGTGATTCCCTGCGGACCCTGTGCCGTGGGACCGTGCTCTTCGAAGGCCAACACCGGCGGTGTGTTTCCTACAGCGGCTTCCACCAACGGCGAGATCTCGTAGTCCGGCTTGAGGCCCGCGGGAATGACCGTAGCCTGGCCGTTAGCCACGATGGTCCAGGTGATCTTGCTGTCGCCGAAGTCCGCCGGTACCTTCACGGTGAACATGCCCCACTGCCGGCCAGGTAGAAAATGAGTGGGCTGCCCGCGGTCCGGACCACCAGGTTCGATGCGATTCTCCGGACCAGGAGGAATATCCAGTTCCTGTTTGGTATTGCGGTTGTAATAGCCGAGCAGCAGGCTGAAGGTTCCGTCCGGGTTCTTAAACCAGCCCTCGAATGCTCCCGTGACGCTTGAGCCCGATTGATGCACAGGTTCGAGCGGCAGCGCCTGCCCCCAGCCGAATACAGCCGCCGCTAAGAATGCGCAGCTCGCGAAGGCGCGAGTGCCCCACCGTTTCATACGCTATCGGTTAATGCGGATCGGCCGATCGTCAGCATTGGCCAGTTGGTTCTTATGCGTCGCCGCCCACGCCTTGTAATCGTCGTCGCTCATGTAAGTAACGTTCATCCAGGCGTGGCCCATCTCATCCACGGTCCGGTCTCCGAAACCAACCCACTGGTCCGGGTCCGGATTGTTCGGATTGCCGCGCGTATTGTCATACCAGGCGGTTACACGAACCATCGTGCCCTTGGGGAACACCGGCGCCGCGTCGTCCGCGTAAATATAGTTGGTCATCCAATTGAAATTAAACTTGCCCACATAGCTGACCATCTGTGAAGTGCCGTCCGGCAGGATGGCTTCCACTGCCATGGCCTTGCCGCGCAGATGCATGTGCGGCTGGAAATTCTCCAGCATGGCTGCCTGCTTCAGCACCGTGAAATTCTGCGATTCGACAATAGAGTTCGGCGGAATATCCATGTAGCGCTGTTTAATAGCCTGTAGCGCGGTTAGATAGGTGCGGTACTTAGGCTCTTGGCCCTTGGGATAGAGCCAGACACCCAATTCAACGTGATCGCGTATGGCCTCGCCGACCGCGTGTATGTGGATGTCCCAGGAGATCTGCGCACCCGGCACAAGCAGTTTGCCCGTATTGGGATGGTACAGATCGTAGCTCTTGCCGATCGCCCACTCCATTAGCAGGCCGCGCCGGTTCAGTTCGGGATCTCCGCCGCCCGGCGTCGCGCTTTCCGCGTCGTCCTGCATCAGATACGCCACCGCGTGATGCGTGATTCTGCGGCCGGAAAGGGATCCCGGGCGCATCTCGACGGCGCGCACCCAACGCGGCTCCGTAAGCGGAATATCGCTCGTCGGCCGCCACCAAACGTCCTGATGGTGCGCCTCCATTGTGTAAGGTTCGGATTTGATCACGAGATCAGGCGGACCAAGCTCGGCCGCTGCTTGCCACTCATTCTCGCCTGCCCACTTCCGAGGAGCAGGCAAATCCTTGGGATCGCCCATCGGAGCACCCGAATCGACCCATTGCACGATCGTCTTGATCTGCTCGTCCGTAAGCGACATGTCGTTCTTGAATTTCTGCACGCCGACGGTGGGATCGATGTGCCAAGGCGGCATTTGCCGCGCAATCACACGCTGCCGTATAGCCTTCGCCCAGGGCCGTGTTTCTTCGTAGGTGACCAGCGACATAGGCGCCATCGAACCGGCGCGGTGGCATTCCTGGCAGCGGGCCTGCAAAATGGGCGCGACGTCCTTCGCGAACGTAACTGGCTTAGCCGCAGGCGCGGCGCCGTTCGTCAAATCTGCGGCGGCTGAAAGCCCGGCCAGAACAAGACAGCTCCCGAACGCGGTAAACGTGATGGCTACCCTCGGATCCCTCATGATCGACTCCTTTGGACCCATGATTCCCGGGTCCTCGATGTGGCTGACAGTGTACCCCCACGGTAGGCCGGAGTAAAGCAGTCCAAGATTAGAATCTTCGATCGAAAAAGACGCTGCCCGTACACGGCACCTCACAATGGGGCGGCGGCGCACACTCGGGATATAATCGGACGCTTACCATCAAAGTTTCAGGAGAACTCGTGGCGAATGTTGGAGCGGTAGGACTGGATTGGCAGGAGCGAATCAATTGGGACCGGCTGCGGAAATACCGGCTGGAGCGCGCGCGAGAGCGCATGAAGGCTCATGGGCTGGGAGCAATGCTGCTGATGTATGACGAAAACGTCCGCTACGTTACCAGCACTCTCACCCCCGGTTGGAACCGTTTGAAACCCGGCCTGCGCTATGCCCTGCTTTGCGGCGATGACGCGCCCGTGCTGTTCGAGCAGGGTGATATCGGAATGCACATCGAGAAGCATTCGCCCTGGATCCCGAAAGACAACATCCGCTACTCATATGCATGGATCAAAGGCGCTGCCGGCCCGGCCTCAACCATGCAGGTCACCAAATTCACCAATAGCATCAGGGAGGAGATGAAAAAGCGCGGCGTGGATGGCATGAAGCTCGGGGTCGACTTCATCGACATCAACATGATCCGCATCTTCCAGGACGCCAAAATCGACTGGACCGACGGCATGACACCGATGATGGAAGCGCGCGCGGTGAAGAACCAGGATGAACATGAGTGCATGCGCATGGTCGGCGCCATCGGCGATGCGGCGCACTGGGAGTTCATGCGATTTCTGAAGCCGGGCCTTACCGAGAACCAACTGACCGCGCACATCATGGAGTACCTCTACAACATTCCGGGCATGGAGGACGTGGAGGATGTGATCGTCTCCTCCGGTCTCAACACCTGGCCGAACTGGCGCAATTTTTCGGACCGTATCATCAAGCCCGGCGACATCGTTTTCATGGACCTGGCAGCGCTCACCTGGAACGGATATAAGTCGTGCTACTACCGCACCTACATTGTGGGCAGGGAGCCGACTCAGGAGCAGAAGGATTACTATGCGACCGCGCTCAAGTGGCTGTATGACTCGATCAAGGCGGTGAAAGTAGGCGCGACCACGCGTGATATCGCTTCCAAGTGGCCATCCGCCAAAGAAGCTTGGGGGTACGAAGAGGAAGACCAGGCGGCCGCCAACTTGTGGGGCCACGGCTTGGGGCTGGCGCAATACGATCAGCCTGTGATTTCGCGTATCTGGTCGCTCGATCATCCGCTTGAGATCAAGGAAGGCATGGTGTTCGCGCTCGAGACGCAGCACGGCAAGCCGCACCAATGGGGCGTGCGCATCGAGGAGATGCTGATCGTCCAGAAAGATGGGGTCGAGATCGTCTCGAATTTTCCGGTCGAGCAAATCACGGTAGTAGACCCCATGCCTGGCTACTCGGATTACGGCAAGCTCCCAGGCCGGTAATGTCTCGCTTCCTTGCGCCGCTAACATCTCCCGAGGCGATGGATGCCGGCCGCTTCGGGCCCAAGGCAGCCAATCTCGCGCGCCTGGTGCAGGCCGGCCTGCCGGCGCTTCCCGGTTTCTGTCTGGAAGCCTCTGCGTACCGCACGCAGGTTCATGCGCTCGGACTGGAAGCTGATGCGCGTGGGGTCTGCGCAGCCGAACATAGCCCGCAGGCCCGGCGGCACGCACTCGCCATGAAGTTGGGACTGCTCGATCAGCCCATCGTGCCCGAAGTGCTCGATCCGTTACTGGAGGCGTGGCGGGAACTGAAGCGAACCACCGGCTCGTTAACCGCCGTCCGTTCCTCGGCCCTGGTAGAGGACCGCTCCGGTTCCAGTTTTGCAGGCCAGTTCGAGAGCTTTCTCGGAATCGAAAGCGAACCCGATTTCATCACCGCGGTCCGTTCCTGTTGGGGTGCGCTGTGGGCAACGCGCGCTCTGCGGTATATGGCCACTCACGGCATCGATCCCGCTGAGACCGCTATGGCTGTGCTCATTCAGCCGCTAATTTCGGCGCGCGCTTCAGGCGGTGGGCTCAGCCGGCCGCCGGGCGCGAACTCCGAGGGTGCCATGACTCTAACCGCGACGTGGGGTCTTGGTTCCGCCATCGCACAGGGTGAAGTCACGCCGGATCGATATGAACTCGCGTCGGACGGTAAGTTATTGAGCGTCACGCCCGGACGAAAAGACCATCAAGTCGGCTGTATGCATCGGCAGGAGCCGATGGCACAGGCTGTGCCAAGAGATCAGATCGCGCGGCCCTGCCTGAGTGACCGCCAGGCGCTCGAACTCGGACACATGTTGCGCGAAATTGAGACTCTGATGGATATGCCGGTCGAGATCGAATGGGCAATGGACGAAACACAGTTGTGGATCCTTCAGGCGCGCCCCCTGCAGGTACAACCGGCCGCCGAACCGGACGCGGTTTGGGCGAATCGCCCACGCCTGAGCGGCCATCCCGCGGGCATCGGCTGGGGCACCGGACGGGCGTGTGTGATTCACTGCGAGTGCGAACTCGCGCGCCTCGCACCCGGGGATGTTTTAATCACCAAAGTCGCCGGGCCAGCGCTCAGCCACATTTTGACCCACGTGGCCGGTGTGGTTTCCGAGCGCGGTGGCGGCACCTCGCATCTGGCATCGCTCGCGCGGGAGCGGGGCATCCCCATGGTTCTCGGTGTTCTGGAAGCGACCGAGCGCATTCCGGACGGCTCTACAGTAGCCTTGGATGGTGTGGCCGGTGTGGTTCGCTGGATGACTTGACAATGTCCGCACCGGAATGACAAACTCCTGCCTGCAGCCCCGTTTCATGCCTCATTCGGTTATTGCTGTCTCTGACTCGGTATTTCCCAACCTCGATCCTGCGCGGGCCGTGCTTTCCGAAATCGATGGCGAGTTGCGTCTCGCGGAGGCGTCCACACCGGAAGCCATCCTGGCCGTGGCCCGCGAAGCCGACGCGCTGCTCACCACCTACGCCAAAATTACCGCGGGAATGATTGCCGAGATGACCCGTTGCCGTGTCATCGCACGGTTCGGAATCGGTGTAGATAACGTGGATATTTCCGCCGCGACTGACGCGGGAATTGTCGTTACCAGAGTCCCGGACTATTGCTTTGACGAAGTCTCCGATCACGCGATGGCGCTGTTATTGGCTCTGATTCGAAAAATTACTTCGTCTAACGCCCGCACGCACTCGGGCCGCTGGGAGATGCGCGCAGTGGTGCCGATCCACCGCATTCGCGGCAGAGTGTTGGGCCTGGTAGCGTTCGGTCAGATACCGCAACTGCTCGCTCCCAAGGCCCAGGCGTTTGGGCTCAGAGTGGTCACTTACGACCCTTATGTGAGTGATGACGTGCTCGAACGCGCAGGTGTTGCCCGGGTCGAGTTCGAGGAACTGCTCAGAATCTCCGACTACATCTCGATTCACACGCCTCTCACGCCAGAGACGCGCCACCTTTTCGATGCGCAGGCTTTTAGCGCTATGCAGCCGCACGCGTATCTGATTAACACCGCGCGTGGTCCGATCGTAAACGAGGCTGCGCTGGCAGAGGCTCTCGATCAAGGACAGCTCGCGGGAGCGGCTTTGGATGTTATGGAGCAGGAACCGCCGGCCGCATCCCCTCTGTTCGGACGCGAGAATGTCATCCTCACGCCTCACACCAGTTTTTATTCGGAGGAGTCCCTGATAGACTTACAGAGCAAAGCAGCGGAGGAGGTGGTACGGGTGGTTACCGGGCAACCGGCCCGCAACCCTGTAAACAAAATTCCGAAGCCCGCCGCGCGCGCCTGAAATCTCCACTAAGGAACGGATCATGTCTCAAGAACCTTGGAAGACCGATAAGTGGTTTGTCAGCCCTTGGAACTTCGACGAAGCTGTCCGCAGCGAGTTCCATTTTCCGAAACAGATTAAGATTCACGACATCACGCTGCGCGATGGCGAGCAACAGACCGGTGTGATTTTCACGAAGGATGACAAAATCCGTATCGCGGAAGGCCTGGCAGAAGCAGGCGTGCACCGCATCGAAGCCGGAATGCCGGTGGTATCTCCGAGCGATCAGGCGGCCATCACAGAGATCGTGAAACGGAACCTCGGTCCCCAGATCTTTGCCTTCTCCCGATGCATGGTCGACGATGTGAAACGCGCCGTAGATTGCGGCGTTTCGGGTGTTGTCATGGAGGTGCCGTCGAGCCAGCACATCATCCAATACGCGTACCAGTGGCCTCTCGAGCGCGCCATCCAGCTTTCGATCGAATCCACTGCTTACGCGCACCAGCAAGGTTTGGAAGTGGTGTTCTTCCCGATCGATTTCACCCGGGCGGATATGAAGTGGGTGCTGGATCTGATTTTGCGAGTAGCCAATGAAGGGCACATGGACGCGCTGGCGCTCGTCGATACGTTCGGGGTGGTTTCACCGCACGCCATGCAATACCTGGTCAGGCAGGTGAAGGCGCGTATCGATAAACGCCTCGAAGCGCACTTCCACATGGATTTCGGAATGGGCGTGGCAAACACGATTATGGCGGTCGCCGAGGGTGTCGAGGTGATTCATTCTACCGTGCTGGGGCTGGGAGAGCGCGCGGGCAATACGCCTATGGAAGAGACCGTAATGGCGCTGCTCACTTTGTACGGCATCGATATCGGCATCAATTGTGAAAAGCTCTACGGTCTGGCGCGGCTGGTACAGGAACTCTCCGGCCATGCCGTGCCCAGCAATCGTCCGGTGGTGGGCGACGCGTTATTTCAGATCGAGTCCGGCATTATCGCGAGTTGGTTTCAAAACTGCGGTGCAGATCAGCCGACAGAGCTGTTTCCATACCGGCCGGAGTTAGTGGGCCAACCTGCGGCAAAAGTGGTGCTTGGCAAAGGCAGCGGCATTGATTCGATCAAGACCGCGCTTAAGAACATGGGCGTGACCGCATCCGACGATGAAGCTCTGCAGGTGGTCGCGGCGGTGAAAGAATTTTCGCTCGAGCGCAAACGCCTTCTCACTCCGGAAGAGTTCCGCTCTATTGTGGCGCGCACGCTTCCGAGCAAAGCCGACGCAGCGCAGGCGTACAGCTCAGTTACCTAACAGATCAATGGGCCGGAATAGGTCGAGAATCGTTCCGGCTCAGCCACAGCCACAGGCCGGTGCCTACCAGCGGCATCAGCCCTACCAGCCAGAAAATCGCGGCGTATCGTTGCTGGTCGAACCAGTGACCGAGAACCGGTAGCAATACCGCCGCGACCGCCGACCATGCTCCGGAAGCCGTGCCCCCCACCAAGGCGGTCTTCTCCTTGGGATACGCACGGGCTCCCGTACGCAGTGCCAGCATTTGAAATCCACCGGTAACGAACATCGACCAGAAGAATAAGAACATGGCGAGGATTCGTGAACCGGCCCAGGGCACCGCAGCAATCGGAAGCGCCAAGACGGCTAGCATTACGAATAAACGCACAGGCCGTTTCTGGTTGGCGGCGAAGCGATCGGCCACCCAACCCCAGAAGAAGTAGCCCACTTCCCACCCGAAAGGCGGAATCCAGAGCACCCTTCCCAGATCGGCTTGGGAAAAACCCATGACCCGGTCAAGGTATAGCGGAGTCAGATACAGCACCGGACCAATTGCGATCGCCCCCAGCGCGTAACTGGTCACCAAGGCCCAGAAGCGCCACTCCAACGGGTTGGGCCAAGCCATATTCTCCGGTTTGCGAACCGGCGGACATAGGTAAGGCGGCCGGGCAACCGCGCTCCACAGGATCAGCCACCCGATTCCCAAAGCTCCCGAGAAGAGGAAAGCCGACCTCCAGCCAAATCGTAGCGCGATCGGCACCACAACTATAGGAGCTATAATCGCGCCCAGTGAGCCGCCGCTATACGATATGGCAATGCCCCGGGACTGCCGGTTCGGCGGCAATGAATCCATCGCCGCGCGGAGTCCCCCGGGAAACGTAGCACCCTCTCCCAAGGCCAGCAGCGCTCGCGCGGCCGCGAAACCAAGTAATCCGGACATCCAAGCGTGCGAGGTGCTGGCGAGCGTCCAGAGCGCGACCGCCGCCAACATACCGGTACGCATACCGATGAAATCCAGAATCGAACCCCAAAGGGGATTGGCCACCATGTAGGCGATCGAAAACGCCGAGACGACTTCCCCGTAACCCTGTGCACCAAGCCCTGTGTCCTTCAGGATCATGGGCGACAAAACTGCCAGAATCTGGCGATCGACGTAGGACAGCCATGAGCAGAGCATCATGGCCACACTCGGTACCCAGAGGCGCCACGTTGCGCCTTGGCCTACGACGGCGACGCTGCCGGTGCGCGTGGCTGACATCGGCTCGATGCTACCATAGCCCGCCATGCTGACAGGCGTTGACGGGCTTACTTAGGATGGTGCTGTTTTTACCCTTGGTTCGCCGCATGCAACGAGATTAGAGGAGGGTTAAACATGAACTGGGATCAAGTCGAGGGTCAATGGAAACAGATGAAAGGCCAGATGAAGCAAAAATGGGCCAAGTTGACCGATAGTGACTGGAACATGATTGAAGGCAAGCGTGACGAGTTCCTAGGGAAGCTACAGGAGCGCTACGGATACTCTCGCGAGCAGGCCGAGCGCGAACTGAATGACTGGGAACACGCCGAGACTCATACACGCACGGGTGTTTAATTGGTCCAAGACAGGCCGGCTTTCGGCCTGTCCCCCTTCTCTACGCCTGCAGCCTCGACCGGAATAAGTCCGGGTTGAGAATAGCTGGTAGCTCCTCGCTTACGCGGGGCTGGAAGCGACTTGCTGCGGGGCCACATTCTCGGCCTGATGCAGCGGCCACATCTTGAAGAATTCCGCGTAAAAGATCAGGAACGGAAATGTCACTGCGAGCAGCGCCGAGGCGAGCCAGATCTCGAATTCGTAGTTGGCCGCCGGTCCTGAACTCAGTTGGCCTGTAACTACCGTGCTCAGCGCACCGTAGATCCGAGCGAGAATCGTCCCAATGACCGCCGATGCGAGCGCATTCAGGAATCCCCTCACAGGCGGCTTCGCCTTCGCGAATAACGACCCGTGGAACATATTCAATACTATGATCGTGCCGAAAATGAACGGAATCGGAACCTGCACCATGAACGCCACCACATCCATTCTCAGCACGCTTACGCCAAGGTAAAAAACCACGCCGCCAACGACTAATGCCACCAGGGTCCAGACCAGTCCCAGCATCGGCTGCTGCATCAGAACGGGCGACTTAGTAAGCGGCCAAAGCTCGAGATTCAGCATCAGGAACATCACTCCGATTACGGTGATGTAGAAGACCATTGCGTTCCAGGCATTGAAGAGTCCGTGCGGGTCTAGCGCGGGCACATAAACCGGCGCGCCCTGCATGAAGCCGTAATTAAAAAACACCCGGAAGAGAGCAAAGTTGATCAGGTAGGCTCCCACCAGCATCGCCATTCCGGCGGCGACGGGGCTCTTGAAGAGCTTCACGAAGGGCCAACCTCCCCACATGATCGCAAGCCAGAACGTGGTGAGCACAGATATGATGAGGCACATCGAAACCATGGGAGGGGGCGGGTTCACCGCACCGCCCACCGTGTTGTAGTGGACAATCGCCACCACTGCTCCGGCCGCGAGCGCCAGCAGTACAAGCAGAAGTCCCTTGACGGGTTGCGAGCGGCCCGCCGCGAATCCCGGATGCTTACAGCCCCACGTAATCCCGATCACGATCTGCATCGGAATAAAACAGATGGTCAAGAACGAGACCCAGTTCATAAAGGTGGGCCCGGAAAACAGCGAGACAAATCCCAAAGAAACGGCCATGACCATAACCGAGGCCACCAGTCCGAGCGCGGGTTGCTTCATCGAATCCTCTTTGGTCGCGGGTCGCGCTAGTGCGCCGCTTTCTCCAGAATCTGTGAGGGGTCTGCACCTACCCGTCCGGACGCGGCTTCGCCGGTTAAAGCTGCAAGTTGGAAGTCGAAGCGGATGCTCTTCAGGTCCGGATATGGCGATGCATCGTCGTGCGGGTTTACCG
>JAFAWA010000036.1 GCA_019242155.1 Terriglobia bacterium | reverse complement strand
GCGCCGGAACGCACGCTTACGAGAAGAGGGTTCTCCAGATCCCCGAGTTTCTGCTCCATACGCTGTTCGAGCGTACGCAAAGCATGCAGCATCTCCTGGTGAATCTGATCAGGAACCGAATTGTTGTTGTCGAAATAGTTGTTGCATACCTCGGTAGAGATCGTGAAGCCGGGAGGTACCGGCAGCTTGGCGCGCGACATCTCGGCCAACCCGGCGCCCTTGCCGCCGAGCACATCCTTCATTTTTCCATCGCCGTCGGCGGTTCCGTTGCCGAACAGGTAGACATGCTTCTTCATGTTTCACTCCTAAGAAGTAGTGACAATCTCTGAAAAATCCGCAATGGTAGAAAACTCGCGCAGCAGCGTGTCGAGCAGCGTCAGACGATTCTGCCGGATGCGCAGGTCCGGGGCATTCACCAGGACCTTGTCAAAAAACAGGTCAACTTTGGGGCGGAGGCGGGAGATCACGTTCTCGATCGGCTGCCCTTGGATTCTTTTGTATTCGGCGAATAGCTCCCGCTCCTGATCCTGTTCCAACAATGTCTCCTCGACCGGCTCCATCGCGGTAAATTTCGCCTGCTCCAAAATGTTGCGGATGCGTTTGAAGCTGGCCGCGAGCGGCTCGAAATCCGGTGTGTGTCTCAGAGCATGGATGCGTTCGAGACGCGCTTCCATTTCCACCAGGTTGCTCCAGCCCGCGGCCATGACGGCGTTCACTTCATCGTAAGGAAAGCCGCGAACGTCTTTGAAGTAGAAGCGGACGCGGTCCTTCAAGAACGAGATTAATGCTTCACCGCCGACATGTTGATGCAGGAAGACGCCGATCTTGCCTTCGACCAAGATCCTGACTACTCCTTGCGCAGCCCTGCGCAGAGCGAGCGGATCTCGCGATCCGGTGGGCGCGAGTCCTACAGAAAAGCAGGCATTGAGAGTATCGAGTTTGTCTGCAAGCGCCACGAGCATTCCCGCGCGCGTGCGCGGAATCGCATCTTCCATACTGTCGGGCTTGTAGTGATCGTAGATCGCCTGCCAGACGCCCTCTGGCTCGCCCTGCGCACGGGCGTAGAGGCCGCCTACTACGCCCTGCAGTTCCGGGAATTCCATCACCAGTTCGGTAGTCAGGTCACACTTGCAAAGTCCTGCAGCGCGAGAGGCGTGTGCGTCTCCGCCCATTGATTGCACGCGTTCTTCAATGCGTAGCGTCTTGTCGTAGTAGTTGCCGACTTTTGCTTGAAAGACGACGCGCGCAAGATCGTCTTTGCGATCCTCGAGCCGCCGCTTCTGATCGGTTTCCCAAAAGAAGCGGGCATCATTGAAGCGCGCCCGGAGAACGCGTTCGTTTCCACGGCGGACGAAACCTTCGCGATCCGAATCAATGTTCATGACCGCTACGAACTGCGGCGCCAGGCGGCCCGCGGCATCTTCGACCGAAAAATATTTCTGGTGGTGCCGCATCACCGTGATCAATACTTCTTCCGGCAGATCCAAAAACTGCGAATCGAAGCTGCCGGTGATGGCGGTCGGAAATTCCGTGATATAGACCAGGGTTTCAAGCAGAGCCGGGTCGGTCTTCACGCGGATGCCGGCCATCTCGCGGGATATCTTCTGGCGGCGTTGCTCGGCCGAGATGATGACGTAATGATCGCGAAGGCGCTGATCATAGTCGTCGATCGTGACCGCGACTTCCGGAGAGCCCAAGCGGCGGTGGCCGGAACTTAGCGTTCCGGAGCGGAGGCCCGCCAACTCGAACGGCACGGTGTCGCAACCCAATAACGCAACGATCCACCGGATGGGGCGAATGAAGCGTGCGCCGGTCTTCCCCGTCCACGACATGGTTTTGGGGAAGTAGATCTGCAAGATCATCTCCGGCAGCGAATCGGCGAGGATATCGATGGTCCGCTTACCCGCGATTTTCTTGACGAAGCTGTAGTATTCGCCCTTAGGCGTGGACTCCAGACAGAGGTCTTCCGGGCGGACTCCCTGCTTACGGGCGAAACCCGCTACGGCTTGCGGCGGCGCGGATTTTGCGGGGCCGAGAATTCGCTCCTCGCTATCCGCCTGCCGCTCCGGCAATCCATCCGCGCGCAACACCAGGCGGCGCGGAGTGGCATCCAGACGAACCGATTCGTGGGGCAACTCCGTCTTCTCGAACAGCATGTGCAGGCTTTCGAGAGCGCCCGGAATCATCCAGTCGGGAATCTCTTCGGTTCCGATCTCCAAGAGAAACGGAACGGTCACCGCGCTACCTCGGCAAGCGGCACTTCTTTTTGCTGGTCCACCCAGTTTTGTGCGACGCCCACGGCAATCTTACGAATTCGCTGGATGATGCCCACGCGCTCGGTGACACTGATGGCTCCGCGCGCATCCAGGGTGTTGAAGAGATGCGAACAGTGAAGCACATGGTCGTAGGCGGGGAGCAGCGGGAAGCGAAGCTTTTCGGGAGCTTCCGGATTGTAAGCCCTCAAAAGACGCGCCGCTTCGCCTTCGTGCAACTCGAACAGTTTCCAAAGGGTGGGAATGTCCGCCATCTCGAAGTTGTAGACGGAGTACTGCAACTCATCCAGATAGCGAACGTCGCGATACGAGAATGCTTTGGTCCACTCGATATCGTACACACTGTCACGCACCTGGAGGAAGGCCGTGAGGCGTTCAAGACCGTAGGTAAGTTCGGCCGGGACGAGCTCCAGATCAATCCCGCCGCATTGCTGGAAATACGTGAACTGGGTGACTTCGAGGCCGTCCAGCATGACCTGCCATCCGATGCCCCAGGCGCCCAGAGTAGGGGATTCCCAATTGTCCTCTTCGAACTTCAGATCGTGCTCGCGCAGATCGATCCCGATGGCTTCGAGGCTGCCCAGATACTGCTCGATCACATCATCGGGCGAGGGCTTCAGAATGACCTGCAGTTGGGAGTGTTTGTAGAGGCGGTTGGGATTGTCGCCATACCGGCCGTCGGCGGGACGGCGGCTCGGTTGCACATATGCCACGCGATACGGCTTGGGACCAAGGACCCGCAGAAAGGTCTCCGGGCACATAGTTCCGGCGCCTACTTCGACGTCGTAGGGCTCCTGAATGATGCAGCCGCGCTCCGCCCAGTACTGTTTCAGCTTGAGGATGATTTCCTGAAAGGATTGCATTAGATCGCCGCGGCGGCGGGGACAGCCGCCATCTCCTCCATCATGCGTGCCGTCACGAGGCGGCGCTCCGCATGGGATTCGATCTGCTGTACCAGGAAGCGGCGCAGATCGGCGGCGGTGTTCTGAGACCAATGGTTGCGGGAGAGCTGCAATATAGGAGTGCGCAGCATCTCGGAGGCGAGTAGCCGGGATTCGGCCGTGAGTTCCCAGAAATTGGCGGAGCGGGCAGTCCGCCGGCAGTCTTGGCAGACCAGGCCGGCCCGCCCACGGGTATAAAAAGCGCGTTCGGCGTGAGTATGCGGATCGTCCAGGACGGAACCGCAGCCCAGGCACACGTGAAGTTCCGGAAGCCAACCGGCAAGCCGGACTGCCCAAAGCGCGAAGTAGGTGACGGCCCGGTAGGCTCGCGCGGCGGCGGTCTCATTAAGCGAGGCGGCGCGCAAAGAATCGAGCATGGAGACGAGAAGCCGGAAGAATTTTTCATTCGGCTCCGCGGCAGGCAACAGTTGCTCCGAAACCTCCGCCAGAAAATCCAGGGCCAGGCCGGAGCAGTAATCGGAAACCAGATCAAACTGCGATCGAATCAATTCGCAAGAATCGAGGTTCACCAATTCGCGAGTTTCCCGCTGGAAGTACGCCATGCGCACGTGCGATAACCGTTCCAACCCGGCGCCGAAGACGCTCTTCGGACGCCGCGCGCGCTTCGCCACGCCCCGCAGTTTTCCCTGGTCCCGAGTGAAAAAACTGACAACCAGATCCGCTTCCTTCAGCGGGTATGTACAGAGCACGAAAGCTTCGCTGACACGAGCCGGCACACGTTGGAAATCTCAGAGTAACACGTCGCTTGCGGCTAAAGTATCCGGAGCCTCTGCCGATATTGATGGTGAGGTATTGATGACGATTGGTAAGAAACTGACCATCAGCTTTGCTGCCGTGCTCGTTCTTTCGGTTGCGATGGGGGCTTCGTCGCTGATTTCTACAGCTAAATTCAGCCGCGCTTTAGATAATTCGATCCAGAACGTGGCAAAGCGGTTAGAACTTGCCGGCTCCATGCGGACCTCGGCCGCCTCCATGTGGACTCATCAGCGCGGGCTGGTGATGTACACCCTGGTAAAGCAACCGGATATCGCCCGCGAAAACGATAAACAGTTTCGCGCGGAGGCTCGCCAACTCCAGTCACAAATCGATGAGTTTCGGCCTATCATGACGGAAAACGGGCGTGAGTCGCTCGCGGCCATTCAATCCAGCCTGACCGCCTGGCTGCAGTTCTACGATCAATTGGCGCAGGATGTTGCGAACGCCAAACGCGAGCGGCTGCTACCGCTTCTTAAGCAGGGCGCCGTTTGCGGCGATCAGGTCTTTGAGGCCACGGCTAAGCTGCTCGAGCTGCAGCGCGGTTCC
>JAFAWA010000547.1 GCA_019242155.1 Terriglobia bacterium | reverse complement strand
TTCCCTGACGCACTTCATGCAGAACCTTCAATCGGTCCCGCTGGCTTCGATCCATTTCCAGTTTGTCCTCTCCCATCCTGCTTCAAGTCTGTCAAGAGGACATTTCTATTTCGCGCTAACCGGACATTTCTACGTCGCTGCGACACTGGAAGCGCATCGCAGGCTCGAACGCGACCGGTTGTGATAGTCTGTTACGCGAAAAACTCTGAGAGGTCTCATGCGATTCACGTGGTTCAACCTGATGCCCTGGCCTTACCTGCCGAACGACTTCCGCCAAAAGAACCACTCCGTCTGGGTCGATATCGATTCGCGCCTTTTCGATCCGGTCAAGGCTCACGAAGTCTACAACAACTACATGGACCTTCTCGAGTACGCCGGCAAGTTAGGCTTCGACGGCATAGGAGTGAACGAGCATCATCAAAACGCATACGGACTCATGCCTTCTCCAAACATCATTGCTGCCGGCCTTGCACGCCGCACCGATGATGTGGCGCTGGTAGTTTTGGGGGCCTCCATTGCTCTCTACAATCCGCCGGTTCGTGTAGCGGAGGAGTTCGCCATGCTCGACTGCATCTCAGGCGGGCGGCTGGTGGCTGGTTTTCCCGTCGGCACTTCCATGGACACGAATTACTGTTACGGCACAATTCCCGGACTAACTCGCGATAAGTACCGCGAAGCCCACGAGCTGATAATCCGCGCCTGGCAGGAGCCCGAGCCGTTCGCCTTCAATGGCCGCTACACCAAGCTGCGCTACGTGAACATTTGGCCCCGTCCTATCCAGAAGCCCCATCCGCCTGTGCACGTGCCCGGCGGCGGTTCGGTCGAGACTTTTGATTTCTGCATCGATAACACCTACACCTATTCCTACCTGAGTTTCGGCGGTTACATTCGCGGCAAGCAATTGATGGATTCCTACTGGGACCGCGTGGCGGAACGCAATGCTCCGGACACCTCACCCTACCGCGCCGGCTTTGCGCAGTTCGTCTGCGTCGCCGATACCGATGCCGAAGCCGAGCGCCTGTACGCCAGTCACGTCGGCTATTTTTACAACCGCTGCCTGCACGTATATCCAGGGTTCGCGGACGCGCCGGGTTATCGTACCATCAAGACCATCCAAAAGGGAGTGCTCTCGCAATACACCCCCCAGAGCCTCTTCGAAGAGCATCCGTGGCAGCAACTCGTGGATAACGGCCATGTGATCGCAGGCAGTCCCGAAACCGTGCGCCAGCGCATGGAGGACCTGATCAAGGGGCTGCGCGTGGGCCACGTATATTGCCTCATGCAGATCGGCGACATGCCGAAAGACAAGTGCATGAACTCCACCAGGCTGTTCGCGGAGAAAGTGATTCCCCAATTACGCCACCTGTTCCCCGAATATGCGGATGACGGGCGCTTCTGGTCGAAGCCGCTTGAAAACCGCGTGGCCCCCGCGAGCCTTCCCACAGCGGCCGTCGAGGTGTAAAGGAGCTGCCATGGAATTGAAAACCGTCCGAACTCATCGTGTGCCCGTCCGCTACTTCGAGGGCGGCAGCGGAGAACCGCTGGTGTTCCTGCATGGCGCGGGGCGGCTCAACGAAGACCGGACCTTTCTCGAAGCGCTCGCGGCAAAGTTTCACGTCTACGCACCACTGATTCCAGGCTACGGCGATAGCGAAGAGCATCCGGAACTCTACGACATGCTCGATTTCACCTTGCATACCTGGGACGTCGTGGACGCGCTCGGTCTCAAAAAGCCGATGCTCGCGGGTTTCTCGATGGGCGGCATGATCGCGGCCGAAATGGCCGCCATAGCGCCCCACGATGTTTCCCGGCTCGCCCTCATCGCTCCCGCCGGCCTTTGGATTCCCGACCACCCCATTCCCGATATTTTTTCGCTCCTGCCTTACGAATTCCCGCATTACCTCTTCTACGATGAGGAGGCCGGGGCCAAGCTGATGACGCCGGGCGGCGATATGAGCGACCCGAAGTTCATCCAGGCCTTCCTCGTGCAAAACGCCCGTGAACTGGGCGCCGCGAGTAAAATTCTCTTCCCCATTCCCGAGCGCGGCCTTTCCACGCGGCTATATCGAATCAAAGCCCCTGTAACTTTGATTTGGGGTGCTTGCGACCGGCTGATCCCGGCAGTGTATGGGCACGCGTTCCAACGCGCGATTCCAGGGTCCCGTCTAGTCGTCATCCAGGAAGCCGCCCACATGGTGCCGTTTGAAAAGACCGCCGAGGTTGTGGAAGCCCTCAGTTAGCTTCACCGCGCGCAAGATCTGTACCCAAGCTCGCGATTCGCTCCGATGTATACTCGTTGGTCATGAAGGTTAGTTCCGCGCCCGTTTGGGTGGCGTTGTGCTTGCTCGCGGCCTCCGTCCCCGCGTCCGCTCAAGTAACTGCTTCGATCTCCGGCAAAGTTGAAGACGCCACCGGAAGCCCTGTTCACGGGGCTATGATCACCGTCAAAAATCTCGAGACGGGCGCGATGCGCTCCGTAATGACTGATGATCAGGGTGATTACCACGCGCTGTCGCTCGCAGTCGGCCCGCAGGAGGTCAAAGCCGAGAGAACCGGCTTCCGCTCCGCCGTCCGCACCGGAATCCAACTCGCCGTGGGACAGGAGGCTGTGGTGAACCTGCGCCTCGAAATTGGTGAGATCGCTCAGGAAGTCACGGTCTCGGCGGATGCTCCCCTGGTCAACACCACTACTTCCCAGGTGTCCGGCCTTGTCACCGAGCAACAGGTCAAAGACCTTCCTTTGAATGGCCGTAGTTTCGACAACTTGATCACACTCAATCCAGGGACAATCAACTACAGCGCGATGAAGAGTTCTCAGACCAGTACGAGTAATGGAAACACCTTCTCCGTCGCGGGGCGCCGCACTTCAGAGAACCTGTTCCTGCTGAATGGAATCGAATATACCGGATCGAGCCAGCTAGGTATTTCGCCCGGAGGCGTCAGCGGCGAACTGCTGGGTATCGATGCCATCCGCGAGTTCAACGTGCAGACCAACGCTTACTCCGCGGAATACGGCAAACGCGCCGGAGCCCAGGTCAGCGTCGTCACGCAGTCGGGTACCAATGTGCTGCATGGCTCGGCATTTGAATTTCTACGTAACAGCGACCTCGATGCCCGCAACTTTTTCGACCTCGCCACCGTCCCCCCCTTCCGCCGCAATCAGTTCGGGGGCGCCTTAGGCGGCCCTATCAAGAAAGACAAACTGTTCCTCTTCGGCAACTATGAAGGCTTCCGGCAGGCACTGGCCGTAAGCAATGTCGCCGTCGTGCCTGACGCGCAAGCACGCCAGGGCTTGCTCCCGAATAGCAGCGGCGTCTATACGCCGGTCTCCAATTTGAACCGGAACATACTGCCCTATATGTCGTTCTGGCCCCCGCCGAACGGCGCGGAACTCCTCGCCAACGGCTTGCCGACCGGTACGGCTCTGTCGTATAACAACCCCCACCAGTCGATCCGCGAGGATTTCGGCACTGTTCGCGGCGACTACGCGATTAGCGGCGCCGACTCCCTCTCCGCCGCGTACACCATCGATGACGGCAACAGCATCATTCCGCTGGCCGATCCGTTATTCGGTTCTCTGGTCGTGCTGCGCGCTCAAGTCGCGAACCTGACGGAGACGCACGTTTTTTCGCCGCAAATGCTAAACACCGTGCGCGTGGGATTTTCGCGCGCTGCCTTCAACTACCAATCCTACCCGCTCGCCTCTTTTCCTTCCAATCTCTCTTTCGTGAGCGGCGGCGGCCCCGGTGGCATTGTGATCGGCGGCGGTGTCACGACGACAGGCGTCGCCGCTCTCACTTCGGCCGGGCCCAACAACGCTGCCAACGTCTGGAATCGCCGCAATCTGTTTACGTATGCCGACGATTTTCAGATCACCAAGGGCCGCCATCAAATCAGTATCGGAGTCTGGTTTCAGCCGATCCAGGATAACGAAAACACCGCATCGCGCCGCTTGGGCCAGGCGAGCTTCACCAGTCTCACTACGTTCCTTCAGAGCACCGTGAGCAGCTTTCAAGCAGTGCCTAATCCCTCGGAATTAGGATGGCGCAGTCTCTTCGGCGCCTGGTATTTTCAGGACACGATCAAGCTTCGCCGCAATCTGACGCTCGAAGCCGGCCTGCGCCACGAATTCACGACCGGCTGGAATGAAGTCGAAGGGCGCGCCGCCAACTACATCACGGATAGCAACGGCGTTCTCGAAACCAACCCGATCGTCGGCAATTCTGCGTTTACCAAGAACAACGCTAAGAAGCTTTTCGGACCCAGGCTGGGGTTGGCCTGGGACCCCTTCGGCAACGGCAAAACCGCCGTGCGCGCCGGATACGGGATCTACTATTCGCTCATCGATGACCTCAGTTTCCTGCTCAATTCGCTTCCTCCCTATAACGGGAATCTCGCGTTCAACAACATGAGCCTGTTCTCATTCACTCCGCTCGTACCGGGGGCGCCGATTCCACCCGCTTGCAGCGCTACCCAGCTTGCGCCCTGCACCACCTATGCTCCGCAAGGCATACAGCCCGACGCCAAAACACAAGCCGTCCAATCCTGGAGATTTTCTATCGAGCAGCAGCTCGATCCGAACACCGCGCTGCGCGTCGGATACGTCGGCTCGTTCGGATATCACGGTCTGTTGAGCATCGACCCCAATACCATTCCGGCGCAGATCTGCGCCGATCCTAACGGTTGCGTTTCGGGCGGCACGCCCGGCACCACGAAAGGCAGCGTGCCCCAGGGAGCGCAATATATTCCGGTCACCACTCGCCCCAACCCGTATCTCTCTGCCGGATTCTTCTGGTACACCGAAGGAAACAGCAGCTATAACGCGCTTCAGGTCGATGTCACCCGCCGTCTCAGCCATGGCCTGCTATTTCGCGCCAATTACACCTGGTCCAAGAGTCTGGATATCAACTCAGGTCTCACCGGAGCACAGGCCAACAACCAGGCGCAGATGGTTCTCGACCGCAACGATCTCAGACGCGACTGGGGTCCTTCCGCGTTGAACGCCGCTAACCAGGCGAGCATTTCGGCGCATTATGATCTGCCCTTCGGCAAAGGCCGGTTCTGGTTGCGCAACGTGAACGGGTTCGGCGGCAAGCTTGTGAGCGGATGGCAGCTCAACGGCATCACTACTCTGCTTAGCGGTTTCCCGTTTACACCGCAGATCGGCTCGAACCGCTCGGGTGATGGAGACACGCGCAACCCCGACCGCCCCAATCTCGTCCCGTCTTTTAGCGGACCCGTAATCTTGGGGAATCCAAATCAGTGGTTCAACCCCAATGCGTTTGCGCTCCCCGCGCCCGGCACTTACGGCAACCTGGGACGCGGGACCTTTACCGGCCCCGGGTTAGCCGAGTTCGATCTCTCCGTCTTCAAGGACACCAGAGTCAGCGAACGAGCAAACCTCGAATTTCGCGCGGAGTTTTTCAATCTGTTCAACCGCCCCAATTTCGGCACGCCAAACGCCATCGTGTTTTCGGGAACGGCGATCAGCGGTTCCGCCGGCTTAATCACGACGACCGCAACCACTTCACGCCAGATCCAGTTTGGAATGAAGCTCATCTTCTGAAGCGCGAAGGAGCCTCCATCCAACTACGCGACGCCGCCGGTTAAAAAGGAAGCGGCCGATGGCCCCGCCGGACCCCGCAATCGCGGCCCCTGCTGCGCCTCCGGTACCTCGTCCCCTTCACCCGGAGCCAGGAACAGATTCGCGTCCAACCCGTGCTGACGCGTATAGAGGTCGTAGTATCGGCCGCCCAGTGCGTACAGCGATTCATGCGTGCCGCGCTCGCGAATGCGCCCGTCCTCTATAACCAGAATCTGCTCCGCCCTGCGGATGGTCGAGAGTCGGTGCGCGATCACAAAGGTTGTGCGGCCCTCCATCAAATACGACAGGCCCGCTTGAATGGCCTGCTCGGATTCGGAATCAAGACTCGAAGTCGCCTCATCCAGAATCAGAATACGCGGATCCGCAAGAATAGCCCGCGCGATCGAAACGCGTTGCCGCTGGCCTCCGGAGAGCCGCACGCCGCGTTCGCCCACCACGGTGTCGTATTTCAGAGGAAACTTGCCGGTGAACTCGTGCACATGGGCGATGCGGCAGGCCTCCAGAATCTCCTCTTCCGATGCTCCCGGCCGCGCAAATCCCACGTTCTCGCGAATCGTGCCGTCGAACAGGAACGTGTCCTGTAGAACCACGCCGAGCTGCGTGCGGTAGGAATCCAAACGCACGGTCGTCAAATCCACGCCGTCTACCCGCACCACGCCGGCGTCCGGTTCATGGAACGCGGCGATCAGGCTGATGATGGTCGATTTCCCCGACCCCGAAGGGCCGACCAGAGCGGTCGCAGTCCCCGGCCGTGCCTCGAAGCTGATGTCGTGCAACACCGGCTTGCCCGCCTCATAACCGAAATCGACATTCTCGAAAGAGACGTAGCCCCGAATCGGCTGCATCACGTGTTTGCGCCGCGGCTCCTCATCTTCCGGTTTTTCGTGCAGCACTTCTTGTGTTCGATCAAGACCGGCCAGCGCCTCCGTGATCTGCGTGCCGATGCCTACAATCTGAAACGTAGGCGCTACCAGGAACGCGAGGAAAGCCGTGAAGCTCATGATGTCGCCCAGAGTCATCGTATGGGCAAAAATCTGGCGGGCCCCGAGGAACATGATTGCCGACCAGACGCATCCCATCAGAACCGTGGCCGAAAGGCTCATGAGCGACATGGCCGTAAGCGAGCGCATCACATTCTGCAGCAGGCGCTCCACGCCTGCGGAAAACACGCGCGCCTCCTGCTCTTCGGCGTGATAGCCTTTCACTACCCGCACACCCGAAAGCGATTCCGTGAGGCGGCCGGACACTTCGGCGTTGATCTTGCCCCGCTCGCGGAAGATGGGCCGAATGTTGCGGAACGACTTATTCAAAACCAGACCGAAAATGGCGATGAACAGCAACGCCGTTACCGTAAGTGTCACGCTGATACGAAGCAGGAAAACCAGCGAGAAGAGCGCCGTCAGGATTCCGCCGACCAGTTCGACTAATCCTGTACCTATCAGATTGCGCACGCCTTCCACATCGCTCATAATGCGGCTGACCAGCACCCCGGCCTTGTTCGCGTCATAGTAGGCAATCGGCAACCGGCCGACGTGCCCCTGCACCTTCCGGCGCAACTCTGCAATCAAACGCTGGCCCTCTTTAGAGAGCAGCTGAGTGAGAGTAAACGAGGTGACGCCTTGAATCATGGTGGCGCCGAAGACAGCCAGCACCAGCGGCAGCAGGAGCTTCGTATCATTCTTGCCGATGATGTCATCGACCAGAAATTTCACGGAGGTGGGAGTGACCAGGCCGGCCGCGCGATTGATCACCATGAGCGCCATGCCGAGCGCGATTAACGCACGGCGAGGCCGCACCAGTTCCAGCAGTAACGGAAGCGCTCCCCGAAGCTGTTCCGTTGTACTCTTTTTCGGTTTGGAAGGCGCCACCTGGTTTGCCCCTTCTCTTCAGAGTACAGTTTGACGCGAGGGCCCGCCACCTGCTCAATCGGCCAGGAAACCGCGGGCGGTAAAGCGCTACCAAACGCGGCGCGCGTGAAGTCAATAGGGTCAACGCGTCACAGAGGAGGCCGCCAGGCGCGCGAGTAGTAGTTCCGGCATAGCCGCGGCGCTCGTCACAGCGAGAACTTCGAAGCCCGCCGCACGCCCGCTCGCGATGCCCGGCGCGGAGTCCTCAAGGACCAGCGGGTTGCGAGCGCCAATCAGCCGCGCGGCGTGCAGGTAGGGGTCGGGGGCGGGCTTATGAAGCTCCGTATCCTCTCCCGTGACCACCGCCTCGAAGTAGAGCCGGATGCCGCCGGCCTCCAAAGGCGGTTCCACTTCGACCCGCGCGCTGGTACTGACCACCGCCAACTTGTACTCCCGCCCAAGCCCTCTGAGCAGGCCCGGCAACCTCTCGGCAAACGGAGGATGTTCGAGCCGCCGGCGCACGCAGTCCCGTTTGTTCGCGTATTGAGCCCATAGCACCGCGGATTCCACCGGCGGGTCCAGCCCCGCGGCGATCTGCGGAATCATCACCCGGTCATCGACTCCGAGATAATGTTCCCGATAGTAATCCCAATCCAGCTTTACTCCGAAAGGTGCGAGCACTTCCGCCCAGCAGGCGCAGTGCAGCGGCTCGCTATCGATCAAGACGCCGTCAAAATCGAAAAGGATTGCGTCAAACTGAGGCATCCGGGGGAAGGCTCCAGGCTAACATGGGGCGCGGTGTGGTATCACAGAATCTAAGACTTGAACCTGTTAAATACCATGCCGAATGAAGAAGAGTTGAACGCGGAAATCGA
>JAFAWA010000325.1 GCA_019242155.1 Terriglobia bacterium | reverse complement strand
GCGTTTCCGCCCAATGAAAACTTCCCGGAGGCCGGCCCGACGGGCTGTCCATCGCCACCGAGTACCCGAACGTCACGCCGAGAATCCCGCCGATTCCCGGCAGTCCCGACGTGCGCACCGCGAAATCATCGTGATCCGGGTACACCTCCACCTGCACCGGCCGGTCTAACTTCATCCGGTATTTCTTCTCATAGGTGGCGATGATCTTCAACATCTCGTCTTCGAAGTAGGGATGCAGTAGTTCGGATTCTTTTTTGTTGACCACCAGAACCGTGCGGTCGGTTTTGAACGTGACGAAATTCTTGTAGCTGTCCATCAACTGCAGCGTGTTGTTGGTAGCCGAGTCGCGGAAGCCGTTGTTATAAGCCTGTTCGAGCTGTTGGTGCGCCTCCTCGCTGTGCCCCAGGCGCATCAGGTTCACGCCGAGCTGCGACCGCGCGCTGTCGAGTTCCGGATCGAGTTCGAGCGCCTTGCGGTAGTACGCAATGCCCTCTTCATAGCGGCGGTTAATGACGAAGAAATAGCCCGCAGTGGCATAGCCTTTCGCGGCGTGCGGATCCCACGGTGAGTCCTTCTTGTCGCTCAGCCAATCGATCGTGGCCAGAATCGCCCGCGCCTCCACGGAGTTGGCATTCAGGGCCAGCGCTTTTTTCGATTCCTCAATAGCCTTGGGGGTATTGTTGTCTTCAAGCGCCATCCGCGCCAGCAGTTCCTGCGCCTCTACCAGCTTGGGATCGCCCTCGAGCGCCTTTTTGGCCAGTTCCGCGGCGTGCGTATCGAAGTTATCAGCGAAACCAAGCGCCAGGCCGAGCAGCGCGGGCGGGTAATCTTTCTTCACCTCCAGCGCCTTTTGAAACTGTTCGCCGGCCTCCTTGAGGTAAGCGCGATCCAGAAGCATCCGCCCCCAGCGCACGCGGTAATCGGCGTTATTGGAATTCTTAGCGATCAGCGAATCGAAGGTGGCGCTGGCATCCTGGTACCGATGCGCTTTCCAGAGCGTCTCCACCTGCTCCATCGTCTGGGCAGGCAGCGTCGCCGCGAAACCCAAAGCGAGCACAGCCAAAGCGGCCGGCCTAAGCGTTGCCGAGCCCCGGCCCGCAAAGAGCGGTCCGCCCGGGCTCCTTTTCAGCCGCCTCACTTGTCTAAATCCTCCTGTACCTTGGCCAGTTCCACCAATAGCGCCGTAAGCTGCTTCTTGTACTCCTGCTCCGGCATCGCAGCCTTGTCGTATTTCAGCTTGTCGATCGCCTGCTCGACCTCTTCTTTCTTATCGAGCAGCGGCCGCTTGGCGGGATCACGCGCGGCGTTGGCATTGGCTCCTAAGCGCACCACGGCGAAGGTGCCGGCCAGCTTGCCTTCGCCATTATCCGGCGAAGGATTGCGTTCCCCCTCGCCCTTGCCGGTATCTTCCAGGACGGCGTGCTCGGTCGCCAACCGCTTCTGCGTATCGAAGAACTCCGTGGTTTTGCGTTCCGCGTAGTGGAAGGCTTCGAGCGCCGAAACAGTATCGTTCTTATCCGCGTCCGCGGCCGGTTCGCGCAATGCCTCGGCCCAATAGCGCGCAAATACCGTGGCGTTCTTTTCCGTGCCGGTCTTGGTCGCCGTAATCACAATCCGGTTTTTCTTCTGCAGAGAGTTCAGCGACCCGCCGCTCGCGCTGCTCATGTTGACGATCAACTGGCGCGACGCCGGGATCTTATCGAGCAGCGACGCCAGTTCCGCGCCCGTCATATCCGGGCCGGGAATATTGAATTTGTAGTCGACGCCGTCGTAGGAGCCGTGCCCGATCAGCATGACAACCAGCGCATCGTCGGCCCGTGCCTTGCCCGCCACTTCGGACAAACGCGCGCGGATCTGTTCGCGGGTGGGCGCAATCAGCGTGGCGACGGTCTGATCGCCCCCGGCTCGCTTCAGGCTCGTCTCTATATCTTCGGCCCAAAGCTTGAAGCGCTGCTCATAATCCGTTTCCCCGCCCAGACCTGAAATGGTCACGTAAAACGTAGCCGCCGGCGCTGAAAGCGCGGCCCCCAGGCACAACAGAACCGCGGCCGCGGAACGCCTCATACCACTCCCCATTTCCTGCGCAGCACCCATTCCATAGCGCGAATCCCCACCGCCAGCAGGAAAATAATCGGCATATCCCATAGGTCGCGCGTCTCGCGGGAGGTAATGCCCGCTTCCGAATAGGAGATCTCGCCCGAAAGCTTGGACGCCTCTTCGGGAGTAAAGTACCGGCCGCCGGTCTGCTCGGAGAGTTTCTGCAGCAACTCGCGGTTTTGACCCGTATGGAAGTTCTCCGCCACCCCGTCTTCGCGGCGGAACGTGATCACATCCCGCCCCACCTCGTCCTGCTCCTGCCCAGCCAGAATTTCGGCCACATACGATCCCGGCTTCTCCGCCGTCCATTCCCCTGCGTAGATGCCTTCCTCTCCAGCCACCGGCGCAAGTTCCACCGTGGCCGAAGAGCCGTCCGGACTCAAAAAGCGCGCCTGCACCTTGGCCGTGTTGAGCGGCTTGTACTCCCTATCGCGAACCTCCACCCGCACCGGAATGTGCGTCTCATCCGCCAGCAGCGTTTTGGGCGTCGAAGCCGTCACTTGCCCGGGGGCATCCGTCACCAGATACCGGAACATCTGCTGCCAGAACGTGGCATGCGTCTTGTCATTGTGGTCGAGCGACATCTTCCAGCGCCAGCTTCCC
>JAFAWA010000171.1 GCA_019242155.1 Terriglobia bacterium | reverse complement strand
ACATTTCTTAGGTTCGGATTGCGGGCGAAGACATTTGGAACCGGGCTGTAACCGGCGCCGAAAGGCGGATGAGTCACGTTGTGCAGGATGTTATGGACTTCGATTGGGTTAGTCTGGAACTCATAGCGAACACCTACATTGAGCGTGAGCTTTCGGGTGACTTTCCAATCGTCTTGGATGTAAGGCTTCAAGTAAATATCGCGGACATCACGATTCAAATAATCCTGGCCATCCATGGCGCAGATCACGAGGGTTGGAGTCGCAGTTAGAAGGTTGACTAAGCCGGGAAAGGTATATTGTCCATTCCAATAAGTGAGGCTCAAGGCGTTAATCTGATGGCGGCGAAACAGGACGCCTATCTTGATGCTGTGAGCGCCCTTAGTCCACAAGATATCGTCAGAGAGCGTAAACTTGTTTTCCAAATAGACGAAAGGGTTGGTTGTATTCGCGCCCAGTGATGTTAGTCCGACTACATTCAGATTGATGTCCTGGCGTCCAGGAAAGAGTTCCAGGGGAAATCCCGGCTTGGGAAAGTTCGGCGGAGTTGCAGCCGTGACGTTAGCCGGTTCCGATTCCGTTGTATCCGGGCGGGAAAACGCGAAGCTAAGTTGATTCAGAAGAGCCGGCGAGAAAATATGACGCTCCTGAATCGTGGAGAACTGATTGTGGCTGCGATCGGTTACGGGCCAGAGGGGAATGACCGTCGGAGCCTTTACATTCGCGATATCGGACACGTAGCGGAAGAACATGCTGTCCTTTGCCGAGATCGCCCAGTCTGCGCGGGCCACGACGTAGTCTTCGTGCGTTATCTGATTCGCGACTTCGCCCACGGTTCCGAGTCCGCCTCCGATTAAGGTTGTGGGGAGAGGATACAGGGAAAGAATCGGCGCAACACTGGGGTTGACGCCGACGTTGGCGAGATTTGTTGCCGGATCACAGTCGTAGGCCTTCCCTGCCACACTGCAGGGCAAGAGTCCCGCCCGCGCGTTAAAATCCGGTACGGTCGCGACTGCGGTCGCGCCCAAGAACTGGCGGATGCCTTCGTAGTCTGCGAAGAAAAAGATTTTGTCTTTCTTAATGGGGCCGCCGAGGCTTCCGCCGAATTGATTTTTGCGGAATGCGGGAGGCGCTTTCTGGTCGAAGAAGTTGCGCGCATCCATATCGCTATTGCGCAGAAAGTCGAAGGCCGATCCATGGAAGCTATTGGTGCCGGAGCGTGTGGCAGCGTTGATTACAGCTCCGTTGCCGCCGAATTCCGCACCGTAGGTATTGGTTAGAGTCTGAAACTCGGCGATGGCTTCAATGCCCAATGAGGTTCCGGACACGGCAGCACCCGATCCGCGCTGCCAGTAATCCTGGAGATTTTCACCGTCGAGCAGAATGGCCTGGCCTTCCGGGCGCGCACCGGAAATCGAGAAGGTGGCCGCGCGGCCTACAAGGGCGCTGCTGCCGCCCTGCGGATACGATACTGCGCCGGGAGCGAGTAAAATCAACTGCTCGAAATTGCGGCCGTTCAGAGGGAGATCGCGCATCTGGTTCTGGCTCACCAGTGACGATACGGAAGCGGTTTCCGTCTGAACTTCCGATACGGTGCCCTCCACGTTGACGGTCTGCTCTGCTTGACCGACGGGCAATTGGAAGTCGGCGATAGGAGCCGCGCCGACCGTCAGGGTCACTCCTCGTTTGACCACCGTCTGAAAGCCCATTTTGGCGGCTTGAACGTCATACTCGCCTATGGCCAGATCGGGAAGTGAGTAGCGTCCCATCGTATCGCTTACCGTAGCGCGGACAACGCCCGTGCCGGTATTTTTTACGGATATCGCCGCTTCGGGAATAGAGGCTCCGGAACTGTCGGTCACAGTGCCGCTGAGTGTTGCCGTGGCTGCCTGTGCATCCAGACGCCGAACGTTAAGACACATAAAAGCGCACAGAACCATTCCCGCGATCATGCATTCTTTTTTCACTTAGGCGACCTCACTTTCGGTATGTGGCCTCGTCATCGTGCGGGACAGAGTTAAGGATTTAGTAACTTCAGATGTCCCGGTCAAAGACAGTGCCGTGTCACTTACGGCAATGCAAAGGCGTAAATCGCATTCTGGCCGCGAGGAGGCTTAAACTCGGGCGTTTCCGCGAGGAGGCTGCCATCCAGCAGGCCGTTGCCGGTTACAATCGCAACGTACTGTTTTCCGTTCACCGCGTAGCTGATGGTGCTTACCGAGACGGACCCGCCGACGAGCGATTCCCAGAGTTGGCGGCCAGTCACGGCGTCAAAGGCTCGGAAACGCCGATTCATGTCGCCGTGGAAGATCAGGTCGCCGGCAGTGGCCAGGATGGCGCCGTCGCTCGGCGTGCGGCCTTCACCAAAGCGGAGGATTTCACCGGTCTCCATGTTGATTTTGGCTATCGCGGTGAACTTGTTGGGATCGCCGCCGGGGCGCGGAACTGGACCACGATTCTCGCGCGCTGGCGGGTTGGCGGACGTCATATCCAGGCAGTTGTCGATGTACGGAACGTACAGCGAGTTGGTGCTCGGACTATACGCCGTGGGCCAGAAGCTGCGCGTATTGAAAAAGCAGATGGTATGGTGTTCGCCCGGCTTTTTGAAAACCAGGTCCCAATTGATTTCCGACTTACCTGTTTTGCCGTCGATGTTGGAGATGAGGAAGTTGGGCACGTCGTAGGGGAACGGAGTCGCCCAGAGGAACTGACCGTTGGTGCGGTCTAACTCGAAAACGCCGCCGCCTTCGCCCACCATGACAGCCACGTCGCGCTCTTCGCCTCGCTTCACATCGGGGTTGAACCACTTTACGAATTTGGGATTGGGATTGAACTTAGTTCGGAAAAGCGTGCGCTCATGCGTGTAGTCTTCGTCCCAATCGTCCCCCGCAAGATGCTGGTAATACCATTTGAGCTTGCCGGTTTCGGGATCGAGCGCAATGGTGGAATTGCTGTAGAGATCCGATGGCGCGGTCCGGGAGATCGCCTCGGGATTGCCGCCGTGGCGCGCCGAACGCGTGTTCGGCGTGGGATTAGCTACGCCCCAGTAGAGAATCTTTCGCGTTATGTCATAAGTACCGGGCAAGCCCCAAGTAGAGGCCGTCCGGTTCTCGACAGGCGCGCCTCCCCAGGTATCGGGGTTTGGATCGCCGGGTCCCTGCGTGGTGTAGAACTTCCAGGCCTCTTTTCCGGTAAGCGCATCGAGTGCGGAGATGTAGCAATTGGCGCGCAAACCTTTGGCGCAAGTGCCGCCGGAAACGACTTTGCCGCCGACAATAATTTCACCGGACGTATGACCGCGGTCGTCTGTCTTGGTTTCCCAGCGCTGCTCACCGGTCGTAGCATCCAAGCCGACAACATAACTGTCGGGAGCGGTATAGACGACGATGTCCTGAAAGATCGCGATCGTCTTGGTTCGAGCGGTGGAGGCCTCCGCGGCGGATATTTTTCGCTTGTATTCCCAGAGGAGGTCGCCGTTAGTGCCGTCGATTGCCTGCACAACGCCGCCGGGCGCAGCGATGTAGATGACGCCATTATGCACGATCGGAATGGTCTCCGCGGCTCCCGCGGCGAAACCCCGCGACCAGGCCATGCGCAACTGGTTTACGTTTCCCCGGTTGATCTGCTTGAGCGGAGTGAAACGTTGCGCGTCATAGGTGCGGCTGTACATGAGCCAGTCGTCGGGACTCGGATTCTCAAGCATCTCCGTGGTCACCGGCTTGAAATTCTGGACCTGCGCCCCAGCCGGTGTCCATAACTCAAGAAACGCAACTATCAGCGGCAGTATACGGTAGATCATGATTCCCTCGCGAAAACAGATGGCCGACAAGTCAAATCAACTGGGACGTGACGCGGTGGCTTTGGTACTAATTCCGCAGCGCCCATACAAACAGCGAATTACCCGCATCAACCGCGACATACTGACGCCCATTAACAGAGTAGGTAATTGGAGCGGAGGTTACATAACCGCCCAAGGAAGCTCGCCATAGAAGTTTACCCGTCCTCGCATCCAGCGCAAAGAAGTATCCTTCTCTCCCGCCGCTGAAGAGAACATTGGCCGCGGTGGTCATTATCCCGGCGTCTGTAAAGTCGCGCATTTTAAAATCCCATTTTATCTTCCCTGTCTTAGGATCGATAGCGCGGACTACGCCGTACCCTTCGTCTTCATTCTTGTAATTGAACGGGGGCGCGCCAAGCCCTTGAACCACGTTATTACCGCGGCCTCCGCCGAAATATTTGCCTTCCTGGTATTTGCCGTCGGCCTTGACAAATACAGAAGCATAGTTTTCCCAAGTGGGTATATAGAAGAGACCAGTTAAGGGGCTGTATGAAGGGCTATACCAGTTAGTTGCACCCTGATTGCCGGGAAAGGCGAGAGTACCCTCATAGGACGATCCCGAACTCGGGGTAAGGATTGGTCTGCCTTTCTCGTCGAAGCCTTTCATCCAAGTGACTCTCACGAACGGTTTACCACTGAAGAACTCGCCGTTTTGCCGATCCAACACATAAAACAAGCCGTTGCGATTCGCGAACATCATAGTCTTCCGCTGCCGGCCTTGCCACTCGGTGTCCAGCAATACGGGAATCTCAGTCGCATCGTAGTCGTATTCGTTGTGAGGAGAAAACTGGTAATACCATTTCAACGTCCCGGTATCCCCATCGAGAGCAACTACGGAACTTGAGTAAAGATTGTCT
>JAFAWA010000108.1 GCA_019242155.1 Terriglobia bacterium | reverse complement strand
TGCGATAAACACAGGAGGGCCACTACGCAACCGAAAAGCGATCGAAACATAATCCCCTTATTGTAAATGAACGGGCTTCATCCAGGATTCGTTACATAATGAATTCGGTGGCCCGGAAAATACCGCATGCGGCTTGGCTGGCTGTTCCGCTGGCATGCGTGCTGTATTTTTGGGGCCTGGATAGGGCCGGATTACTGGGTCCCGATGAGCCGCGCTATGCCGCGGTCGCCCAGGCGATGGCGCGGACCGGCGATTGGGTAACCCCGCGTCTCTGGGGTGAGCCCTGGTTCGAAAAACCGGCGCTGCTTTACTGGATGACGGCGTCCGGTTTCCGGTTGGGATTAGGAGCGGAGCTTGCGCCGCGTCTTCCGGTTGCGGCTCTGGCGCTGGCATTCCTCGCTTTTTATTGGTGGATGCTGCGCCGGGAATACGGAACAGGGGCAGCCTGCTACTCCGCTTTAATTCTGGGCACCTCTCTCGGTTGGGTGGGTTTCAGCCAGATCGGAGTGACCGATCTTCCCATGACCGCGTTCTATGCGGCAGCGATGCTGCTGGCATTGCCATGGGTGTCCCGCTATGATGCGCGCCTCCTACCGGCCGCGGCTGCTTTGCTCGGTCTTGCGGTTCTCGCAAAGGGGCTGGTGCCGCTGGTGCTGGCGCTTCCGTTGGTGATGCGAGGACGCATTCGCGAACTGGTGCGCCTGCGCGTGATCACGCCGTTTCTCGTATTCGCAGTGCCTTGGTACGTTTTATGCTACGCGCGTAACGGCGCAGTTTTTCCGAAAGTATTTTTTTGGCAGCATCATTTCAGCCGGTTCACTTCGCCCGATTTACAACACTCGCAGCCTTGGTGGTTCTATGTTCCGGTCTTACTTGCCGGCTTATTGCCATGGGCGCCGTTACTGTTCCTAGCCCGCGTAAAACATTCGCCGGTGCTGGACTACCGGCGGTGGTACCTGTTGTTTTGGGTCGTCCTCGGATTCATATTTTTCTCGGTCGCAGCCAACAAATTGCCCGGATACTTATTGCCGCTGCTGCCCGCCATAAGTGCCCTAATGGGAATCGGACTCGCCGAGGCAGCGAATGCCCGCGTCGCTCTCGCGGCTTGTGGCCTGTTGTTGGTAGTGTTCCCAATCGCGGCAACGATTCTGCCGCAGGCGGTCGCGGGGGGCCTATCCCGCGCGTCTCTGGGCGCCTGGAATTGGATCTGGCTGTTGCCCGGGGCTGCGATGGCATTGGTTTGGCTACTCGAGAGTCACGGGCCCCGGATTGCTGCAGCCGGGCTTGTAGCGGCAGGGGCCGCGAGCGGCTACCTGTATTTGAAAAGCGCGGTAATGCCTGAGGTCGACCGCCAAGCGTCCGCTCGGGGATTGTGGCAGAGAATCGAACCCCATGCCGCTGATGTCTGTGTGGAGGGCATCAGCCGGGCCTGGCGTTACGGCCTCAACTATTATTCGACGACGCCTCTGCCGGAGTGCAACGAAGGCCAAAAACCGATGGTCGTCCGCCAGGCGCGTGGGGCGCCGCCGGACCTGGCGCCGTCCACTGCGGGTAATCAGAGGTAGCCTTGCTTTGATCTGCCTCGCACGTGAGCCATAGGGCGCGAAGGCCGGCCGCAGAGAGTATCGTTTTGACGAACAAGATATACTGGTACGGAACCAGAACCCCTCGTGCAAGACTCTATCCGGATTCGCGGTGCGCGGGTCCACAATCTGCAGAATATTTCGCTCGCGATTCCTCACAACCTGTTGACCGTGATCACCGGAGTCTCAGGTTCGGGCAAATCGTCTCTCGCCTTCGATACGATTTACGCCGAGGGCCAGCGGCGCTATGTGGAGTCGCTTTCGGCTTACGCCCGGCAGTTTCTCGAGCGCATGGAAAAGCCGGAAGTGGAGGATATCGACGGCATCGCGCCGGCGGTGGCGATCCGGCAGAAAAATACCAGCCGCAATCCGCGCTCGACAGTCGCGACCTCCACCGAGTCTTATGACTTTCTGCGTCTCCTGTTCGCGCGAGTCGGCCAAACATTTTGCCCCACCTGCGGCACGCGAGTAAAGAAAGACTCGGTAGACGAAGTCGCCGCGCGGCTGCTGTCACTCGCGGAGGGCTCGCGCTGGTACGCGTTGTTTCCGGTGGCGGTTTCGGCTGACGCAAACACGGCGCAAAGCCTGCGAGACCACCTCTTCGAACTCCGCAAGAAAGGCTTCAACCGTCTGTTTCAGGGCGGCCGCACATTCGAATTTTCGACGCCCGAATCGCTTCTGGATATCGACTTCTCCCAGCCGGTATTCATCCTGGTAGACCGAATCAGTATCGGGCTGGGCCTCCACCAGCGTCTCGTCGACACGATTGAGATCTGTTATCGCGAAGCCGGTGAAATCATATTTCAATCGGCTGCCGGCGGCGATACGCCCGAGGTGCTGCGGTTTAACGAAAAGTTTCAATGCAAGACCTGCGGCCTGGAGTTTAGTCCGCCGGAACCGATTCTCTTCAGCTTCAATTCGCCGTTCGGAGCCTGCCCGCGCTGCCAGGGCTTCGGCAATACGATCGATTTTGATATGGACCGGGTCATCCCGGACAAGACCGTGTCGCTTGAAGAAGGCGCCGTAGAGCCCTGGACGAAACCCAAATACCGTACGTGGCTTGCCAATTTCCAGAAATCCGCACGCAACACGGTTCGCTTCAACGTTCCCGTGTGCGAGTTGACCGAGGCCGAACGCGACTCGCTCGAGAGCTTCATCCGCGGCTTCTTTGATCATTTGGAAACAAAAAAATACAAACTGCACGTGCGCGTCTTCATGAGCCGTTACCGCGGGTACGCACTCTGCCCCGAGTGCAAAGGCGCGCGTTTGCGTAGGGAGGCTTTATACGTCCGGGTGGGCGGCCGTAACATGGCTGCCGTGGTCAGGATGAATATCGCGGAAGCCAAAGCGTTCTTCGAGAACCTTGAACTGTCGCCGGAAGAGAGCGGGATTGCCGATAAGATTTTGCTCGAAATCCGGCAGCGCCTGAAATTCCTGAACGATGTAGGTTTGGACTATCTTACGCTGGACCGCCTCTCGTCCACACTCTCCGGCGGCGAGGCGCAGCGCATCCAATTGGCCACTTGCCTGGGATCGCGTCTGGTGGGCGCCTGCTATGTGCTCGATGAGCCTTCGATCGGCTTGCATAGCCGGGATACGGGGCGGCTCATTCGCATTCTCGAAGAACTGCGTGGTCTGGGAAATACCATTGTGGTAGTGGAGCACGACCCGGATGTGATGCACGCGGCCGATCACATCGTAGATCTGGGTCCCGGAGCGGGAGAACATGGCGGGAAGATCGTGTTTGAGGGCCCACTGGCCAAGCTGATGGCGGATGGCGCGGGCTCCCTCACCGCCCGCTACTTGAAGGGTGAAGCTAAAGTTACCGCGCCGCGGCCACGCCGTGCCGTGAATCCGAGAAAGATGCTTCGCGTCATCGGCGCGCGTGTGCATAACTTGAAAAATCTCACGGTCGAGATCCCGCTCGGCATGATGGTTGCGATCACCGGAGTGTCAGGCTCCGGAAAATCGACTCTCGTCCACGATGTGATCTACCGGTCGCTCGAAGCCATGCACAAAGCACGCGAGGGCGACCACGAACCGGGTTTCGACGAAGCCGCCGAGGCGCTCGATAGCGGGCCCACTCTTTCCTGCAAGAAGGTGGAAGGGGCGGATAAAGTTCACAGCACCGTCATGATCGATCAGACTCCGATCGGCCGCACACCGCGATCGAACCCGGTGACGTACATCAAAGCTTTCGATTTAATCCGAGCTCTGTTCGCGTCCACGCGCGAAGCTGCGCGGCTCGGGTATACGGCCGGGCATTTTTCGTTCAACATACCCGGCGGGCGTTGCGAAGCTTGCCAGGGGGATGGAACGGTCACGGTCGAAATGCAGTTTTTGGCCGATGTCGAACTCGTCTGCGACGAATGCAAAGGCACGCGATTCAAAAGCGGCGTGCTCGAGATCCGGTACAACGGTTTGAATATCCATGAAGTGCTGCAACTGACCGTGCGCGAAGCCATAGACTTCTTTCATGCTGTACCCCGACTCGTGGAGCGGCTGAAAGTTCTCGACGACGTGGGTTTGGGCTACTTGCGCCTGGGTCAGTCGGCCACGACGCTTTCCGGCGGTGAGGCGCAGCGCGTGAAACTGGCCGCGCACCTTTCGCTTTCCAGTTGCCGAGGGACCCTGTTCATTTTCGACGAACCCACCACCGGCCTGCATTTCGACGATATCGCTAAGCTCCTCGCGGCTCTGCAGCGGTTGATTGAAAATGGCGGCAGCCTGGTTATTATTGAGCACAACCTGGATGTGATTCGAGCGGCGGACTGGGTCATTGACTTAGGTCCGGAAGGCGGCGCGCGAGGCGGCGAAATCGTGGCCGCCGGCACGCCGGAGCAGATCGCCGAGGTAGCCGAATCTCATACGGGCCGCTACTTGCGCGGGTGAGATTGTTCCGCGCGCTCCTTACGGCAGCAACCTCCGCACACGCCCGTCCCGTAACCACAGGCCGGTCCAGACCAGCGCACCCATGATCACGGGAAACAGTTCGCTGAACCAATCGGCGTTAATACGCACCTGGCTGGCGACAGCTCCGCCGAGATAGCCTGTGAGCAAAATTGCACCGGCTACGCACGTGCGCGACAGAATGTATAGCAGCGTGCAAGCGAGCAGCAGGACACCAATCCAGGTAATATCGCTCTCAGGGTACCCCAGCCGCAGGTTTGCTTCCAAGACTGGCGCCGGCTTCACCAGTTTCATGACGCCATCCATGAGAAACAACAACACCGCCAGCCCGCTAAGTATCCGGCCAACCCAAAGCTGTGTTTTCGAAACCGTTTGATCGTTTTTCACTTCAGATTCTCACAGCACTATAAATCTATAGCGGGAGATCTGTCTTGTACAAAAACGACAACTGACAATCACTCTGAATGAGTTTCGCGGGGGTCTGCCCGATGAGGCGCTTAAGTGATAGGGTGAGGTGCGCCTGATCGTAATAACCGGCTAAGTGGACGGCGTCCGCGATAGAGACGCCCTCCCTCAATAGATTGGTTGCATAGCGGGCGCGCTCGATTTGACGGGCGGCGGCATAGGTTATTCCCGCAGATCGCAGAAAATGCCGCTGTGCGGAGCGCAAAGACAAGGCGGGGCGATGGCCTTCGAGTACGGCGTCTACAGCCGGGTCGCGGGCGATAACACCGACGTTTGCAAGTCTTCTAACGAACGTTTCCGCATTTTCGAAATCGGGATACTGCCAGGCGGAGCCGTTTAACCAAACGGAGCGGCTGGTCGCCTCGGGCAAAGTCACGTCTCTGCGATCGCGGAGAAGCCCCGGTGGGAACTCCGGCATAAACGTTCCGAGTTTGAAGCGAATGCAGAGCCACTCTCCCTCTGCCGGGCAGTCGGCAGAAGTGGCCCTCGTTTCCGGTCCCCGCAAAGTAAGAAAAGTTTTGCCGCGCAACCGCGTCAGCGCGATATCAAAATGGCTCGCGGCCACAGAGAGGAACTGGCCTGAGCGCTCACTGCGGCAGCGCCAAACCCTTTCGATGAAACGCGAGTCGGAAGGCCTATCTTCGAACACGATGAAGGTGTCGGTGTAGTTTGGGCTCTGACGGACGCTAGGTTTTGTACTCAATCCGACCCTGCTTCCTCAACGATACAGAAGATAAGGCTCCCGGCGCTTGAGAAATTGCGCCAGTTCGTCGGTCATGCTCTGCTCGATGCTGCGCGGATCTTCTCCGGCGGCCAGGCGGGAGATTACATCAGCGCTTCCGATCAGCTTGCGGTTTGCACCCAGGTCCAATTTACCGGGATACAGGTGTTGGATCGCGGCCGCCACTTCCAAGCCCAATCGGGTGGCGTCGAAAAGGTCACGGTTGGTAATCACGAAGCGCACGCCTTCGACTGCCCCGACCATCGTGGGATAAACCCGTACGCCCGGGATCTCCCGCCGGTTCAGATACGCCGCTAACTCGCGCCCGCCAGCGTACGGTGCGCCAATCTGTTCGAATGGTGCGTCGGTTCCCCGGCCCACGGAGTATCCTCTTGTAGCCTCTAACAGTGCCAGCCCGGGATATAACGTGGCTGCCGCGAGGCTCCGCATGTTAGGCGATGGATTCACCCAGGTTAACCCGCTCGAGTCGAACCAGTCTCCGCGATCCCAATCAGTCAGCGGAATTACTGTCAGCGCTACATTAATCTTGTTCTCCCCCTGAAACATGCGCGCCAGTTCGCCCATCGTCATCCCATGGCGTACCGGCAGGCCGGGAAAGTAACCCGTAAATGAGGTCTCGGTCGCATCGAGCAAAGGGCCTTCAACATGTGTACCGGTGATGGGGTTGGGGCGGTCCAGCACGTAAAACGGAATCTGCGCGCGCGCGGCCTCTTCCAAGGCGTAGCCGAGCGTCGTTTCGTAAGTGTAAAAACGCGCGCCGACATCCTGGATGTCGAAGACCAGCGCATCTATGCCGCGCAGCATCTCCGCGGTGGGGCGCGTCGTCTTGCCGTAGAGGCTGAATATCTTGATGCCGGTGGCTGAGTCGGTGGCGTCGGCGATACCGGGTCTATCTTCGGCTCCGGCAAACCCGTGTTCCGGAGAGAATAACGCGGCCACTTGAATGCCGGCCTTCCGCATCACATCGAGATTGCGGCGCCCGCCGCGGTCGAGGCCAGTCTGGTTCGTTATCAGCCCCACGCGTTTCCCCTGGAGAGGCTGAAAATTCTGCTGCTCGAGTACGTCCAGACCGGTGAGGGTTTTGGCATCGCGGGCCAACTCGCGATGTACCCCGGCACCGGCGAAGGTTTCGTTATATCCTGTGAGCTTCACACCGGCGACCGAGACGCCCACCGCCGCGGCAGTGATGGTCGCCACCTTCGACCGCAGCGGCGTCAACGCCGGACGCGCCGTTGGGTGCACGCTATTGGCCAGCAGGATCACGTAGGTTTTAGTGAACGGATCGATCCATATCGAGGTACCCGTGAACCCGGTGTGGCCGAACGATCCGATAGGGAATAGCTCACCGCGGTTCCCCGAAAGCGGAGAGTCGATATCCCAACCGAGACCGCGCAGTATGGGCTGATCCGGAGGGCTTTGCGGCTCAGTGAACTTTTGGATGGTAAGCGGGCTTAACACGCGCACTCCGTCCAGCTCGCCGCCATTGAGCATCATCTGGGCGAAGCGGGAGAGGTCGTCGGCAGTGGAGAAGACGCCCGCGTGGCCGGCAACACCGCCCATATTGCGCGCGGTAGGGTCGTGGACCACGCCCCGCAGCGGCGGCCCATTCAGCGAAACGCGTTCTGTAGGCGCGATGCGCGGAACCAGAGAGGACGGCGGCTGGAACATGGTTTCCCGCATGCCGAGGGGCTCGAAAACGTTCTGCCGGGCATAGTCGGAGAGCATCTGCCCGCTTAGGCGGTGCACCAACTCGCCCAGGAGAATGAAATTGATATCGCTATAGACAAAGCGCGCACCCGGCGGACCCTGGGGTTTTGTCCCGGCAGCAAGCCGGATACCGGTCTCGTAACCTGTCCAGGGCTGGTTGAGAGGCACGTCGGGCGCGAGACCCGAAAAATGCGTCATCAGATTGCGAATGGTGATATCGCTTTTGCCTGCCTGAAATTCGGGGATGTAATCGGTAATTTTATCGTTGAGCCGAAACTTACCCTGCTCGAACAACTTCATCAGCGAGGAAGTGGTGGCGACCACCTTGGTGAGGGAAGCGATGTCGAAGATGGTATCGACCGTCATCGCTTCGGGTGCAGGCATGAGGGCGCGTTTCCCGTAGGCTTTGCGATGGCTGATCTGTCCGTTGTGCCCGACCACCAGCACGGCCCCGGGTAGCTTCCCTTGTTGAATAGCGAGCGTGATGGCCTCGTCCAGCGCTTGCGAACCCGCGAAGGTCTGCGCAGAGGCCGTGGCGGCCGCGAGCGCGGCACACCAGAAAAGCTTCATATAGAATCCATGATAGCCCTGCTTCACAGGTGATAAAGCATCAGGTAAACAATGACGCCCGTCACGCTGACGTAGAGCCAGATGGGAAACGTCCAGCGCGCGATCCGGCGGTGGCGGTCGAAGCGGGCGGCCAGACCGCGGCGAAGGGTAATGATAGCCAGAACCGGAACCACCGCTGCGAGCACGGTGTGGGTCGCGAGAATGCTCAGGTAAGCAGTTCGGATGAGACCCGTTTTTTGAAACCGCACCGAGCCTACCTGGAAGTGATACATCAGATAACAGAGCAGGAAAGCGCAGGAAACGCCAAAAGCCGTGAGCATCACTTTGCGATGCGTGTCGATCTGCTTGCGCCGGATCAGCCGGTACCCCCAAATCAGCAGGAGAGCGGCGGTAGCATTCAGCAGCGCGTTGACCGACGGCAGCACGGAGGTCATGAATGGGAGCGCTCGAGTTGCCGCAGGTCATGCAGCAGGCGGGACATGAAATCGTCATCGGTGGAGGCATAGTAGCCGCGAATGCGGTACGCCTGATCGACGAGAACAAAACGTGTGCTGTGGTCGAGGGTGCCATCTACCGGGTTCAGCTTGAATCCATCGCGGCCGAGGGCGTTGAGAGCGGCTTGGGAACCCGTAAGAAAGAACCATCGGTCCGGCTGAGCTAGGAAGTGCTTTCCATAGGCTGCCAGAACCGGCGGCGTATCGTGTTCCGGATCCACGGTAAACGACACCAGCTTGACGTCCGGAGAACCGGCCGTAGCCGATTGCACTTCGCGCATCTGGGAACTCATGCGCGGGCAAGGACCAGGGCAGGTAGTAAATATGAAATCGGCGACCCACACATGGCCTTGGAGCATTTGACGATTTACGGTTTGGCCGGTTTGCGAGGTCAGTTCAAAATCGGGGACCTGGCCGAATTCGGGCAGCGGCCGATCGGCGGCGCAACCGGCCAGTACGATCGCGGCGAAGGCGAGAAGCGGCAGTCTCATGCGGCGCTGCGCGTACTCTTCCGGGCCGCTAGCATGCCGCAGGCGAGGAGAAGGCCCAGTCCAAATACCAGAGTCACCAGGAGACTCACTTGCGTTCCCGGAGTGACCACGGGGTAACGTAACGTGTGGTTCACCAGCGAAATTCCGTAGGTCAGAGGGTTCACCCACATCAACCCTTTCACCCAGCCGTGCGCTTCCGATAATGGAAACAGGGCCCCAGAGACCATCCACATAGGCAGGAGCAGAAGGTTCATGATGGCATGAAACCCGGCGGTAGATTCCATTTTCCACGCAATCAGAAACCCGAGGCCGGTCAATGTAAACGACACCAGGAAAATGGCTCCCGCGGCGCTGAGAAGTTCCTCCAGAGTAATTTTTAGACCAGCAAGCGGAGCGAAGGCCAGAAAAATCAACCCCTGAATCCAGGCTAGCGTTGCCGCGCCGAGGATCTTCCCCAGAACCATGCTCGTCCGAGGAGCGGGAGATACCAGCATCGACAATAAGAATCCTTCGCGGCGGTCTTCGATGATGGAAATCGTGGAGAAGATGGCGGAGAACATGACGGTGAGAACCAAGGCTCCGGAATAGAAACGTCCCAGGCTGTTGGAACCGTAACCTATCAAGAGCCAGATGACCAGCGGTGACGCAATCACACCGAGCAGACGGCTCTTCTGACGCCAGAAGCGGACCAGTTCCCGCTGCCAAAGGGTGGCCGCGGGTAGAAAGAAGTTACTCAATCGACACCCCCGTTTCGTGCACGAACACGTCTTCTAACGTCGGTTTGTTCAAAGCGACAGACTCGATGGCACCGGGAAAGGCCTCGACGACTTCCGCAATAAAGCGATGCCCATTTTTGATCTCGACTCGCACCTGGCCGTCCATTATTTTAGGGGCCAGTCCAAACCGCTGTTCGATGCCCTGGGTGAGAGCGGCGGTATTCGCGGATTTGAGGACCACGACGTCTCCGCCGATGCGGGACCGCAATTCGTCCGGGCTTCCCTGAGCGACAATCTTTCCCTGGTGCAGGAGAACCAATCGATCGCAGCGTCCGGCCTCCTCGAGAATGTGAGTAGTGAGAAGAATGGTTACGCCGTCTTCCGACCGCAGCGACTCTATGTGATTCGAGAGATCGCGCCGTGCCGCCGGATCGAGGCCGGTGGAGGCTTCATCCATGAGGAGAACCTGCGGGCGATGAAGCAGCGCCTTGGCGATCTCAACGCGGCGCCGCAATCCCCCGGAAAGGGATTCTACAAGGTCGTTACGGCGGTCACCCAAGCCGAGTTGTTTCACGGCGCGGTCGATTCGCTCCCGGAGCACGTGTCCGCTCAACCCGTGCAGGTGGCCCTGGCTGCGCAGATTCTCCTCTACCGAAAGCGACTTATCCAGGCTCTGCGTTTGAAAGACTACGCCGGCGCGGCGGCGGACGCCCGCGGGATCGCGGGCCACGTCGAAACCGGCGACCACCGCACGCCCCGCGGTGGGCGACATCATGGTCGAAAGAATGCGGAAGAGCGTGGACTTGCCGCCGCCATTGGGTCCGAGCAATCCGAAAATTTCGCCCTTTCCCACTTCGAAGCTGACATTGGAAAGGGCGAGGCGGCTTCCGTATTGGTGTGTAAGGTTCTCTACAACAATCACAACCCAGGCCTATCCAGGAGCATGAGCCCGTAGATGAGCGGCAGGTAGAGAACCGAGGTAACGAGAACACGCCGCGCGCGGGTGTTGGTGCGTTCGAACGCCACCCGCACACCAGAATACAGGAACCAGAGCCCCAAAATAAAAGCGCCGGCGGCATACACCACGCCCGACATGCCGATCAACGCCGGTGTCAGGCTGACAGGTATGAGCGCCATTCCGTAGATCACAATCTGCTGCGCTGTGAAGCGGCCATCCGGCTCAACCACTGGCAACATGCGAATGCCGGCGCGCGCGTAATCGTCTTTATACATCCACGCGATTGCGTAAAAATGCGGGAATTGCCACAAGAACAGAATCGCGGCCAACACCCAGGCTTCACGAGTCAGGGAACCGGCTGCGGCCGCAAATCCGATGACCGGGGGCAACGCTCCTGGGATGGCCCCGACGGTTGTAGACCACCACGTGCGTTGCTTGAGCGGGGTGTAGCAAAACAGATAGGTCGCCCAGGTAAATCCGCCGACCGCGGCTGCGAGCCGGTTCACGCCGAACCACAATTCCGCAAAGCCGCCCAGCGAAAGTGCAATTCCGAATAGCAACGCACCCCCGACGGAAACGCGGCCCGCGGGCAGCGGACGGTTGGCCGTGCGACGCATCTTGCGATCCGCCTCACGTTCGAACCACTGATTCAGAGCTGCCGTGCCGGAGGCCATCAACGCAGTGCCCAGCAAAGTGTGGAGGAACGGGAAAAGATCGATTTCCCGAAGGAACCCTTTCCAACTATCCGCGCTGGGCAATCCGAAGAAATATCCGACCCCGGTACTCATCAGGATCAGCCAGGTGATCCGCGGCTTAGTCAGTTCAATGTACGCGCGCACTTTGTTGTGGTAGTGGAGAAACCCGCGATTAACTTAAATTGTAGAACGGTTTCAGGGCCGCAGGCTATTTACGAAGCTCCGGCGAGGGCGGTTCCAGACCTTCGCTCGACGCGCAGGTGGTCGGCGCGTCATCGTACCGACCAGGCGCCATCGATGGGCAAGGCGGCGCCATTGATGTCGCGGCTCTCGGGCGCGCACAAAAAAAGCATCAGCGCGGCGACATCCTCACCCCGAATGAAGCGGCCGCTTGGTTGCTTGCCTGCCAAAAAGCGCTGCTCTGCTTCCGCGCGGGACAGACCCTCGGAAGTCATCATCGTTTGCATCGTGGATTCGTGCGCTGGAGTAGGCACGGTGCCGGGACAAATTGCATTGCAGGTTATCTCTTGCCCCAGGACTTCGAGCGCGACTGCGCGCGTGAGGCCGAGCAGCGCGGTCTTCGTCGTGACGTAGCCCACACGATCCGCGGCCCCGCGCGACGCATAAATCGACGAAACGTTGATGATTCGCCCCCAATTGCGGGAACGCATCCCCGGCAGCGCCAGACGAATGGTGTGAAACGCGGCCGAGAGGTTCACCGCAATCGCTTCGTCCCATTTCTTCGGCGGAAACTGTTCGACGGGAGCGCTATGGCGCACGACCGCGTTGTTCACCAAAATATCGATCGCGCCGAATGCGTGCTCCGTCTGCCGGATCATAGCTTCGATCTGTTCCGGATGGTTTAAGTCCGCGCCGCAGTAGATGGCGCGAACCTGATGTTCTTCTTCGAGCGCCGCGCGTGCGGCTTCGGTAGCCGCCGGCACTCCAAAACCATGCAACGCGATATTGCAGCCGGCCGCGGCGAATCGCCTGGCGCCGGCCCAGCCGATACCCTGGGTGGAGCCCGTAATCAGGGCGCACTTGCCTTGGAGCACAGAACCCATCATGCGGCTAGCGCTTCATCGCAGCGCGAGGAGGCGTGCCCGGGTTATCGAAGACCACCAATTGGACATCCCCAAACTGCTTGAGTGTGCTTACCCAACCGGTCAGTTCCGGCCTTCGGTGAAACCACGCGCGCCAGTGCCGGTTGGCGCCGTAAATCAGAAAACGGTTCGAATGGGAGAGCACGTCGCGCGTGAGCCGGGCCGCGTACGGTTCGCCATCTGCTGCGTAGTCCCCAAACGGAAGCAGATACGGTTTGCCGGTTACCGGATAACCGGGAAGATGCGCGTAGAGGAATCCGGGAAGCGGGTAATCCGGAGACCACTTCGGAGATCTGGCCTCAATAAAGGGGCTTAAACAGACCACGGGCGTGTCCTCAGAGTACGCAAGGCGCCTCTCGTCCTGCGCTGCCGCTCTCCAATCTGAATTGCCGTGGCGAGGATTGGATGTGCTCCACTGGCCCATGATCAGGAACACACCGGCTCCGAGTACGAGCGAAGCGCCGCGCCAGCAATCGGCGGGAATCCACATCGCCGCAACCGCGGTTGCGGTTAAGGCTGCGCCCGGTAAGGCAATAGAAAGGTAGCGCTCGACAAAAATGCTGTTTCCGGTGATATGCGAGAACAGAAATATGAAGACGGGTTGGGAGAGCCACCATGCCAATATGAGAATCAGCGAAGTGCTCGAAGAACGCGCTCGATTGGCCTTCCAACCAAACACACGCGCCAGAATCCAGGCGGCTGTTCCGCAAATGAACGCGAGGTTCCAGCGGGCTGCGTGTTCGAATTCTCGAATACCCGGCACCGCCGCAACCACATGGCTGCCCGCTTCGCGCAGTAGTGCATAGGCCTTCACAGCTTCGGGCACCAAGGCGGCAAACACTAAAATCAAGACTGCGATTGCTTGCCCCATGGAGACCTTGGTTTCGTGCCGCCACAGCCGCAGTCCGATGTATAGGGCGTAGATAGAATAGAACGGCCAATAGACCAGGTGTATCGGCCACAGCAGAGCGGCGAAGGCGGCAAACAGGAGCGCATCCAGCCACCATGCGGAATCGAGCCAACGAACCAGAAAAAACAGGCTGGCGGCGGAAACACAGATTCCCATCGCGTATGGCCGCGCATCCGCTGCAAAGTAGTTGATGCCGCGCAGTCCGAGGCAGGCAAACGCCGCGAACCAGGCGGCATTAGGGTGGATCAGACGGCTTGCCAGGCGCGCGATGATCAGCAGAGCCAGGCCCATGCATAGGACCGACGGCAGACGGTACGAGATCTCCGATAAACCGAACCAGCTCTCCGAGACGGCCGGCAGCCTGTAGTAGATGGAGGCGGGCACCTGGGGCGCCATCGCGAACGACGGATGGCCCGGATGGTGGACAACAAATTCCGTCACCAGCTCATCCACCCAGAAGCTCGAAGGCAGGGGTAATAGCCAGAGCCTGAGAATGCAGCCGGCCAACAACGTCCACTGAAGAGTGCGAGCGAGAGTCGCCGCTTTGTTCGAACTCAGCGGTTCAACCTGCGGGTTGACGCGCATGGGAACGGGTGCGTGAGCCATTAGCGGGCGAATATCTCTATATTGGCGAATCCGACCCGTTCGGTGGATAGGCGGCTCATTCCCTTGCGGGCGAGGATTTCGCGTGCCACGCGATCCTCCTCAGGAGTACTCGACGGCAGCATAGGCATGACCACTCGACGAGACAGGTCCGAATCGCAAAGACTTCGCGAAATTCCGGGTTCGAAGACAGTGTACAAGCCTAGCTCATCCTTCGAGACGAGCAAAATGCATCCGCCGCGCGCCCGTTGAACCAGGGCCGAAGACAATCGCTGCCAATCCTCACTACGATCGCTCAGATGCCTATAGTTCTTTAAAATGGAGGCACCCAAAAAAACGGCGAGCAGAAGTGCCGAGGCGGCTCGTAAGGAACCGGAATCCCAGAGTCGAGTTGCGCCTTCTGCCATCAAGATCAGGAGAAAAGGCACCATGTAGATTACCTGGCGGATGGCGAAGAAGTAGTTGAATTGGGCGTCGGTGGCGAATGCCAGGACAACCGGGGCGATTACCGCCGCGACCAACGCCATCGTCCAATCTTGGCGCGCGCGCGACAGAAACGCCCACAACCCCCAGGCCGCAAGCGCTAGCGCAGAAATCGCAGCCGGGTACCCATCTCCCACGGATTCCCGGAAAAGCGCCACAAATACAGACGGGGCCAGGTGGAAGGAGCCGTGGGTGTGGGCAATGGCAGTTGGCCAGGCAGGTCTCGCCCACAGATACCACGGCAAAAACGAGACCAGGGCTACAAGAAAAGCCGCGAAGGTCAGGAGCGAGTACTGCCGGTTTCGCCGCTGCCACACCGTCCATGCCGCGAATCCCAGCGGAGCGAACAACGCGAACGGTTGTGAGTAGACGGCAGCCACCAGGAAAGCTCCTAGCAGCAGAGCCCACTTGAGCGACGTTCTCTCAGCCAGATGGAACTGTGCCAACACGGCTAACATCGCAAACAGTACGCCCTGCATGTACGGCCGAGCCTCCAAAGAGTAGCGAAGCAGCAGCGGGCACACAATCCAGAGCGCGGACGCGAGGGCAAGCGTACTCGTACGCGAAACGAACCTGCCGCACAGCCGCACGAACACAGCCATCGCCCCTGCTCCTGCCAGAACGGAGGGGAGCCGCGCTGCCCACACATGAGGCCCAAACGCAGAAATCAAAATCCACTCTGGAACGTAGCCTAAGGGGGCGCTTCCCGAATTTGCAGCCACCCGGTGCAGTAATTGCTGCCACGCGGCGCTCGACGCGGCGCTCAACTGAATGACTTCATCCAACCATAGCGGTTTGGTGTTGATCAGCAGGAGTAGCCCGAGCCCATACGGGACGGCGCAGAAGGCAACTCTTTGCCCGGCACTCGTCGGAGGGAGAGATTTGCGCTCGTTCAGTTGTACGGTCGATTCCGGCAAGTTCTCAGGGTACCCGAATCGCACGCGTTAGGAGTGAACCGCGAAGCAGAGAGAGGGGCTTACTTTGCGGGCGCCGCGGGTGTAGCAGTGCCGTTCAAAAACTCCGGACTCGTGAATTGCACCTTGACCGAATCATGCATCTGCTGCATCCAGCGGCGGAAGTGTTCCTGTTTCCAACTCTCAATGACCTCGTTGCGCACTTCGCTTTCCGGACGATAACCGATCTCTTCCGCCCGCAGCAGATAATATCCGTTGGGCTGCTCCACCGGTTCGCTGACTTCGCCTTGCTTTAAAGCGAAGACCGCTCTTTTGATCGCATCGGGAATATTATCGCTGGGGCGGAGCGTGGCGAAGTCACCGTCTTTCTGCTTCGAGTCCGCGTCCTCGGAGTTTTCGCGCACCAGCTTCACAAAATCCGCCCCCGAGCGGATTTGCGCAAGCAGCCTTTCGGCCTTGGCTTTCGCATCTTCCTGTCCCAGCACCGGCTTGCCGGCCACTAGCTTCGAAGCAGGCTCTTTGCTGAAGGTGATGTAAATGGCCTTTACCTTCACCTGCTTGAAGTTTTCTTTATTCGTTTCGTAATAGCTATGGAGCTCATCGGGCTGTGGAACGGCGGCCGTGACCTCCTCGTTCACCGCGGCCTGACTCATTATGAAAAGGCGGTTATATTCCAGCGCTTCGCGGCTCGGGCTGGTCTGATCGAGTTTCTTCTTTTCGGCCACCGCGGCCAGTTTGCGGAAAAGTTCCCACTGCTGCAGAAAGCCTTTTCGATCGCGGAGCGCGCCCTGCTGCGCGTTGGGTGGAATCACAGCGTAGAAGGCCTTAAAATCGCCCATGGTGAACTTCGTGCCGTCTTCAAAAATGGCGATCACCGTGTCATCGGGCAAGTTGGGCATGGCCGGTGGCGGGGCGTTTTGCGCGAATAAAGCAGCGCCGGCGAAAACGAATACACTGAGGGCTTTCATAGCGGCTCGCGTTATCCGCTCAGTGTAGCACGCCCGCTTTTAGCGGCTTTGCTGCCGGGCGGTGGCCGTTTCCGAACGTGGGTCGCCGCGCTTAACTTGCGCGCGGCGGCGGCCGCTATCTAGGTTCTGCGCAGCTTTTTCCTTGGCGGCTTCGCTGATTTCGATGTGGTTCGCAACCGCCACTGCGCCGGCGCTTTTGGCCATACGGGTGGCGGCACCTTTGTGCTGGATCACGTTGGTTTTGCCCTCGAACGTGGCAACCCCGCCCTGCACGCGAACCTGAAACTTCTCGGATCCGATTTTCGATTTGGCAAGCCGGGCGCGAATGTCGCGCTCGATTTGCGCATCGGTTTTGGCTGGTTGCGAGGACGGCTTCGCAGACGGCCGTTGCGTCACAGCCGCAGCCGGCTTCGGGGCGGGCTCCGTTGCTCCGGCGGCCCAACAGGCCGCTGTGAGCAGAGGGATTGCCAACATTGCTCGGAGGTGGGACATATTTCGTAAGTCCTATGGGATCAGCTTTAATCTCAGGAATTCTGTGTTACAGTAAGGGGTTCTAAAAGAACAATTTGGCGCAATGCCCGAACAGATTCTACTGCAAGGGAAAATCCTGGGGACAGAGGAGTTTTTGCTGGCCGGTTCGACCGAAGGCCGCGCTACGCGTTCGGCGGG
>JAFAWA010000342.1 GCA_019242155.1 Terriglobia bacterium | reverse complement strand
GAAGCGGTCCAGCTGGGCTTCCGGAAGCGGGTAGGTTCCTTCCATTTCGATGGGGTTTTGCGTCGCCATGACCAGGAAAGGCTGATCCAGTTCGTGGGTGACCGTGCCGCTAGTTACGGTGCGCTCCTGCATGGCTTCGAGTAAAGCCGATTGAGTTTTGGGGGTGGCACGGTTGATTTCGTCGGCCAGCACGAGGTTGGCAAAAATGGGGCCGGGTTGAAAGCGTAGTGCCTTAGCGCCGCGGTCATCGCCTTCGATGATCATGCTGCCGACGATGTCGGCGGGCATCAGGTCGGGCGTGAACTGTATTCGCGAATACTTCAGTTGGAGGGTCCGCGCTAGTGTACGCAGCAGTGTGGTCTTGCCAAGTCCTGGAACACCTTCCAGAAGAACGTGGCCGCCGGCGAGCAGGCAGATGAGAACGCCATTGACGACATCCTCCTGGCCGACGATCACTTTCCCGATTTCGCGTTTGACAGAGTTTAGCCGTTCCTCGGCAATTTGCAGTTGCGCTTCCACGCTTTACATTGTAGAGCAAGGCAGTACCGCTCCCGGCAGGGCCTGGGAATTGCACGTCCACGGGCGGCAGCAGAGCAGATCGCAAAGCCGCCGCCTTGCGAAGGGATAGAGCGAAGTTCATGATGAAGTTTGCCGCTCGCGGTCCTTTCCCCTGCCGAACGCGGCGGGGTAGTGGAGTTTTTGGCTTCGGCCTTTCGCCTGCCCACAACCGCGCCCTTTCTTGACGAGGCGCTCCTACGCTGGAAGTACGATACGCCGAGGCCCGATTGGCAGGGCTCGCGCAGCTATGCCTGGATGGAGGGCTCAGAGATCGCGGCGCATGCCTGCGTTTGCCCTGTGACGTACTGTGTTGGCGGCCGGAGGGTCGCAGCCAGCTATTTGATCGATTGGGCTTCGAGCCGCCGGTCCCCAGGCGCGGGCGTGCTTCTGCTGCGGAAACTGGCGGCGCTGTTTCCGGTTCTGCTGGCGATTGGAGGGTCGGCCGACACGCGGCAGATTCTTCCAAAACTCGGGTACAAAGCGGCTGGAGAGCTTGCGTTCTTCGTGCGCGTGGTGCGCCCATGGCGGCAGTTCCGAACGGACCCATCCCGGCGGGGATGGAAAGCGCCGCTTCGCCTTACGCGCAACGCGATATGGAGCGCGCGCGCAGCGCCGCGGGCTGCGGCAGGGTGGAAGGCTACGGCTATTTTGGAGTTCGCACGCGAGCACGAGCCATTGTTTGAGACAGGGGCTCCTTATCCGGCAGGCCGCCGAACGGTGGATCTGATGAATTACTACCTGGCGTGCCCGGGCGCGAGCATGACGGCGTTTCTGATGAAGCGCAATGGCGAGCGAATGGGATGGTTCGTTCTTTCTCGGGTAGCGGGTGTGATGCGCATTGCCGATCTGCGCATCGGCTCGTCCGATCCCGAAGAGTGGAATGCGGCTTACGCGACGGCAACGCGAACCGCGCTCGCTGATCCGCATACGTGCGAATTGATTGGGGCGGCGTCTACGCCGATCGGAGGCGAGGCGCTACGCGCGAGCGGATTCCGGCTGCACCACAAGGATCCGATTTATGTTCTCGATCCCGGTAATCTGCTCGCCGGGGGCGCTCCATTTGAGGTTTCGCTGATTGAAAGCGACGCGGCATTTCTTTATTCGCCGGAGTATCCGTATATCACGTAGGGATTCTGAAGGGTGCGGACGCGCGCGGCTCGGCCCCATCCGCGCATTCACTCGGCGTGCGCGGGATGCCGCAACCGCGGCGCAAACCGCGCAGCCAAGGCGTTCCGGAACACGGCTGTGAAATCCTCGGAGGTGAAGCCGAAGTTGTCGGACGCCGTCTGATATTCACTCTGAAGGGAACAATCGAAAGCGCCGGGGTCGTCGGTATTCAGGCCAAAACTGATTCCCAATTTCTTCGCCGTTTGAATCGGGTGCCGGCTGATATCGGTTACGGCGCTGGTACGGAGATTACTGGTAAGACAGAACTCGATGTGAATTCCCTGGGACCGGATGTGCTCCAAAAGTGCGGGATCCTCAAAAGCCGAAAGGGCGTGTCCCAGGCGATGCGGTTTGCCGTATTTTATGGCGTCCCAGACGGACTCCGGTCCGGTGTGCTCGCCGGCGTGAATTTCGATGCCGAGACCGGCATCGCGCCAGCGTTCAAAAGAGCCGGCGAACCGGCAAATGCTCTCGCCGGTTTCCACTCCGACCAAAGCTACTCCGGCAACCAATCCGGCGCGGTGGAGATCGAGTGCGTTTACGGTATCGCGCTCCAACAACTCAGGCGCGAGGGTCCGCGGAAGAACCAGAATAAATTCGACCTGTATGCGCCCGCGCTCGAGATCCGAAGCCCATTCTCTCCAGCGGTGAAAAGCGTCCAGGAAGGCCTTGGGCTCAGGCGGAAAGGTGGTGGGCGAAAGCATGATCTCGGCATAGACTACGCGCTGCTCGATCAAATTGGAGACATGCGCGGCTAAGAGCGGACGCATCGCTTCCATGCGCGCAGTCTGGTACGGTTTCAAAATTTCGACCCAACGTTTGAACGAATCCAGATCAGAGACCGGATAGACGGCGGCGAGCGATTCAGGCGGGACCAGAATAGGGCCGCCTTCCTCACGAATGCGCGACAGAAGCGCGGGATTGATCACGCCGAGCAGGTGGCAATGCAGTTCTACTTTCGGCAGAGTGTCCCACGGGGTCATTCCCGCGGATACTCCTTCTCACGGTGGACGAGATCGACCATCCCATCCTGCGACACGACAACGATCAGGCTCGGGAACCTGGAGTGATCGACATACATGAGAGCCGAATTGTAGCGGCCCCCGCGACGCCTGTCGCCGCGCGCGGAGACGGGGCCATCCAGAATTGCGCCGATTGCGTGGCAGATGCCGTTGGTATCGATTACGACAGTGCCGTCAATGCCGGTGAGGCGGCTCATGAGGAGAGGAGTCAGGGCAACCGGCTCAATGCGGGTACACTGACTTTCCATGCGCCGCGCTTCGGCCGCGGCGTGTTCGGTAATCAGCACGTTGGTACCTCGCAACTGCCGCTGGGCCGCGGCCACGAGGGTCCAAAGATGTTGCGCCCGGGGCTCAGGCAGGCCTTCGAAAGCTTGCTGAACAACGGATAAGAAATGCTGCTCACTCAAGCCCAAGGCGAGCAACTCTCCTTCTGTCGCGTCGATCTGCGCGATGGTGCAGCCCCCTTGGCGTACTTCCCAAACGCCATGACCGCGGAACTGGATCATCAGAGTATCGGTGTGATCCGCATTCATCGCAACGAATCCGAGAACCATCCGGCCGTCACACAAGACGCACAACTGTTCGTCGGAGATCTGGAGCATTTTGCGCACGCCCCGGATGTCTGTGATGTCGAAGGGCGATTCCAGTTTGAGCGCCAGCACCGGAGGGACGCCGGTAGGCGGACACAGCATGAGGAATCCATTGCTGGCGGCCTCTTCATAACGCAAGAGCGCGATCTGATTAAAAAGTTCGAACAGTTCCCCGGCGACTTCCTGACTCACCACACACGAGGCGCTACTGATAAATGACTGTAGCGTCGCTCGGTTGATTCCGCTCATCGAATTCTCTATTGGCTTGCCTGCACCGCCGGGGCTCAAAGCGGCATCGGCGCAGAAAGCGAGCCGGGTTGGGGCCGCCCAACTCGCGGTGCGTTGATATTGATCGTAACACTGGAATACAGGGGCGTTTCGGTCTCAATCTCCGCTCACCGTGTGGCGGCGGGCGGCGCGCGCCCGGCCGGTGGCCTCATCCACTTCGACGATCACGGCGTGCAGTTCGGGCGCGTCGCGCGCAGCTTCCATCCTTCCCGGCATGGCCGTTAGAAATCGCTGGATGATGATGCCGGTTTCGACGCCGATGACGGAATGGTACGGTCCAGTCATCCCGCAATCGGTCTGGTAAGCGGCGCCGCCGGGGAGAATACGGGTGTCGGCGGTGGGAACGTGGGTGTGGGTCCCGACCACGGCGGAGACACGGCCATCGAGGTACCAGCCCATCGCGATTTTCTCACTGGTTACTTCGGCGTGAAAGTCCACGAACTTGACCTTGATTGCGGGGTCCATGTCGCTCAGGATTTGATCGGCCTTACGGAAAGGACAATCAGTGACCGGCATGTACGTGCGGCCTTGCAGATTGATCACGGCGCACTCGATATCGTTGCGGGCGCGGACGACGGCGATGCCTTTTCCCGGCGCGTCGGGGTAGTTGGCGGGCCGTAGGAGGCGCGGCTGCCGGTCGAGATAGTCGTAAAGCTCGCGCTTGTCCCAGATGTGGTTGCCGGAAGTAAGTACGTCCAGACCCAGGCGGAACAGGTCCTCGGCGATCGCGGGGGTGAGGCCAAATCCGCCCGCGGCATTCTCGGCATTGGCAATGGCGAGGTCGATATGGTTGGTTTTGATGATGTCCTCGAGATGATCCGCTACAATCCGCCGACCCGCCGCCGCGAAAATGTCGCCGATAAAGAGCAGGTTCATTGACGAGTTTTCACCTTACCTTAACACGGAGACCAGTTTGCTATGGTCGAAGGGATGTCTCTTGAATCCAGCCAGCCGCACAAACCGCGCCGCTATCTACGGGTACGGCGCGTAGACGAGTGCGAAAGCTTACACGAGCTTCTGACGTTCTGCCTGCCCGCATTCGGCGGGGCGTATCTTCGCCGGATTTATCAGATTCTCGATCGCGCGATCGGCATGGGCTGCCCGCTGACGCTGGCGATTTCGGGACCGGTCACGGTGTCGGGCCAGCACCAGACATGGCTGCTGCCGCTGCTCGAAACGGGCTGGGTGGCTTATTTGAGCACCACGGATGCGGTTTGCTACCACGATGGGCACCGCAGCCTGGATGCGTACAAGTCGGGACCGGTGCACGAGGTGTCGATCTTCAGCGATGATGCGGCGCTGCGCGAAGAAGGCACCATTCGGGTCACCGACATGGCGTTTGACGAAGGCGTTCTGCTCGATCAGGACCGTTTTCTGGCCGCGGTACTGGCGGGTCCTGAGTTTCAACGCGCGATGACAGGCACGGAACTGCGGCACCTTTTAGGAAAATACTACGCGGCTCAAGAGGAGAGAAACGGAGTCGCACCGGGATTGCTCTCTACCTGCCATCAGCTGGCGATTCCGGTGTTCGTAGGCGCACCCGCGGACGGCAGCGTGTTCTTGAATTCGATGAAGCTGTGGGCGATGCGCGAAGCCGGACTGATTCCCGAATACGGCTTCAACCTCGACCTGCATGCCGAGGTGTTCGAAGCGTGCGCCTATCACCGCTGGGGACTTTTTGAGAACCCGGTACAGGCTTTGGGGACGATTATTCTCGGAGGAGGCGTGCCTAAGAATTACAATCTGCAACCCGAGCCGGCGCTGGGACAGGTCCTGGGATTGCCGGACGTGCGCGGATATCTCTTCGACGTGCAGATTGTGACGGCGCCGGTGACGGATGGTTCGCTCTCGTCCTGCCCGCCGGGTGAAGCTGTAACGTGGGGAAAGGTGGACAAGGACACGTACCTGCAAACTACCGAATCGATGCAGGCCGACTATTCGATCGTGATGCCGTTTCTGGTGAAGGCGCTGCTCGATAACCGCCGCCGGTATGAGCGCATGGCGGCCGAAGAAGGGGAGGAGGCAGTATTCGCGCGCGAGCCCCAGGCGCGAGGTTATCTGCGCCCGCGGCAAGGCTACCGGTTGTTCGCACAACGCGAGCGTCTGTGCGAAGCGCTGCGGGGCGACGTGCGGGCGAATCGTGAATGGCTGCTCGAAAGCATCCAGTATCCTCTGGCTGCGCTGCAGACTTAAGTCAGGGTCTCAGCGCTATACCGCGCGATGAGTCCGGTCCGCACCGCCCGGCGATAGGTGCGGACAAAGATCCAGCAGGCGATCAGAATATCCGCGGCAGCTAAAAGCAATGCGGCAGCAAGCGAAAACGCGGAGGGCTTCCCGTTCGAAACCATAGCCCGCAGATTTTCGAATACGTAGGAGGGAGGCAGAACGCGGGCCACAGACTGCATCCATGCGGGAAGCGTGGTAAGCGGATAAAAGACACCTACGAAGGGCGAAATTAGAGCCGGGATGGGCCAGATGAACCATTCGGCCGCCGGGCCGAGACGGAGGACCAGGCTGGTCGCGACGATACCGAGCGCAATCCCAAACAAGAACAGCACCAGAAGAAAGGGCACGAGTACGATTCCGTAAGAGAAAAGCGACAGCCCGAAGATGATGGTGGAGAGGATCAGCATGACAACGAGGCCGATGATGCTTGTGCCGATGCTCGAGATCACGAGGCCAGCGAGGTACTCCGTGACACGCAGAGGGCTCGCGAAAAAGTTCAGAAAATTGCGCGACCAGACGTCTTCGAAAAAGGCCGTGGTTACGCCCTGCATGACCCGAATGAAAAAGTCCCACAGCAAGACGGCACCGAGTAGGGCCGGTATGAAATTGAAGCGCGACGCGGTGAAGGTGTTGAGATAGCGGCTCATGAAACCCCAGAGCACCATGTCGATGGTGACCCACGCGAAAAGGGGCAAGACCCGCGCCGGGCTGCCGCGAAGCAGGTAGTATTGCCGCAGAACGATGGCCGCGGTGCGTTCGAAGGCCACGGGCTAGGCTCGCGCCAGCGCCAGCGGTTCGCGTGCGACCGCAATGAAGAGGTCCTCAAGCGTCTCTCGGCCGTGTTCCCCGGGAAGTGTCTTGGGGTTGCCTTCGAGCAGAATTTTGCCGTGAGAAAGGAACAGGACGCGGTCGCATACCTCCTCGACTTCGTACATGTTGTGCGAGGTCCAGAGAACGCCCGTGGGGCCGGCGGCGGCGAACTGACGAATCATGACGCGGATCTCCTGGGCGGTAGCCGGGTCAAGCGAAGCTGTCGGTTCATCGAGCAGCAGGAGGCGGGGCCGGTTGAGCATGGCTTTGGCCAGACACACTCGGGTCTGCTCTCCCGATGAGAGCACTCCACACTTGGCATGCCGCAACGCGTCTAGGCCGAACTCGTGGATGAGTTGCTCGATGCGCTCGCCAAGTTTCTTGACGCGATAGAGGAGGCCAAAGAGGCGGAGGTTCTGCTCTACTGTAAGATTTCCGGGCAGAGGCGCATACACTGCGGCGAAATTGGTTCGTTCGAGGGCCTGTGAGCGACGCTTTGCTAAATCGACCTCTTCGATGCGGATGCTGCCGCCGCTCGGTTCGAGCACGCCCAAAATCATATTGATGGTTGTAGTTTTGCCGGCGCCGTTAGGGCCGAGAAGGCCGACGATCTCCTGGCGCGCGACTTCGAAGGAGATCCCATCTACCGCGACAAGGCTTCCGTAGTTTTTGCTCAGTTCGCGAACGGAGAGCACCGGCGGCGGCATGATTCCAGTGTAGCGGCAGGGCGTAGACGAACCGCGCGGAGGGAGGAGGACGCACGCTGATGGTCATGATCGCCTTGCGATATGGTTCGACGGCGATCGACGGAGGAGATAGATCACTGCGACCGATGCGACCGCTCCCTTTGGTCGCGGCTCAGAAAAGTCTATCACTTCATGTCGCGCACCCATCTACGTTTCAGTGACACGTCTCAAACCTCCCTATAATGAAACTTCATGGCCGAACTGGTCTGCTTCTCGGAGAATTGCCGCGCGCGGTTTCCCATCACGGAAGTGATTTACAATTGCCCGCACTGCGGAGGGTTGCTCGAGACGATGTATGAGGCGCCGGAACAGTCGGCCCTCATGTTAAAGCGGGTGTGGCGGGAGCGCCGGGCTTCGAACATGCCGCTCGATCAAAGCGGGGTTTGGCGTTACCGCGAGTTCATTCCGTTTCTGAACTCTTACAACTGTGTGGTCACGTTGCGCGAAGGCAACACGCCGCTGCTCGAGGCGCGGCAGGCGGCCCAGTATGGCGGGCTCGACCAGTTGGTTTTCAAGCACCAGGGCTACAACCCCACAGGCTCGTTCAAAGACAACGGAATGACGTGCGGCACGGCGCAGGCACTCCGCCTGGGAATGTCCCGCGTGGCCTGCGTTTCGACGGGCAACACATCGGCTTCGATGGCGGCTTACGCGAGCGCAGCCGGTTTGCAGCCGATCATCTTCATCCCGCACGGAAATATCTCGTACGGAAAGCTGGCGCAGGCGCTCGAATACGGCGCGCGTACTTTGCAGGTGGAAGCCAATTTCGACCAGATTCTGGCGCTGGTCCGGCAGCTCGCCGAAAAACTGGGCATTTACCTTTTGAATTCCATTAACCCGTTTCGCATCGAGGGCCAGAAGACAATCATGACCGAGATGTTGGACCAGCGGGATTGGCGGGTGCCGGACTGGGTCGTATTGCCGGGCGGCAATCTGGGGAACACGTCGGCATTCGGGAAGGCGCTGCGCGAGATGAAAGAACTGGGGCTCATCGACCGTCTGCCGCGGCTGGCGGTGATTCAGGCGGAAGGCGCGGCTCCGTTTTATGAGCTTGCGCACCAGCCGGCGAAGGCGCGCCGCAAGGCTGTGTTGAAAGCGGTGGAGCATCCGGAGACACTGGCGACGGCTATCAAGATCGGCGACCCTGTCTCCTGGCCGAAGGCGTTGTTCGAGGTGAGCAATTCGGAAGGCGTCGTAGAAAGGGTGAGTGAACAGGAGATCGCAGATGCCAAAGCGGTTATAGGGCGCTGCGGGATCGGCTGCGAACCGGCGTCGGCAGCGACTTTGGCCGGCCTGCGTAAGCTCACTGCCGCGGGGACCATACGGGCGGACGAGGATGTGGTGGCTGTACTAACGGGCCACGTTTTGAAGGATCCGGATTTCATCTACAAATATCACACGGGGAGCTTGCAGACGCCGGATGGCGCTTTGATCCGCTCGACATTCGGCAACCAACCGGTGGTGGTGCCGTATGATTCGGATGAGATTGCGAAGGTGCTCGAAAGCTAGACCTTCACCACGCCGTGCCGGACCGCGTACCGCACCAGCTTGGCGGTCTGATGGATATGGAGCTTCTCCATGATTCGCGAACGGTGGCAGGCGGCGGTTTTGAACGAAACGCCAAGCAGGGCCGCGATCTCCTTGGTGCTGTGCCCTTCCGCGATTTTCGTCAGAACTTCGAATTCCCGCTCCGTCAGCGTATCCAGCGGCTGCGTGGGGAGGTGAGACTTGGCGTGGTTCGCCTGCTTACGGAATGGCGCATCGGCTGCTTCCGCCCGTTCGGGACGGCTTAGCTTTAACGCATCGCGGAGCCTTTTCATTTTCGCCTGGAGGTGTGCTTCAATCTCCGGCGCGGCGGGGTTGGTCAACAGCTTCGCGATCGTACTGTAGCCTTTCGCTGCCGTCAGACGGCAGGTGTCGCGCACATGTTCAGAGCTGCGCGAACCATCGAAGAACGTCGCGATGGTGTAACAGATCTCCAACTCGGAGCGCACAAAGTCTACTCGCAACCGCTGGGATTCCGCCTTGAGCCGCCGCCAGCGCTCTTGGGTCGCGACATAGCCGTGATCTGTTTGCGCTCTGCTTTCGCCGGTAAACATAGTTCCTCCGTGGGGGCTCACCCGAGGGTAGGGCAAATGCGGCACATGCCGCAGGAACTCGGGGGGTTTCTTTAGCTTACCAATGTTCGCAGCCGAACATCGTCACGCGGTTCCTTCCAGCAAAAGCTTACGGATGACGCGCGCGTGCTCTTGCCGCTCCTCGGCCTTTTGGTTGAGTTCGCGCTGCAGAATCGTAGTTTTGCTTGCGATCCTGCGGCAGATCGACGCGCTTTCTTCTAAGGTGCGCACGGCCGACCAGAGGGCTCGTTCCACCGCATCGGACTGCGCGTCGATCATGCTGTCGGAAGAGTAGGCATGCCCAACCCGGCAGCGATAGCGCAACAATTCGCCGTCCTGCAGTTCCCACAGTGTCCCACTGCAATCCGGGCAGGTGAAGGCACTAGGAACTCCGATGCTATTGGTGTCCTGAGGCGGAACTTCCTCGTGTCCAGCGGGGTTATTTTCCAGTTCCGACATACCAGCCTCGCTGCTATTCTGATTTTCCCCTTCCACCAGGTTTTTGATCAAGGGACCAATCTCCGCGATCGGTAGAATAAAATCCGGCCCCACGGTGCGCAGCGCATTCTGCGGCATGTGAGGGTACGCGGCGTCTGAAGGATTCTGAACGATGGTCAATCCCCCGCGGTGTTTAATGGACATCAGGCCGGCCGATCCATCGTCATCCGACCCACTCAGGAGAACTCCCAACACGTTAGCGCCGTGCGCCATGGCCGCAGAGCGGAACAGAACATCGATGGAGGGCCGGTGGCGGTTCTCCTTCGGTCCGCGGATCACTCTCACAGTACCGTCCTGAAACAGGAGGTGCCGGTCGGGCGGCGCGACATAGATTCTTCCGGTTTCGAACAGCGTCCCATCCGCGGCTTGTACGGCCGGGATGCTGCTGACAGTGTTCAGCACCTGAGGCAACAGGCTTTCGGCCGAGGGCAGCGTATGTAAGACGATGAACACTCCCGCGTCGAGGCCGGCTGGAAGGTCGGAAACCAACTGCCGCAGGGCGTGGACACCGCCGGCGGAGGCTCCCACGACGACAACATCCACTTGGCGGCTAGGACTCATTTGTGTTTCCTTCAGCCTGACGATCATCGAGGATCTGCCGCACTCTTCGGACCAACGCCTGCCGCGTGAACGGCTTCTGCAAAAACTCCACATTGCGTTCCAAAACGCCGTGAGCCACAATGGCATCTTCGGTGTGGCCTGAAGTGTAGAGCACCTTCATCTCGGGCCGCTCACGCGCGAGTTGCAAGGCCACTTCGCGTCCGCTCATTCGCGGCATGACGACATCGGTCACCATCAGTTGGATAGCTCCCTCGTGTTCCCGCGAGATGCGCAACGCCTCCGGGCCGCCGGCGGCATCCAAGACGCGATAGCCCTGGATCTCGAGGAATCTGCGCCCGAGCTCGCGCACGGCGTGTTCGTCCTCGACTAGAAGAACGGTCTCGGTTCCCAGCGGTTCGGGAACATCGGTTGGGGCTGGCTCCGCACCGCATTCTGCGTCCTGGAAGCGGGGTAGAAAAACCGTGAATGTGGTGCCTAGTCCCAATTCGCTGTAGGCCCAAACGTAGCCGCCGCTCCGCTTCACGATGCTGTACACGGTGGGCAGACCTAAACCTACGCCGCCGCCCTTGGGTTTGGTCGTGAAAAACGGCTCGAACATCCTGGCTTGGGTCTCCTGGTCCATACCCGTTCCGGTGTCCTTTACGGTAATCGAAACGTACTGGCCCTGAGCGACGGTGGGATGCTTTTCCGAAAAGCTCTCATCCGCATCCACGTCGGCAGTGGTAAGCGTCACCTTGCCGCCGTTGGGCATGGCATCGCGAGCATTGAGCACCAGGTTCAGGATTAACTGCTCCAGTTCCGTTTGGTCCGCGCGGACACAACCTATAGCAGGTTTGAGTTGCATGCTCAGTTCGATGTTGTTCCGCAGCAGCACCGAAATCATTTGGCGCATGTCGGTGATGACGCGGTTCACGTCCAACATTGCCTGGCTTACGATCTGTCTGCGTCCGAACGCCAGAAGCTGGCGAGTGAGGGCGGAGGCGCGATCCGCACTGGATTGGATTTGCCCCAGCATCTGCAGCCCGCGCTCGTTTCTTGCCAGGTAAGAGCGAAGCAGATCGGCATAGCCCAGGATTGCGGTCAGGATGTTGTTGAACTCATGGGCCACACCGCCCGCTAGTCTTCCCACGGCTTCCAGCTTGTCGGCCTGACGAAATTCAACTTCGTCTCGCCGCATCTGCTCTTCGAGCTGCTTGCGAGCGCTTATGTTACGGATGTTGAATTGAATTACCCGCTTCTCTCCCTCCAGATACAACGAAGCGACGACTTCCACGGGTATTGGCCGCCCGGTGACTGTGGGCAGATCCAGATTCTTCTGCACAAACTCGTGTTGTTGTACTTCCAACCGTAGCGATTCGCCGAGATCTGAATTCCGGAACAGATCGCTCTCCCAGAATCTCGCGCCCATCAGACGGGACCGCGGATAGCCGAACAGTTCGGCAACGAACGGATTGGAGTCCACGATTTCTCCCGTGTTGGCATCAGCCATTACGATTCCATCCTTAGCGGTCTCGAACAGCCGCCGGTACCGCGCTTCGGCCGAATGTTTGCGCTCGGTGACATCCAACAATGCCAAAACGACGCCATCGATCCGGTTGTCCGCCGTACGGTAGGGCCGTACCCAGACGGAGTACAGCCGGCCCTCCGGGTCGGAAACCTCGCGCTCGCGCGGCACTAAGGTATTGATGACCTCCTGGCACAGCGCCACCAGGTCAGGCAGGTTGATCTTCAAGCGGAAATCGCTGACCGGCCGGCCGACATCGCTGGGCCGCAGATTCAAAATCCGTTCCGCCTGCGGCGTGAAGCGGCGAATCCGCAGATCATTGCCCAGCATCACGATAGGAATGTTCACGCTGCTCAGGAGATTGATGAGATCGTTGTTGACGTCTTGCAGCTCCATGTTCCGGCTCTGCATTTCGTCGTTGAGGGTGGTGAGTTCTTCGTTGGTGGACTGCAGCTCTTCTTTAGCGGTGAGCAGTTCCTCATTGGTGCTCTGCAACTCCTCGTTAGAAGACTGAACCTCCTCGTGCGCCGACTTCAACTCTTCGCCGGCCTCTTCCTGCTCTTCGATGACGGAGTGCAGATAGCGCTTGGTGCTGGCCAGTTCGTCTTCCAGTTCCTTGATGCGCTCGGTTATCAGTTGCTCTTTCTCTACCGGTTCCGTTTGGACCGGCGCAACATCGGTTCCAGGGACCTCCTCGAAGACCACCAGGTATCTCGTCTGCGCAATACCCGGCACGGTCATGACGGAGACGGAGACTGG
>JAFAWA010000077.1 GCA_019242155.1 Terriglobia bacterium | reverse complement strand
CGTCGTCACGTCGATAAATGTCCGCACTCCCGCCTGAAAGGATTCAGTCGCGGCGGAATAGGATTGCTCGGCGGCGCCCACGAGAGCATCCGCGGCTTGTCTCTGGCCCTGCGCCGTTTTCCAGTTGGAGTAAGCCGTCCAGATTTCGTTTTCAATCTGGTCCCGGGAGACCGCTACTTGCGCCTGCGCTTCCCGTCGTTGCGCATCTGCGGCGGCCAGTTCGTTGCGTCGAGCGCCGCCGTCGAAAATAGTCCAGCTCAGGTTCAACTGCGCCGAGTAGGGATAGATATGAGATGAAATGAATGGATTGAGATTTTGGCTCCCGTAGGAGTTCCTGTGGCCCCAATCACCGGAAAAGCCGAGCCGCGGATACTAGGCCGCACGGGTCTCGCGAACGGCGGCATCGGCGGAGCGCAGCCGTGCAACTCCGGCCAACAGATCCGGTCTCTGGCTCAGGGCCCGCGCGATGATCGTTTGCAGGGGCTCTTCGACGCTTTCGGGCAGGGACACCTTGGAAATATCCTCTATACGCAAAGGAACCGACGGAGCGATGCCTAATACACTAGCGAGCACCGCATGCGCGATCTCTTCCAGGCCGCGGATGGAAGCCACTTCGTATCGCGCCTGGGCTCGCGCGGCGCGAGCTTCGAGAACATCCGGCAGAGTCGCGAGGCCGTTGGCAAGCCTCGCTTCGATCGCTTGTTGTACCGTTTGGGCATCGCTCAACGTTTCCTGAGCGGCCTCTTCTTGGGACATTGCGTCCAACAGACGGTAGTACGCGTCCGCAACCTGAAATATGATTCTGCGGTGGGCGTCGTTAAAAGTGAAGTCGGCCGCGAGCAGGTTGGCCTTCGCCTGATCGATTCTCGCTCCACGCGCGCCGAAATCGAAAAGCGTATAGTTAACGCTCAGGGTCGCGGGGAATGTGGCGAGGTCCTGGTGATAAAACCTGGTCACGAATAATGAGTACTGGCTATACGACGCCGATGCCAGAGCGGCGACGGTGGGGTACAGGGCACTCCGGGCGATTCCGGCAGCCGCGGCTCGCTGTTCTGTCTGCTCCCATAAACACGAGTCTCGGGATTATTCCGCTCCGCGATGTCCACGAGTTCTGGAAGTGTATAGACGTGGTTCGGATCGACTGTCGGCCTAGTCATCGCTAGCGCGGACGCTAGCTCCGCCTGAAACCGCGCATCCTGGGGAACCGGCCACGGTCGATCAGGAGACGGCGGAGCCTGTTGCGCGCACAGGGGAAGGATGCACGTTGAAAGGGCGATGGCAACACGCCTTACGCTTACGAATTGATGCATAGCCGCAATGGGAATCGCGTGCGCAAGCAGTTTGCCGCAACAAACAGGCGGCGCCCCGGCGGCGCGCAAATGCATTTCACCTCACGTAACTCTGCTTCGCTCCGGGCAGGCGGAAAGTTACGCAGTGCCGCTAGTCTTTTTTCTGACGCCGATTTCTTCGCGCCCGTAACTTAAACGCTCGATCCGGCGAACTATGGTTCGTGGGCTGCATTGGAAGCCACTGCCCCGGCTTGAGAAGCCGTCCACAAAAGGAGTTTCTGAATGGCTCTTGCCACCCCGGCCGATTTTCGCAAAGCGTCACTATTCGCTCACTGGTATAACGTGGTTGCCTTTTGGTGCGGTTCCCTCATGGTCGCAATCGGGGTCGCCCTGCACGTGCCCATGTTCTTGATGGGGCGGCACAACGGCTTTCACTTAGCCGGCATGCCGATGAGCACTGGAATGCTGATTGGCATGGGACTGATCGTCGCCGGGGTGGCGGTGGCGGCCTATGGACTGTTGCCCAGCCGCGAACCCGGTCACGCCGGCATTGGCGGCATTGTTCCGCCGGAAGACGCGCCGCTCACCAAGGCGCATTGGATTCAGATCGGGCTGCTTGCGATCGCTCTGGTCGTCGACGTGATGAAGGCAGCCACGCTCGGTTTCGTGACGCCCGGCATGCGCGCCGAGTATGGCCTGAGCGCCGCGAGGGTCGCGCTCCTGCCGCTGAGCGGGCTTACGGGCACAACGGTGGGCTCATTCATCTGGGGCGCGCTCGCCGACGTTTTCGGTCGGCGGGCCTCGATTCTGCTGGCCGCCATCCTCTTTGTCGGGACCTCCATCTGCGGGGCTATGCCCTCGTTTTATTGGAACGTCGTCATGTGCTTCATGATGGGTTTAGCGGCCGGCGGCATGCTGGACATGCCCGTGCCGGTCTTGCGTGCCGGTACGCGACAATTGAATTACGCGATGATCGAAGGTTAGCGTAACCAAATCGCCCGGATTGCCGAATTGATGGGTGAGACACCGATTGACGACCGCGAGCTCAGGGACCTTATGACGCGCTACCAGAATGCCGACGCCGCCGCTGTCGAAGAGTTGGTCGTGCGCATCTCACCTCCGCTTCTCCGCTTTTCGGCCGTTCCGGTATGGCACAGCGCGATGCCGAAGATCTGTTGCAGGACTGCTGGGTCAAAATTCATCGCTCGCGCCACACGTACCGCTCTTCCGAGCCTCTGATGCCGTGGATCTATGCCATCGCGAGGCACACTCGCCTGGACGCGTACCGGAAGCAACGTCGGCTCGACTCGCGAGAGGTGCTGGTGGCGAGCATGCCGGAGGCCGTCCATCAAACAGTGCCGGTAGCGGTGCGTCAAGAGGACCACTTCGAGCGGCTTCTCGCGAAGCTGCCGGATGCTCAGCGAGAGGTAATCATCATGCTGAAGGTATCGGGCATGAGCCTCTCTGAGGTGGCCAGGGCAACCTCGTCGACTCCCGGAGCCGTGAAACAGAAAACTCACCGCGCGCATACGGCACTCCGCCGCGCTCTGGAAAAGGATCGGGAAAGTGCCGGATAATTTCGTTGAGAACAGCGTCGAACGCAGGTTGGAGAAGTGGGCATCCGCGCCGTCCGGCCCGGAGCTGAGCCCGGAGACCCAAAGGAAAATTCAGGCTGTGCTCACATCCTCGCTGTTGCCGGTGACGCCTATTCCTTCTCAGAGCAGGCTTGTTTTTGAGCTGCTGGCCGTGTTCACCGTGTGTGCTGTTGGATTGACCGCAATACTGAACAAGGCTGCTTTTCATCTCATGAGTGGGGTTCAGATGGCCCTGATAGGTGCGATTCTCGCGACCGGCGGAATTCTGTTCTCGTTCACGCTGGCGCGGCGAATGGTTCCAGGCAGCCGATGGGGTATTCCGTTTTCGCTTATGCTGACGGTTTCCGGCCGCCTCCCGATCGCCGGAACTGCGTTGCTGTTTCCGTGGCGCACGTCCGGCCCTTTCGTTGCGGAAGGCTGGCCCTGTGCGGCGTTGGAGCTGATTATCGCCGTTCCGGCGGCTTTCGTTTACTGGCTGATCGCCCGGCGCGGAGCCCTGTTCGCATCGCCTGGACTGGGAGCCACCGTAACCGGACTGGCCGCTTTCCTGGCGCTGATACCGCTGCAATTCCAGTGCATGTTCCAGCAGGCGCCGCATCTTCTACTCTGGCACGGAGGAGCGGCCGTGCTTCTGATCGGGCTGGGCGCACTGATCGGTGAACTGGGACGCCGGTGGGCAGCGGTCGGACGACGGTCGGCTGCGCCGGCCTAGCTCCCTCAAGTTTGCCGCCCAGTCCTCACCTCGAACCCGGGTTTGCGCCTCTCGTCGTCGAATATTCTTTGCGGGATAATAGCAAGATACTGGCGTAGCCGTCGCTGCACGGTTCTGCGGGTTGAGGCAAATTTTCTCTCGAACCCTGACAATATGAGCGAACTAAAGTTGGGCGTGGAACGAGCGAGGCAGATTGGCAACGCCGCTGCGCTTTCTGCTTACACGACCGGCGAACTGTCTCCGAAGGATTCGAACGGAGACATCGAGAGAACCTATGCCCGACACACCACACATTCCGATCACCTCGCACCGTCGCATTGAAGCGGATGGTGTTGATGTCTTCTACCGCGAAGCGGGACCGGCTGATGCTCCGGTCGTCTTGCTGCTACACGGATTTCCAACGTCTTCATTTCAGTATCGCGATCTGATTCCTCGGCTGGCCGACCGTTATCGTGTGATTGCCCCAGACCTGCCGGGTTTCGGGTTTACGGAAGTTCCCGCGGAGCGAAATTACGTCTACACCTTTGAATCTTTGGCCAAGACGATCTTCGCGTTTGCCGAAGCTCTTAAACTGTCACGTTTCGCGATCTACGTGTTTGACTATGGTGCGCCTACCGGATTCCGTCTGGCCCTGATGGCGCCCGAACGCATCACGGCAATCGTGTCTCAGAACGGGAACGCTTATGAAGAAGGGCTTGGTGATGCCTGGCAACCGATCCAACGCTATTGGCGTGAGCCAAGCATCGAGAATCGGAACGCCATTCGCGCCGGGCTCAACCTTGAAGGGTTGCGCCACGAATATTCAGTTGGGATTCCGGACCCGTCCCGAATCAAACCAGAGGGCTACACACTGGACGCTGCATTGTTGGCGCGTCCGGGCAACGTCGATATCCAACTCGACCTCTTTCTGGATTACGCCAACAACGTGAAGCTCTACCCGAAATTTCAGGAGTATTTCCGCAAATCGAAACCTCCGATTCTGGCTGTGTGGGGGAAATTCGATCCGTACTTCGTGCCGGCGGGCGCGGAAGCCTTTCGCCGGGACAACCCGAACGCGGAGTTGCTGCCGACCGGACATTTCGCTTTGGAAACGCATCTGGAAGACGTCGTGGCGGCCATGCGCCGATTTCTGGATCAGCTTCCAACTGACACCCTGCCCGAGCGGGCTCGCTCACCCCAAAATGGGGTCGTCACCATTCCTTCGAAACATCCGGTCGAACAGACCGTCGCGCGGCTCGAACGGATTTTAGCAGCCCGGAATGTAAAGCTGTTCGCAGTCATCGATCACAGCGGGGAAGCGGAGAAAGCTGGATTCGAAATGCGGCCGTGTAAACTTCTGATCTTCGGTAACCCCAACGCCGGCACGCCGTTGATGTTAGCGTCGTCCAGCGTCGCACTCGACCTTCCCCTGAAGCTTCTGGTGTGGGAAGGTAATGACGGCGCCACATGGATCTCTTATAACGATGCAGCCTGGCTTCAACACAGACATGCGTTCCCTCAGAACCTTATGGCGAATATCGCGGCCGTGCCCGCATTCGCGTTGGAGGCGGCCGGATGACATCAAATTTGGGGAGCAGACCTACCCCAGAAAAGGAGGCACTAACAGAAGAAGAGACGAGTCGCAAAACAGGGGTCGGCCCGCATCAGTCAGGGGGAGACGCGGACCGTCTGCGGCATCTTTCGCCTCATGTCGGCGGAAATGGCGTCGTGCCGATCCAACGTTGACCTGTCCCATCCCCCCAGATCCGCTGCCGCCGAATACGTCTGTTCGAAGAATTGAAGAACCGTATCGACCGGGTCATCGGAATCTGTAGCGTCGTTGTAGTCTAAGACAAACTCACCCAGAGTGGCGTTGAAACCTCCGTTGCCTTTCAACTCTACACGCTCCAAGTTTCGTGGTGTCGGTGCCGCGTAGGCGTAAAACGCCGCGCGGCCGTATCCTCCATTGCCCGGCCAATAACCCGAGCTAATCACCTCGTGCGAATAAGCCTCTCGCTGTATGGAATCGGCGCCCGGTCGCCCAGGCGCACTCTTACCGTTGAACCGCGTAACTGCCAGGTCAAATGAGCCCCAGAAGAAATGCACCGGGCTGATCTTGCCATAGAAGTTTGTGGAAAATCGCTTGAGCAACGCCTCCGCTATCCTGAGGCTTTGCCAGAACCGCATCACGGCGTCGCTGTCGTAGCTGCGGTGGACTGTATCAAGATCGAAACGAACCGGGTTAGCCACTTCGACCGGCATTGGATTAATCTCCACGGGAACGTCGAGATCCGCCAACGTCTTCGTGAAGTCTTCAAAAAAAGAGGCGACAGGGGCCGGTCGAAGGGGTATCCTGCGGATTTCACCTCGGCTGGTTCGGCAGACAACCTCATGCAATATGAGATCGAACTCAACATCGAGCACCGCACCGTGGCCAACGTGCATCGCCGAGGTCGTCAACCCCCGTGCCGATAGATAGAACGGCACGTTCCACCAGTGGTTTTGCGTCGTGGTGAGGCCTAAGCGCGCTTTACCGACAATTTGCATGTACATGTGCAGCGTTTCGGCTGTGTTTTTCCACTGGCCCCAATCGAGCGCGGGCCACTGGCCCAAATCCGGCAAAGGACGTTCCATATTCTGATTTTCTTACGCAAACGAGTGTAAAGGATCGAGTCGGGCGGCCGCGCTGCCGCCCGCCAGACGGGTTTCGAATTCGGTGCGCAGGAGATCGTCGACCGAAAACGACGCCCTGGAAGATGTTGGCGGACTCAATCTGGTTTTCGATGTCCTCGGCGGCATCGGACGCCACCTTTGTACAGCGAATTTAACGTTGACCTAAACGATTTGGTAGCGCTAACGGGAATCGAACCCGTATTTGAGCCTTGAGAGGGCTCCGTCCTAACCGTTAGACGATAGCGCCATTGATGCCTCCATCTTAGCAGAGGCCGAGTTCTCTCCCTCCGGGGTGAAGGGCGGCATAATAGATGCATGCGGCGGCTGTTTGTTTTCGCCCTCCTTCCTGGATTGCTGGCGGCGGAAGACCATTGGGTCAAATTCCTTTCCGGCCCGTTCGAGCTCTGGACCAACGCCAATACGAAGGCCGCGCGCGAAGATCTGGTGCGCTTCGAAGAGTTCCGGCACACGCTGGGCCAACTTATCGGCGAAAACGACCTCCAGGTGCCGCAGCCCATCCGCATCCTCGTTCTCAAAGATGCCAAACCTTGGAGTTCAGCCCGCCCCATAACGGAAGGGCGAGACGCATACTATATTGTCCTCGACGAGAAGACTGTCCCCGATGCAAATCTCTTTGCCGAACTGACGGTCCGCTTCTTAAACAGCAATACCAGCCGCATGCCCGCCAACTTTGAACACGGACTGGTGGAATTCATGTCCACGCTGCGGGTGGATGGCATTCGGATCACGGCTGGATCTCCGCCCGCCAAACCAGATCTCGATTGGGCTCGCATCCATCTGCTGGTTACCGACCCCGACTACTATGGAAAGCTGCGCGTTCTACTGTACAACTTGCGCAAGGGAGTCGCCGGCGATCCGGCGTACCGCAACGCATTTGGGAAGACCGCTGCCGAAATCGAGACCGCAACCGAACGCCATTTCGCTGCCGGAAACTTCCAAACTACGGCGCTCCCCAGCCGCCCTATGAGTCCCAACGATTTCGCGGAACGCCAGGTCTCGGATGCCGACGCTCGATTGACGCGTGCTGATCTGTTATCCGTAACTCAATCGGCCGGCGAGTACGAGGCGTTGCTGCGGGATCAAGCAAAGCTCGCCGAAGCGCATGAGGGTTTAGGTTTGCTGGCCTTGCGGGCAGAACGAAAAGACGAGGCCAAACGTCAGTTTGAAGCAGCCATAGCGGCAGGCAGCGGCAGCGCCCGCTGCTACGTTGAGTACGCCAGGCTCGAGCCGGATAATGAGAAAGCCACCCAGGCATTACTGCGCGCCGCCGGCATCAATTCCAAGTTGGATGAGCCGTTTGCGTTGATGGCCGCGCGCGACACCGATCCCGCCAAGCGCCTGGCCCACTGGAAGGCGGCCGCCGAACGGAATCCGCGCAACGCAGCTTACTGGCAGGCGCTGGCCGAAGGCTATTTGGCGCAACATAATTTCGCCGACGCGGCCAAGGCCTGGGATCAAGGTGCGCAGGCCGCAACCGATCCTGCCGAGCGGGAGCGGATGCTTCACGCCAGGGCATCCATAGAACAGCAGCGCTTGGACTACATCGATGAACAGCGGCGCAAAGAGGCCGCTGATCTCGAACGCCTCAAGCAGCAGGCCCGCGCCGATGTCCATGCGCTCGAAGAGAAGTATCGCGATTCCGGCGAAACTTCGAACGGGAAACCGGTGCCTTGGTGGGACGGTCCCAAGCCTTCGGGCAAAGTGAGCGGGTCACTGAAGCAAGTCGATTGCCTCGGCTCGCAGTCCCGGCTCGTGATCGAAAGCGACGATCATAAGACAACCAGGCTGCTCCTCACCGATCCCGAAAAGGTGGCAATCACCGGCGGCGGCACGCAGAGTCTGAGCTGCGGAGCGCAGAAGGCGCGGCGCATCGCCGTCGAATACTTTCCCAAAACCAACCAGCGGTTCTCTACTGCGGGCGAGGTCGCGACGATCGAGTTTCAGTGAGTCAGTCTCGGGGTGTAACGAATGTCCGCTGGTTTGTTCTTTCCGTTTTCGTCCTCTCTACCGCTATCAACTACCTCGATCGCCAAACATTGGCGACTTTAGCCCCGCTGTTACGCAGCGAATTGCACCTGTCCAACGTCGATTACGGTTTCATACTGTCCGCATTTTCGGTTGCCTACGCCCTGAGCGCGCCGGGTGCCGGCACGCTGATCGACCGGTTCGGGTTGAACCTGGTAACCAGCGCGGCGGTCGGTGTTTGGTCAATGGCAGGAATCGCGACGGGGCTGACGCGAGGGCTCGCCGGACTTGTAGGCTGCCGCGCTGTCCTTGGCGCTGCCGAAGCGGCCGGAATTCCGTCAGCGGCGAAGAGCATCCACCAATATCTCAAGCCTGCCGAGCGGGCATTGGGCAACGGACTGAACCAGGCAGCCGTCAGTCTCGGCATGATGCTTGCTCCTCCGTTGGCCACATTTGTTGCACTCGCCCGTGGGTGGAGGTCCGCCTTCGTCATCACAGGGCTGTTAGGTCTTCTGTGGATTCCACTTTGGAATTGGGCTTCGCATCGGTATCCTGCACCCATGTCGCCGGCACCAAGTTCCGGCGCCTTGCTGGGACTCGCGCGTGACCGTCGGCTTTGGGCCTTCGTCCTGGCGAATGGACTTAGCATGGTGGCCTACTCTCTTTGGACTAACTGGACGACTCTGTTCCTGGTGGATCGCTATCGTCTGAACCTCGCAGCAGCCGCCTCGTACGCCTGGATCCCGCCTGCTTTCGCCACCGTTGGCGGATTGTGCGGAGGCTGGCTCTCGCTGCGATTTGTCGATCGCGGCGTTGTTCCCATCACCGCACGCTTTCGCGTGTGCGTGGCTGCTTCCACGATTGCCCTCGCGACCGCTGCGGTGCCGTTGGCTCCTTCACCTGGTTGGGCCTCGGCGGCAATTTCGCTCAGCATCTTCGCGGTTTCCGCATTCAGCGTGAACATGTACTCTCTCCCACTCGACGCATTCGGAGGCGCGCGTGCTGCCTCGGCGGTCTCTGCCCTGGTGGCCTCCTATGGCGCGATCCAAGCATTGATCTCGCCCGGCTTCGGCAAGCTGATCGACCTGTATGGTTACGCGCCCGTCGCTATAGGCGCCTCGCTCACACCTCTCGTCGCTTCCTACGTCTTGTGGCAGACGAAGGCCATCCGTTGAGTGAACGGCTGAAACGCTGGATCTTCCGCCTGCTCGGCAAGGAGCCCGAGGCAGTAGTGGTGAGCTTCGCGAGCGGAGATCCAGAGTTGTGCCGCCGCATGGTGGAAGAAGTACGTAGTCTGGTTCCCGATCGCCGCTATTTCGTAGTAACCGACGAAAACTGGCCCGAGATGCGCTCGAAGCTGAAACGATACCGCATCGGCCTCGCTCCGGTGATGTTATCGCGCGACGGCGGCGCCTTACGGCGTGCGGCGTTCCTGCGAGCGCCGCACAAAATCCTTGCGTACAACTCGCGCCTGGAGAGACACCATCTCCGCTTGGATCTCTCGTCGCTTTTGTTCTGGCTCGGCGTGCCGCTCGATCGCATTCACTTGCGGCCGTGGTGGTGGCCTACGCCGAAACGAGACCGCTCTTTTATACCGGGTGAATACACGATCATCGAAGGCCGGCCGTGCAGCGATGCTCGCCGCAGAGTGGCCGTGCTCTCACCCTATTACCCCTTTCCCCTTGGGCATGGCGGTGCGGTGCGCATCTACAATTTGCTGCGTGAAATGGCGTGCTGCTTCGATGTCGAACTGTTCGCGTTCACCGATGGGGACGCCGAAACCGCGCCCATTGCGGAGCACTGCGCCCGCGTTGTGCTGGTCGGAAAACCGCGATACCGCGAACCGCGATGGTCGACTCTGCTGCCGCCCGAAGTTCACGAGTTCCGCTCCACCACTATGCGCCGAGCGCTCGCCGAGGAACGCCGCAACTTCGGTTTCGAGCTGTTGCAGGTAGAGTACACGCAGTTAGCGGAATACGGCGGCGACGTGCTGGTGGAGCACGATGTCACATTCGACCTGTTCACCCAGATCCTCCGTCGCGAGCGCACCATGCGTGCCTGGTGGGACTACTTCCGTTGGCGGCGCTTCGAGACGCGAGCAGTGGAACGGTATCGGCGTGTGGTCGTGATGTCGCCCAAGGATGCGGGGCTGCTTGGCGCAGCAGTGAAGACGATCGTCATCGAAAATGGAGTGGACCTGTCACGGTTTTGTCCCGAACCCGAGCAGCCCGGAGAAAATCTCCTGTTCATCGGATCCTTCCGGCATTTCCCCAATGTTCAGGCATTCCGCTTTTTTTCGGAACGCGTCTGGCCTCTGCTTGTCAAAGACTTCCCCACCATGCAGGTTACGGTCATCTGCGGGCCCGATCATCTCAGTTACTGGCGCGCCTTCAGCGGCACTCCGGAACCGCCCGTTCACGAGCGCATTCGCATGCTCGGATTCGTGTCAGATGTCCGCGCCCTCTATCACGCAGCGCACCTGGCGCTCGTCCCGACGCCGGTATCCGCGGGGACCAACGTCAAGGTTCTCGAAGCGATGGCGATGCAGCGCGCCGTCGTATCGACATCGTCTGGATGTGCCGGTTTAGGACTTATCCACGGCGAAAGCGTCTGGGTAGGCGATACCCCGGAGGCGTTTGCCGAAGGCGTAGCCACTCTCATTCGGGACCCGAACCGGCGGAGAGCAATGGCCGCGGCGGCTTACGGGCGCGCCATAAGCCATTTCGACTGGAAGAAACTGGGAGCAGTAGAGCGAGAGATGCTTCGCGAGTTACTCGAACACCGTCCGGCTACTTAGCACTTAGTAAGTTGGCGAATAAGCGGTAGGCCCCAGGCACCCCCGCCGGAAGCTGCCGGAACCACGCATACGAAGTAAAGATGTATACGCCCTTGCCATAGTGGGTCCACAACTCCCCACCCGGTTGTTCGGCTTCACCGGGGTCTTTCGACGACATAACGGTCTCGTAGTGCGGGTCCCACTTAGTCGAGAAGTATAGGCCGCGCTCTTGCACCCAGCCTTCGAAATCTTTGGGGCTGATGTGATTCGGCGTCTGGAGCAAGCGGCTATCGGGGTGTGGAAGAGTAACCGGTGAGTCCTCTACGGTAACGCGATAGCGCGTTCCCGGCGGCACAGTAAACGGATACGGGCCCATGTTCAAAGCGTTGTCGCCGGTGTTGTACTGAACGATGTAGGTGCCGCCGTTCTTCACGTAGTCGAGCAGACGCTGCTGATTCGCGCGCACGTCGGAGCGCACATTGTAGGCGCGTACGCCGGCCACGATGGCATCGAATCGGGAAAGCTCGCCCTGCTCCAGATCCGAGGGGCTGAGCACCGTAACTTCCAGACCCAACTGCCGCAAGGCATCCGGCATCTCATCGCCCGCGCCCATGATATAGCCGATTCTTTTGGCGGAAACCTGGATGTCGGAGCGCACTAGTTTAGCGTCTGAAGGCAGAAGGAGAACCTGATCGGGAATATGCGGGTAAGAGATGAGTTGCATTCCGGATGCGATTTCCCGGCCTGCGATATGTGCCACGGCGCGAAACGACCCCAGACTCTGGGCCTGGGGAGGCGTGACTACAAACGAAAGCTCCTGCTGTTCCCCCGCAGCGGCCACATCGAAGGGTCTCGATTGCGGTTCCACTTTCCAGCCCGCCGGGGCTTCAATCCGCAATTCGCCCGCGGCTTTAGGAACGTTGGCCCTCACCGAGGCGACGAGTTTGCGAGCTTCCGGCTTCGGAAAGATGGCCACAGGTACCGGAAAATTTACCGCTACCGGCGGCACCACGGCGAGCGGACGCACACGCTCGCCCTCAGTGCGGTCGGCATAGCGATATTGAACAGGACGCTCCAATTCGAACGGCGACCCGTCGATCGATAAGCGGAACCGCACGCGCAACACCGGCGGGTTGTCGGCAAGTCCGATGAGGCTTTGATCGTCGACAACGTAGTCATCGCCGCTAGCGGGCTTGGCCAGCCAGTACGGTTGCGTGTACTGTTGGGAAGCCGGTACCTGGCGGTCGAGCTTAGTTACCTTGCTCTTGTTGAACTCCAGGCTGCCCGCTTGTACCGGTAACGCATCGCTAAACATCCCTTCGAAGCGGGCGCTTTCGAGACTGACTCGAACGGACGAACGATTGAGAAGAGTAGCGGTGAGGTTCAGAGTTGCTCCGGGTGTAATCTCCGGAGTTTTGGCTTGTACATCCGCCCAAAGTCCGCTACATTGAGCCACCGCCTCATCCAGTTCTCGAAGCTTGATCTTCGCAAGCGGGTCATCGATCGCGGCCACAAGCGCGCGGGCCTTCATCAACTCCGGCACGGTGTTCTCCGGATGCGCCGGATCGAACGTCTTGCTGGCCGCGGTCAGGATTTCCCCCACCGCATGCCCGGCAGGCAGGCGATTCCAGGATGTGTCAATCGCTTCGAACAGGCCTCTCGTTGCGGTCTCGCCGCCGACGATAATAAACTCGCTTTCGACCGAACCAAGCCGGCCCATATTTCCCATGCCCTGGCTGCGATGCATGCTGCGGCTCATCCCGGCAATCTCTTCGTAGGAGTAACCCAGCACGGGGTTGAATGTGCCGGTGTCGTCCTTAATATGTGGCCCTTCGGGCAGCGGCGGAGGCGGCGGTTGCTGCTCCTGCGCAGCCTGGGCCTGGTTTCCTCCACGGCCGGCGGCCGGCGTTTCCGGGGGCGGCGGAGTGAAGATGCTCATCGCCAGACGCCGCGCCTTCCAGGGCTGGGTGTAACGCAACTGCTCCGGAAAACGCGCCGGATCGGCAGCGGCTAAGAATGCCTCTTTACCGATGATGGAGGAGGCCTGATGCTGGCCGTGGCCGTCCCGGGTGGTTCCGGTGAAGCAGAGAATAATGACATCGGGGCGGTAGCGGCGAATTACCCAGACCATGTCCGACAACAGGCGTTCGCGGCCCCACTTCTGTAACGTCTCTTCGGGCGTTTTACTGAATCCGAAATCGATCGCGCGAGTGAAGAACTGCTCGGCGCCATCGATCCGCCGCGCATCGAGCAGTTCCTGCGTGCGAATGATTCCCAACTGCGCGCCCTGCTCGGAACCGATCAGGTTCTGGCCGCCCTCGCCGCGCGTCGCGGAAAGATAGGCTGTACGCATATGGCGGCCGCGCGCGAAATAAGCGAGAACTGACGTTCGTTCGTCATCGGGGTGCGCGCCGATCATCAGCACCGAGCCAAGTTCGTTGAGCCTGTGAAGCGACTGCTCGATTTCGGCCGCGCCCGAGAATACAGGCGCTGCCGAAAGAGGAGCGACCGCTACGGACACGATCGCTAACTGAAGAGACCAGGCGCGCAATTTGTTCATTGAAGTAATTCTACGACGAAGTAATTGTGCGAGGCGGGGCTGTCAACAGGGCAGCCGGAAGTGCAATGGGAGGCGACTAAGCCAGATTCAGGACTTGTTTCAGGGTGCCGCTCTGCTCATCGATCTTTTTCTGCAAAACCAGGAGCGCATAAATGAGCTGCTCGGGGCGGGGCGGGCATCCGGGCACATAAACGTCGACGGGAATCACCTGATTCACCGGGACCAAAGCATAGTTATTAAATACACCCGTAGAGGTTGCGCAGGCTCCCATCGAAATGACCCACTTGGGCTCGGGCATCTGCTGGTATAAATGCCGAATTACGGGGGCCATTTTATTAGCCACGCGGCCTGCAATGATCATCAGATCCGATTGGCGGGGCGAGCCGCGAAACACCTCGGCGCCGAACCGCGCGATATCGAAGCGCGAGGCGCTCATCGACATCATTTCAATAGCACAACAGGCCAGGCCGAAGCTCATCGGCCAAATGGAATTCTTGCGCGCCCAGTTCACAGCCTTATCGAGGGTTGTGAGCACGATGCCTTCGGATGCCGCGGCGGCGGCCTGATCGGTAGCCGCGTTGTCAATGCGGGCGAATAGGTCCGAAGGGCCGCTGGCTAGAGGATTTTGCAGCATAATTTATTTTCGCACGCTCTCCTGCCGTCTTGTAGAATCGAATTTCTCATATGCCCCAAGAGCGCTACGAGGAGTTACTTGATCGAGCCGCAAACTCTTGCGGCATCGACCCTGGTTACTGGGATATCTGGGGGAAACACCATGACGTATCCGCGGAAGTAAAGCAGGCATTGCTCGAGGCTAAAGGTGTACGCGCACGTTCGATTGAGGACTTGGAGCAATCCTTAGCGGAACGGGCGCGGCGCGAGTGGATGCGCTTGCTTCCCCCCTCGATTGTAATTTCTGAAACCGAACCGCAGACGCTCGAGATTAACTTTCCTGTGGAGACGCTCGGCGACCAGGGTGTTTTAACCGTTCGGCTGGAAACCGGAGATGCGTCTGAGTTCGAAGTACCGCCGCGAGAGCTACCGCAGACCGCGGAAATACAACTGGACGGGCGCTCTTATGTGCGCAAACAGCTCACATTACCCCGCCTGCCCACTGGATACCACGATGTCTCTTTGACCATTGGCGGACTCATCGCAACCACACGGTACATAGTAACACCCGAGCGCGCCTGGACTCCTCCGCACCTGGGCTCTGACGGCCGTGCCGCGGGGCTTTATCTGAGCCTTTACGGCTTGCGTTCGGACCGCAATTGGGGCTGCGGCGATTTTCGTGACCTCGAAACTATTGTGACCTGGGCGGCGGAAGAGCTTAAGGCGAGCTTTGTAGGTTTAAATCCTTTACACGCGATACACAACCGGAGGCCCTTCAATACCAGCCCTTATCTGCCGAACTGCATGTTCTATCAGAACTTCATCTACCTGGACGTAGAAGGGATGGAGGACTACGGCCGCTCGCGCCGAGCGCAAGTATGCCGCGAGCGCCCGGAAATCAAAAATGAAATGGAGCAGCTACGCTCCGCCGCGTTCGTCGAGTACGAACGGGTAGCGGCCCTGAAACTCCGTTTCCTCAAACTGCTCTTTGCACAATTTTTGCGTGATCGACGTTCCGATTCCGGCCGCTCCGAGGAGTTTGAGGCCTACTTACGCGGGGAAGGTGAGTTACTTGAAAGGTTCGCTACCTATTGCGCTTTAGACGAATACATACATAAGCGCAATCCCGATGTATGGCTGTGGACAGAGTGGCCGGCGGGATATCAGGATCCGGGGTCGGCAGAGGTCCGGGAATTCCGGTCTAAGCATTGGCGTTCGGTTCTGTTTTATCAGTACGTCGAATGGCAGATTGACAAACAGCTGCGCCGCGTACAGGAGCACGCTCGCAATTGCGCGATGCCCATCGGCCTGTATCACGATTTGGCGCTCGCAACGGACCGCTTCGGCTCGGACGTGTGGGCGCACCGTCCGTTTTACATTATGGGCTGCCGAGTCGGTTCGCCTCCCGATGATTTCTCACCGTCCGGACAGGATTGGGGCTTTCCTCCGCCCGACTCCGAACACCACCGCGCAAACGGCTATCGCCTGTTCGCGGAGTCCATCCGTAAGAACTGCCGGCACGGCGGCGCGTTGCGTATTGATCACGTAATGCGGCTGTTCCGCCTGTACTGGATACCGGAGGGAAAGAGCGCAGTGGAAGGCGCATATGTTCGAGAGGCGTCGCTCGATTACCTGCGCGTGCTGCTTCTTGAGAGCGTTCGCAATCAGGTGGTGGTGATCGGTGAAGATTTGGGTACAGTCGAGCCGGAAGTTCGCGAGACACTGGAGCGTTCGGGAGTACTCAGCTATCGCCTGCTGTATTTCGAGCGCGACCGGCAGGGGCAGTTCATACCTTACGACCAATATGTGAAGCAGGCGTTGGTCTCCTCCACGACTCACGACTTACCCACTCTCGCAGGATTCTGGACGGGGAACGACATTGAAGCGCGACGCCGGGCGGGCGTGCTCGATGATGCGGCATATCAGGAGCAGGTGAAGTCGCGGGCTGCGGAAAAGCAAAAGGTGCTGGATCTTCTGTTTCAATCCGGCCTTCTCTCGCCGTCTCTGCCGCGTTCGGCGGAGAGCTACGGGGAACTTACGGGCGACTTACACAACGCCATTGTGGGATTTCTGGCGCTTACGCCTTCGGAGCTGTGGGCCATCAATGAAGAGGACCTGACGAAGGAAGCGGCGCAGCAGAATCTTCCCGGCACCACATGGCAGTATTCGAACTGGGGCAGGAAGACGAAGTTCACGGTGGAGCAACTGCGGTCCGATTCGCAGGCTTTGGCGTTCACGGCGATGGTGCGCGACTGGGTCGGCCGCTCGGGCCGGACGAACCGCACCGCTATGGCCTCTCACTGATATATACTGATCGGTCACAAGCCTAGCGGAGGTCTTCATGAAGCAGACGGTTTTGGCCGGCGTTGCCTGTTTGTTTGTCACCGGTGCGACGGCTGCGATTACGGATCCGGTGCGTCTGGATTCGGGCCTGATCTCGGGCGGTGCCGGTTCGACGCCGGAGGTGCGGGCCTTCAAAGGCATCCCTTACGCTTCGCCTCCAGTAGGTGGATTGCGGTGGCGTGCTCCGCAGCCGGCGGCGCATTGGGAGGGCGTTCGCAAGGCCGAAGCTTTCGGGGCGACGTGCTTACCCAACGGCGCCAACGCCTCGCCCGCGCCAAGCGAAGACTGCCTGTACCTGAACGTTTGGACCTCGGCCAAATCGGCATCGGATAAGCGGCCGGTGATGGTTTGGATTTACGGCGGAGGTTTCACCAACGGTTCCGGTTCGATACCGGATTACGATGGCGACGCGCTTTCGAAGAAAGGGCCGGTGATCGTCACGTTCAACTACCGGCTGGGCGCATTCGGCTTTTTTGCGCACCCCGAGCTGACCAAAGAGTCGGACCGCGGTGCATCGGGGAACTACGGGTTGATGGATCAGGTTGCCGCTCTGGAGTGGGTACAGAAGAACATTGCGGCGTTCGGCGGAGACCCAAAAAAGGTTACGATTTTCGGGGAATCGGCAGGATCGATGAGTGTGGCGGACCTGGTGGCTTCGCGGCAGGCCAAGGGCCTGTTTATTCGCGCAATTGGTGAGAGCGGCGCTTGGATGGGCCTCTCCGTTGCGCCGCTCCGAAGGCTGGCGGATGCGGAACAGGCGGGCATTAAGACGGCGGAAGCGGTGAACGCGAAGTCGCTGGCGGAGTTGCGCCAGGTTCCGGCGGAGGCTTTGATGAAGGCGGCCCGCGGTACCGGCGTTATCGTCGACGGCTGGTTCCTTCCGGACGACCCGGGCAAGATCTATGCGCAGGGCAAACAGAACGCGGTGCCGGTATTGGTCGGATCGAACAAAGATGAAGGGACGTTTTTCCTGCAGCCGACCACGGCGGAGAAGTTTACTGCGCAGGCGCGGCAGCGCTACGCCGATTCTGCCGATGCCTACTTGAAGCTTTATCCCGCCGGATCGGATGAGGAGGCCAATGCCTCCGCGCTCATCGGGTTTCGTGATGAAGCCGCTTGGGGGATGCGGAACTGGGCGCGCATGCAGGCCAGGACGGTGAAGACTAAGGCGTTCCTCTACTACTTCACACACGAGCCGCCGGCCGATCCCAACGCAAAGGGTCCTCGGCGCCGGGGCGCGACTCACGTCGCGGAAGTGCCGTACGTTTTCCAAAACCAGCGGAACCGGCCGTGGACGGATGTGGATAAGCAACTCTCCGAAGCGATGTCGTCGTACTGGGTGAACTTCGCGACGACCGGCGATCCGAATGGCAAAGGGCTGCCTAAGTGGCCCGCCTTCGATGAGACCAGGAGCCCGAACCCGATGGTTCTGGGCGAGAAAGTGGAAGTGGGTCCTGGCCCTCTGGCCAAGACGCAACTGGATTTTTACCAAGCCGTTTACGAAAAGCAGGAGGCGCGATGAGACTGCGTCTGTTTTCCCTTTCGATATTGTTTGCAGTGGCCGTGCCCGCGGCATTCGCACAGGCTGACACGCAAAGTGTGCTGACTCCCAAGGTGCGCGGGGTAATCGATCCCGAGGCCGAGAAGAAGCTGGGTGTTCCGACAGGGCCCGCGCCTCACCTCAAAAACGGGAAGCCGGATATGAGCGGCGTGTGGAACCAGCCGTACGTTCCGGACGTTTCGAAGAACGGCCGCGGCCAGGAAGGCGCGGGCGAACTGTCGTTTACGCCTGCCGGTCTGGCGCAATGGAAGGCATACGATGCAACCAAGGGCGACTATACAGGGAACTGCCTCCCGTTCGGGCTGTTGCGCAATATCAACTCCCCTCACCCGATGCAGATCGTGCAGAACGAGAAATACGTCGCGTTTTTGTTCGAGCAGAACAGTTGGTTTCACGTCGTTCCGACCGACGGCCGGCCCCATCCGAAGGACCTGGACCCGACATGGGATGGGAACTCGGTAGGGCACTGGGACGGAGACACACTGGTCATAGACACGATCGGTTTCAACGATAAGACACGGCTCGATACGATCGGCCATCCGCACAGCGACCAGATGCACGTGATCGAGAAACTGCGCCGCGTAGATGCGGGCCACATCGCATACGAGATTGCGATCGAGGATCCCGTGATTTACAGCAAGCCCATTACGAACAAGCGCACGTTCGTGTTCCGGCCTGACTGGGAGATTATGGAATATAGCTGCGAAGAGAATAATAAAGATATCACCGAGGGGCACATCACGCCGTTCAACGGGACCAATCCGGTACCGAAGTGAGATGACCCAGTATTCAACGTCAGCGCTGCAATGAATCCAGGGAGGAGAGCAGATCCGCCAGGGCCTCGTCAACCTTGAGCGCCTTTCGTCGCGCTCCCTGAAAGAGCCTCTCCAAGACACCAGGGGACTTATCTGCGGAGCTCAACTCAGTGGCCGTTTCAAGGAGATTGCCTTTCCGATCTGTCACTCGAATGCGATAGTCAGCCTCTTCTTCGAATACTGGGCGCGTTAGTGAAATGGATACGACGTAATGACCCACTGTTGCTTGGAAGTCGTTCTCACTCGCAGTTTCCTGCCATTCCAATTTGCCCTGGTCCGTTAATTCCAGTAATCGCTCCGCGAGACGATAAAGCAGATTTACCTCTGGCATCCTTATTCAGCCGCCTGTCTGATTGAAATCATAACGCTGTTTAGGTCATCTCCGATTTCGATGCGACCCTGTTGAGCCTGGCCAAATCGGGCGGTGAATTCCCCCTTTGAGTCCGCTCTACCCTTAACTCCATTGTACGGAACTGTTGTATCGCGCTCGCGATTAGAGAACTCTGATTCATCGTTATCTGGGCTGATCCTTGAATTGAGATAAGCCGCCTGCGAACGGCCGAATACCGGTCTAGCAAGATCTCCCAAGCTTGAACTCGATGTAACCTTTTAATCTCCTCGATAATTTCCAGCACTGACGACAGTTCGGCGACCGTGTTCATCGTGGTGAGCCGGCTGCGCAATTCCAGGACGGCTTTTTTGGCTGCTTCGGCCGCGCTTTTTGTGCGAAGCAACGTAACGATGGTGATCCCAAACCCGATGACGCTTGCTAAGTCGCCCCAATGATTCTCGAAAAAGTTCGGGGCGAGCTGCACGATGGATCTAGGCTTAGGCTAGGCATATTTTTAAATGTGTTTTGGGATTATCCGAATGTTGACTTGACAATAAATATTGGGGTGAGTTATAGATGTACCCGCAGGCATATTCGCAGCTAATTGCAGCAAGGCAAAAATCGGAAAGGGGAAAACGGGTGTCTCTGTCTCTATCTCATTTTCTTCGCATAGGTATTCTGATGTGCGCGGGAACTTACCATGAGTTACGGGCAGCGTCGCCTTCCCAGACAGTTCCAGTGATGAGCCCCGTGCCATTTTGGCATGACACTTCCGCAGCGACTCTAAATGGCCAGCCTGGCGTTTTTTTCG
>JAFAWA010000020.1 GCA_019242155.1 Terriglobia bacterium | reverse complement strand
ACCAAAAACAGGTTTTCCTCCGCGTCCACAGCCCTTGGAAATCGCAAAAGGCGCGATTTCCACATTCCCACCGCCCCGACGATGAGGCCGGATGGAAAAGTGGAAATCCAAAGGCAGGATTTCCACTTTCCCACCGGCTCGATTTCCTATTCAAAGACCAAAGAAAGGAGGCCTGGCGGCCGGGTCGCTTCGCTCCCGGCTCTCCAGGCTCATTTTGGGATGAGAAAATGCTCCCAAGGCCCAACCACCCGCCTGTCCGATGGGGACCGCCCAACATTCCGCCGCCTGCGCGCTCTCAGGTTTGAATTAGCTTAAGTCCGCCGCGGCTCTGCATCTCCCGCGTCAACCCTGCGCCGTGGCGGTTCCACATTCGGCAGAAACGCCGTCAACAGACCAAGCGCCGGCAGAAACGCGCACACCCGGTAAACGAACGTGATACTGGTGGCGTCCGCCAAGCGTCCCAGCAACGCCGCTCCCAGACCCCCCATGCCGAAAGCCAGTCCGAAAAACAGGCCGGAGATCGTCCCCACCTTTCCCGGAACCAGTTCCTGCGCGTACACCAAAATCGCCGAAAAGGCCGAAGCCAGCACCACGCCGATAATTACCGTCAGCACGCCCGTCCAGAAAAGACTCACATATGGAAGCAGCAGTGTGAACGGAAGCACCCCAAGAATCGAGCACCAGATGACGTATTTCCTGCCGATGCGATCTCCTACCGGACCCCCGATAATCGTTCCCGCCGCCACCGACCCGAGGAACAGAAACAGATACAACTGGGCGGCGCGAACCGAGAGATGGAATTTCGAGATCAAATAGAACGTGTAGTAACTGTTCAGGCTCGCCATGTAGAAAAACTTGGAAAAGATGAGCAGAACCAGGACGGTAATCGCGATCACCACACGCCTTTGTGAAAGCGCCGCGGCCGTACCGGCCTTGCGCGTCCGCGATTTCGTTCCCGCGCGCTGCTGCGCTTTATACCAGGCGCCCACGCGCCACAGGATGTAAATCGCCAAAAGAGCCGCAAGCGAAAACCATGCAATCGATCGCTGCCCTCCGGGAAGCACGATGAACGCGGCCAGCAGCGGGCCGAGCGCGCTGCCCGCATTTCCGCCCACCTGAAACAGTGACTGCGCCAGGCCATGCTGTCCGCCCGACGCCATGCGCGCCACCCGCGACGACTCCGGATGAAACACCGACGACCCCATCCCCACGCACGCCACCGCCACCAGAATCATCGGAAAGGTCGGGGCCGCGGCCAGGAGCACCAAACCGCTTAGGGTGAATGCCATCCCCGCCGCCAGCGAATAGGGCGTCGGCTTGCGATCCGTATAAATTCCGACCAGCGGCTGCAACAGCGACGCCGTGAGCTGAATCGTGAGCGTGATCAATCCAATCTGGCCGAAATCCAGATGGTACGAGGCCTTGAGAAGCGGGTAAACGGCCGGAATCACCGACTGCAGCATATCGTTCAGCAGGTGGCAGAAACTGATGGCCGCGAGGACGCGAAACGCAGTGCGTTCGAGTTGTGCCTCGCGCCCCGCGCCGGCAGCGCTTGTCAGAGTGGTTCCGGCAGACATACCTGTAGTGTAATTTACGGCTGCGGCTTGCCGTTTTTCCCCTTGCCTAACGCCTGCCGGATCTGCCACGCTGAGGGCACCGGGTCGTTCGCGCCGCATGCAACTCTGGGTAATCGCCCTCCTTCTCGCCGCGGTCTTGGGCTTCTTCTCCCGCGCCGTGCAGACGTTCGTGCGAAGCTCGTTCGAGCGGCGTCCGGCGCTGGTTTTGGCTGTACCTTTTTTGCTGACGGGCATCTTCACCGGGGCCGCCCGGTTAGCGCACGCCGCTTCATGGCCGCTCGGCGTCTTTGTACTGGCATACACTGCTGCGCCGGTCGTCTGCGTCTACATCGCAGGCGTGGGCGTCGCGAAACGGCCCTCCGCGTGGGATTTCGTCGCCGTGCTCCTTCTATGGCTCCCGCTTGAATTTGCCGCGGGAGCGCGTTTCGTTCCAGTACCGGCGCGCGGATTCCTGCACAGCGTCGCCTACGGCATCGCCATCCTTCTGGGTCTTGTGCTGTTCCTCTGCTTCCGCTCCTTCCCCGGCCTCAAGTACAATCCTCCGCAAAGGGCAGCCGATCTGTGGCTGCCGCTCGTAGGCTTCGCCGCCGTTGCTCCCGTCCTGATCCTCTTAGGTATCGCCATCGGCTTCATACCGCCGCCGCATTGGCCCAACAAAAGCGGCACTGCCATGGCCGCTGCCGCCGCTGTGATCTTCGCCGGCACGGCACTGCCGGAGGAGATTCTCTTCCGCTCACTGATTCAGAATCTGTTGATGCTGCGGTTCGGCTCCGGTTTCCGCATACTGCTGGCTGCAAGCTTCATCTTCGGCTGCGCCCATCTGGATAACGGGCCGCAGCCTCTGCCCAATTGGCGTTATATGATCCTGGCGACTGTAGCGGGCTTGGCGTATGGGCGGGTCTTCGTAAGGGCGTCAACCGTGTTGTCCTCAACAGCGCTGCACGCCATGGTGGATTGGACGAAACATTTCTTCTTTTGAGTGCGATCCATCGGCCACCGCCTGGTGGCCCAGGCTGGTTTCATCACTGGTAATTTGCCGCTGATTTGGGCCTGTTCACCGTGGGACAGCATTGGCCCGCATGTATAATTACCCCTTGAGTAGCAGTATGAAAATCCTGAATTCTCTTCTTTTCGTCACCCTGTTTACGAGTCTGATTGCGTTCGCGCAAGCGCAGGCTCCCGCCGCGCAAGCGCCGCGGACGGCTGGAACCGAATCGGGCTTCGCCGTCTTCCAGGGCCGTTGCATGAACTGCCATGGCAATCCGAACGTGGAGCGCGCTCCATCCCCTGCCGCCATTCGCGAGATGCCGCCGGAAAAGATTTACGACGCATTGACTACCGGGGTGATGAAGGGCCAAGGCGCCAGTTTGACCGAGGATCAGAGGCGCATGGTCGCAACCTTCATGAGCGGCCGGCCGCTGGGCAGCCTGCGGGAGGGCGATTCGAAGAGCATGGCCAACCAGTGCGCGAGTAATCCGCCGCTCGCCGATCCCTCCTCCAGTCCTGCGTGGAACGGCTGGGGCGTGGATCTGTCTAACACTAGATTCCAGCCCGCCGGCGCCGCTGGTCTCACTCCCGCCCAGGTTCCCAACCTCAAGCTTAAGTGGGCATTCGGATTTCCGACCGGACTATCCGCCTATGGACAACCTTCCGTCGTTTCCGGCCGCGTCTTTGTGGGTACCGATATCGGCTACATCTACTCGCTCGACGCCAAGACCGGCTGCGTGTACTGGTCGTATCAGACCAAAGGCGGGGTGCGGAACGCCATGGGCGTAGGCGCGGTGAAGGGCCGCGGCAACACCAAATACGGCGTCTTTTTCGGCGATGCGCATGCCAACGTGTATGGTCTCGATGCCCAGGATGGTCATCTGCTTTGGACGACCAAGGTCGATGATCATTTCGTAGCGCGCATTACGGCTGCACCTTCCTATTACGATGGCCGCGTGTTTGTTCCCGTATCTTCTTCAGAGGAGTTCACCGCCGCGACCCTCGATTATCCATGCTGCACCTCGCGCGGCAGCGTTGTGGCGCTCGATGCCTCGACCGGCGACCGCATCTGGAAGACCTACGTAATGGATGAGCCCAAGCCCACCAAGAAGAACTCCAAAGGCGTGCAGAACTACGCCCCGGCGGGTGGCTCGGTGTGGAACTCACCCACGGTCGATCCGGTGCGGAACGCGATTTACTTCGGAACCGGCGATGCCGAAACGGAGCCCGCGCCCAAAACCAGCGATGCCATCATGGCCCTGGATATCAAAACCGGCAAGATGCTCTGGGTCTACCAGGCGCAAGCCAATGATGCTTTTTTGGGCGGCTGTAACGGAAACACCAAAACCGATAACTGCCCCTCCGAAAACGGTCCCGACCTGGATATCGGCAATTCGCCCATCCTCAAAAATCTGCCGGGCGGTAAACGCGTTCTCGTGGCCGCAACCAAGGACGGCAATATCATCGCCCTTGATCCCGATAAGAACGGCGCGGTGGTTTGGAAGACCAACGTCGCGCCCTCGGATCCCAACGCCAAGGGGCCCGAAGCGTTCCTTACCCGCCTGGGCGGCATCGTGTGGGGTGGTGCGGCCGATGATCGCGCCTTATATTACGGGCTGAGCCGGGGCGGAATGGTAGCCGTCCAACTCTCGACCGGCGAGCGCCTCTGGTACACTGCCTTCGCCAAGCCCGGTACGCGCGTAAACAACTCAGCCGCCACCTCGGCGATTCCCGGTGTAGCTTTCGTCGGTGGCTCTGACGGCCGCATTCGCGCAGTCTCGACCGCGGACGGCAAAATCATCTGGGAAGTCGAAACCGCCAAGGACTTCACGACGGTTAACAAAGTCCCGGCGCACGGCGGCGCGATCAGTTCGGCCGGGCCCACGATCGCCGGCGGAATGCTGTTCGTGGGCTCCGGCTACGGTGTTATGGGCACCAGTTCCGGCAACGTTCTACTAGCGTTTTCCGCGGAGTAGAAGCGGCAGCCGGATCATCTGCCAATGCTATTCTGAAGGTGTCCACCGCCGCATACGCCTGGTTGTCACCTTGAAAATCGGTTTTGTCAGTTTGGGATGTCCCAAAAACCTCGTCGATAGCGAAGTCATGATGGGGCAGTTGGTGGCTAAAGGCCACGAATTGACTTCGCACCCGGATGAGGCGGAGGTCCTCGTCGTAAATACCTGTAGCTTTATCGATCCGGCAAAGCAGGAGTCGGTCGATACCATCTTGGAGATGGCCGAGTACAAGAAGATTGGCCGCGCGCGGAAGTTAATCGTTGCCGGCTGTCTGGTCGAGCGCTACCGCGGCGATATTCGCAAAGACCTGCCCGAAGTGGACGCCCTCATCGGCACCAACGAACTCGAAAGCATCGCCGCGCTCTGCGAAGGCGGGCAGCCGCACGAGCAATCCGCCGCGCCATATCTGTACCACGATCTTACGCCCCGCGTTCTTTCCACGCCGCGCCATTTTGCGTACATCAAGATTGCCGAAGGCTGCGATCACCCCTGCACCTTTTGTGTCATTCCCCAGTACCGCGGCGCATTCCGCAGCCGGCGCTTCGAATCGGTGGTCTCCGAAGCTGCGCGTCTGTTTCATCAGGGCGTTCGCGAAATCAACCTCATCGGCCAGGACACTACCTGCTACGGCGAAGATCTGGGCATAAAAGACGGGTTGGCCCTTCTGCTCGAGCGCCTCGCGACCATAGACACGCCGCGCCAAAAATGGGTTCGTTTTTTATATGCGTATCCCAATAAGATCACCCAGAAGCTGCTCGATACCATCGCCGCCCACCAGTCCCTTGTAAAGTACATAGACATGCCGCTGCAGCACGCGAGTGCTTCCGTTTTGAAGCGGATGAAGCGCGGCGGCTCGGGGGATATCTTCTTAAAGCTGCTCGAGCGCATTCGCCGCACCATTCCCTCCGTCGCCATCCGGACCAGCTTCATTGCCGGTTTCCCCGGAGAGACACAGCAGGATTTCGAGGAGCTTTGCCAGTTCGTTCAAGCCGCGCAGTTCGACAATATGGGCGTCTTCGCCTACTCTGACGAGGACACCAGCGCCAGCTTCGGGCTCGATGGCAAAGTGGACGGCCGCACCATTCAGAACAGGAAACGCCGCTTAATGGCGATGCAAAAGCGAATTGTACGCGCGCGCAACCGAAAGTTGATCGGCTCCGAATTGCCGGTGCTGATCGAAGGCCGGTCGCCCGAAACCGATCTGCTTTGGCAAGGCCGCCTCCCGGCGCAAGCACCCGAAATCGATGGCTTCGTTTTGTTAAATGATTTCGAAGGCGCCGAGCCCCAGCAGGGTGAGATCCGCCGCGTTCGCGTCACCGAATCGCGTGACTACGACCTGATCGGCACCTTGCTTCCGCCGGCCGAAGCCCCTCCCCGATTTGCTCCGGCGCCGCTCATTAATATTGAGCCCGTACATGCATGATCAAGTGCCCCATTTGCAAAAAAGAGGTGGCTCCCGGATCTCCGGACTTCCCCTTCTGCAGTGAACGGTGCCGGCTGATCGACCTCGGTAATTGGGCCTCCGGGAAATACAAGATCTCTTCGCCTGCCAAGCCCCCCGGGCAAGAGGAAGATGACGAGTAAACCGGATGCCGCCGATGGCTGGCCGGCACGGCTCATTTCCACATGGTTCGGCTGCGGCTACGCGCCCGTTGCTCCCGGCACGGTTGGGTCCCTCGCCGCCATCGGCATAGCCGTCGCGATCCACCGCTTTGCCGGGTTTACGCCGTGGCATTTTGCGCTCCTCGCTATCGCGGGTTTCGCTCCCGCAGTTTGGGCTGCCACCCGTACCGCCCGTGCCTTGAATCGCAAGGATCCCGGCATGGTCGTGGTCGACGAAGTTTTGGGCCAATGGATCGCGCTCGCCGGTGCGCAAACACTCGGCTGGAAGACTTACCTTGGCGCATTCGCTCTTTTCCGTTTGTTTGACATCTGGAAGCCGCCCCCGGTACGCCGGTTCGAAGCCTTACCTGAAGGCCTCGGCATTGTGGCCGACGACGTCATGGCTGGAATGTATGCGGCGCTGGTGCTGTTTCTATCGCGATTTGTGCACTTTGGTTGAAAAGACAGCAGTTCGGTGTCAGCTATACATGGGCGAGCTACAATCTAGGTGAATGCCTCTTCGGAAATCGAACGATTCCCGGCCTCAAATTTCTCACGTTACGCCCCCGGCCGCGATCGCCGGCGGAGAACTGCAGATTCGCGGCAAGGGATTCGTCCGATCGGAACGCCCGCGCGTCACGATCGGCGATGTGGCAGCTCCGGTGATCATCGGCTCGGATTCGTTCATCATCGCCAAGGTTCCGGAAGGCGCTACCGCGGGCGAACTGGTGATCGGCAATGGAGAGCATTCGAGCGAATCCTGGGCCTGTGATGTCGGGGTGCTGATTGCCGATAGCTTGCACCCGGTGGCCAACCCCGCGATCGACTCATTCGGCAATATCTATACGACGTTCAGCGGCTCGCGCGGCCAGAAAGTCCCGGTGGCCGTATACCGGATCGATCTGAACTTCACCATGAAGCCGTTCATCAACGACCTGATGAACGCTACCGCGCTCGCTTTCGATAACGACGGCATGCTGTATATTTCGAGCCGCTATGATGGGTTCGTTTACCAAATCACGCCCACCGGAAATATGTCCACCTATGTCGAAGGCATGGGCGTGGCCACCGGAATCGCGTTCGATGGCGAACAGAATCTTTACGTTGGTGATCGTAGCGGCACGATTTTCAAAATCAGTCCGAACCGGCAGATCTTCGTCTTCGCCACTCTCGAGCCGTCGCTCGCTGCTTACCACCTGGCGTTCGGGCCGGATGGTTATCTTTACGTGACAGGTCCCACCACCTCTAGCTTCGACGCCGTTCACCGCATCTCGCACGAAGGGGAAGTTGAGGTCTTTTACAGAGGTTTGGGCCGCCCTCAGGGGATGGCTTTTGATGAGCAGGGCCGACTCTATGTGGCTTCGTCGATCGCGGGCCGCAAAGGTGTAGTCCGCATTTATCCCGACCGTCGCGCCGACCTTTTCCTCTCCGGCCCGGGCGTGGTTGGTCTGGCGTTCGCGCCCTCGCGCGCAATGGTAGTTACTACCACCAACGCCATCTACCGGGTCGATGTCGGCATTAAGGGCCGCCGACTGATCGGATGAACGCTGAAATCGTTGCCGTCGGCTCGGAGATGCTCACACCCGAGCGGGTCGACACGAACTCGCTCTTTCTCACTGCCGAACTCAACAACCTCGGCATTGAGGTCGTGGCCAAATACGTCGTCGGCGATCACCTGGAGCGCCTGGCCGGCGTAGTGCGTTTGGCGCTCTCACGCTCCGGGATCGTCATTCTCTCAGGAGGCCTGGGACCGACCGAAGACGACCTCACACGCGACGGCGTCGCGGCCGCCCTCGACCGCAAACTCGTGTACCATCCCGAAATCGCCGAAGCGCTCGAGCAGCGCTTTGCCCGCCTCAATCGCAAAATGGCCGAGGTGAACAAACGCCAGGCGTTCGTCATCGAAGGCGCGGACATTCTTCCCAACGACCGCGGCACCGCGTCCGGGCAGTGGATCGAAGATTCCAACTCCATCGTCATGCTGCTTCCCGGGCCGCCTCACGAACTCAAGGCCATGTTCGAGCGCCAATGCGTCCCGCGTCTCGCGCGCGCAGCCCCCAAACAGGTGATCCGTACGGTGGAGTTGCGAGTGGCCGGCATGGGCGAGTCCGATCTCGACCAGCTTATCGCGCCGGTTTACAAGAAGTATCAGAATCCCGCCACGACCATTCTCGCCGGCGCGGGAGACATCCAGATCCATTTCCGCGCGCAGTGTGATTCCGAAGAGCAGGCGATGGCGATGCTGGCTGAAGTAGCTTCGCCCGTCGAACTGTTATTGGGCGACCGCGTATATTCCCGGAACGGCGATTCTATCGAAGCGGTAGTCGGCAGTTTGTTACGGCAGCATCACGCCACAGTGTCCGTGGCCGAGAGTTGCACGGGCGGCCTGCTGGGCGAGCGTTTCACCTCTACATCGGGTAGCTCCGATTATTTTGTGGGCGGATTCATTACCTACAGCAACGGATTGAAAACGGCGCTACTGGCCGTGCCGCCGGATCTCATCGCCGAGCACGGCGCAGTCAGCAAGCTGGTCGCGGAAGCCATGGCGGCCGGCGCCAGGCGGTGTACGGGTTCTACGTACGCGCTCTCCATCACAGGGGTCGCCGGGCCGGAGGGTGGAACCGAGTCCAAACCCGTAGGCACAACCTTCATCGGCCTTGCCGGCCCGGCTGGAGTTGAGGTAGTACAGCGCCAGTTTCTCGGCGACCGCGCGCGCATTCGCGCATTCGCCTCTCAGATCGCGCTCGATCTGCTCCGCCGCAAACTCATGGCGCGCGTGGCCTAAGCCGATCAAAGCATCTTCAGGCTCTCTACCTTGATCGTATCGCCCTCGACCACCCCGGTGACTTCCACTTCGAGGTCATCCAACTTCTTCGACGCTTTGATGGCCTCGAGCGCCTTGCGATTTCCGGCGGCATCAAACTGCAGGAACTTCTGGTCGAACGTGAACACACCATACCCGCTCTTCTGGCAGGCCGGCATCAGAGCGCACTCCCGCAGATGGGCTTCCGCGACAATCATTCCGCCCTCGATCCCCGTGGGCAGCAAGCGCTCCTCGGCCTTAGCCGAGCACATCTTGTCAATCAACACTCCCTTGACCTGCGAGGGTCCGGAAGCGGGCACAGCCAAACCGGGCAGCAGGCCAAGAAAACAGAGAACTCGCAGAGCTTTCAACATCGGTTCCTCTCCAGCTTTCTTGAAATATCAAGGCGTACCCGGACTGCGACCGGGAAAGCCCCAAACAAGATCGTATAGCAAAAATCTGGTCGGCGCAGTACGGCGCCTGTCTAATCGATATCGGCCTGGGCGGCTTATCGCGCTCTCCGCTGTCGCGGCAAAGTAGAAATGTCACCCTGTCCGGCAAAGTAGAAATGTCACCCTATGCGCCCGGCTCGAAAATGCCATGATAATCTGCCCGTGCCGGTGAAGCGGAGACAGGCGCTGCTGGCGAGCAACCTGATCGAGGAATAGCCG
>JAFAWA010000549.1 GCA_019242155.1 Terriglobia bacterium | reverse complement strand
GCCGGATGGAAAAGTGGAAATCCAAAGGCAGGATTTCCACTTTCCCACCGGCTCGATTTCCTATTCAAAGACCAAAGAAAGGAGGCCTGGCGGCCGGGTCGCTTCGCTCCCGGCTCTCCAGGCTCATTTTGGGATGAGAAAATGCTGGATATTTCAACGGGATAGTTTGACCCCTGACAGGGTATTTCCCTTAGGTCGAGTGATTACTTCAGCCCCACACGCTAGCAGTCCCAATCACGGCCACGCCGGTTGTTGGCGAAATGGATTCGCCACTTTCACTTCACGAAACAGCACGTATGAGGTGCTTAGCGGAATCGCATCCCTGAATCGCGTTTTCAGCACGATCTGATAGTAGGGAGGCAGCTTGCCGCTCGCGCCCGCGACTTTGCGGATCAGTTCTTGGGCGGTGGCTTGCTCTGTAAACCACTTTACCGCTGCCACGTAGCCGGGGGAACGATTGCTGGTAAAACTCATCACTTCACTTTCGGCGACGGGTCCTGGAAGGCGCGTAATCAGGGCGTAGACTTCTCCGTCGAAGGTAGATCCGGCAGGGAATTGGTCGAAGAGAATGGCCGGCTCGCCGGAGTTCGGCTTTGAGTTGTCAATGCCTCTTGGTGATTGGCGCAGATCGAGGACGGCTGGGAGATTCGCAAGATGGTCCGCGAAGAAGGCCGGAGGACCAGCGTAAATGATATTGTTATCGGCCATCTGCTGCCACGAGAGATCACTGCTCCTGACGAGCAACATTGAGGGCACGTGCGCCGCCAAGTGGCGTCCGATCTGAAAGATCGCGCTGATTTCGCCGATCGGCGTGTAATAGACGGTGTGGTGGAACTGCGGCGCTCCCAGCGTCCTTCGCACACTGTTCAGTTCGGGTGCGTTTAACACGTCTTCGTCACGGAGGAAATCCCGGCGGCCGTAGAAGAACCCCGCGTCCCCGTGACCTCCGGCCGGTTCGAGTTCCGCGAAGGGGGGATTCGCGAACGAAACGATGGTAGGCCGTACGCCCGTCAGGAACGGACGCCAGAGCTGATCGACGGCCGGCGGCAGAGTCATGCCGAAGGCCTTCTCGGCCCTACGCTCGCGCCAAAGCTCGATAGTGCTCAGACTGCCCCACGCAAGTGCCAGAACTAAGGCAACCGGCCACAAAGCAACCGGAACGCGCCGGAGTACTGAAGCTTCGATTTCGCCTTTAGTCTCTGGAGAAGGTTCCGATTCGCCTTTTGTCTCTGGAGGGGGTTCCAAAACAGGGGATTGGGCTCCGAACACGAGCCGGAATTTCCCTTTGGGAAGCTCCAGCCGCACCGGGTCATCCTTTCCCTCGTTGCGGTAATAGTCTGCCAGCTTCTGGCGAAGCCGGCCGATTTGAATGCGAACGCTGGGATCCCGTTGCGTGTCATAGGACGGCGCCCGGCCCAAACCCTCGACGCCCACGGAGTACTCCTTGAGCCGGTCGGCTTCCCCAGCCAGCGTCTTATCCGTGAGGAATTTGAGAAGTCTTCGAAGCCCTTCGGACGAGCGGAAGGAATCGCTCGCCAGGATCCTCTCGACCTGAGCTAATACCGCACTGTCGCATTCTTCCATAGGCCATCAGAGATTTAGAATACACCCACTCTGACTTGGTTGCGTCGCACAAAGTCCCAAGCACAGACGTCGTGCTCACAGCTTCCCGAGCGCGGCGACCCGGCCTTTTACCCCTATAGCAAATTGCCGGATCCGCCGATGTCTTTTATGAGGTTACGAGGACATATGAGCGAACTCCTTCTTTGTTTGTGGGCTATGACGGCGAGCCATCATCAGTGGACTTTGCCGCCGCAAAATCCTCCGGCAGTCGTCGAAGCGGCTTCGCCGGAAAAAGCCGCGCCTGGAGCGTTGACTCCGGGTGAAGAGCGAGCTTTGCGCATCGCCCTCAATCACATCGCGCGTTCTTCGACCGGAAAGCTGCGGGATGACAGTCAATCCGGCTCGTTTCTTCCCGAACAGCGGGAAGACTGCGAGTAGCCCGATTTTCGCGCCGGCACGCTTGGTGAAAACCGCTACACTCGAGCCGGAGGCATAATCCCGTCCGCTACAATGGGGGAAGGACGGGTTTTGGGGTGAAACTGGCGATTGCGGTAGGTTTGAGCATCTTTTGCGCCGGGGCTGCGGACCTCGAGCAGGCCCAAAAACTGTACAGCCAGACCGAATTCGAGCAGTCCCTGAACGTACTTGCCGGTCTGCCGGTTACGGATGGCACTGTGCTCGGGTTGATGGGACAGGACTATTTCATGCTCGGCGAGTACAAGAAGGCAACCGAAGTACTCGAGAAAGCAGTCGCTGCCCAGCCGTTTAATTCCGATTGGGCGTTGTGGTTGGGCCGCGCATGGGGCCGCCGGGCCGAAACCGCGAATCCCATATCCGCCATGGCTCAGGCTTCCAAGGCCAGGCAGAACTTCGAAAAGGCCATCCAACTAAATCCGCGGAACACGGAAGCGCTGAACGATCTGCTCGAGTACTATTTGGAGGCGCCGGGCTTCCTCGGGGGCGGCATCGAGAAAGCCAAGGCCGTAGCTGTTCAAATCGGGGCGTTGAATTCGGCTGAAGGCCATTGGGCTCAGGCGAAAATCGACGAGAAGCGGAAAGAGTTGGGCAGCGCCGAAGTTCAACTGCGCCGGGCTATAGAGATGGCGCCGCATCAGATCGGGCGAATGATCGATCTTGCCCGATTTTTCGCGAGGCAGGGCCGCTATCAGGAATCCGACCAGAGTTTTGCCCGAGCCGAGCAGATCTCCCCGGAGAGCCCGAAGCTCATGTATGCGCGGGCCGATGTCTATATCAAAACCCACCGGAACCTGGAGGTCGCCCGCAACCTACTCGAGCGGTATCTCACTGCCGATATCACTCCGGAAGACCCGCCCAAATCCCAGGCCCGAAAGTTGCTGCGGCAGGCCCAAGGCAGCTAGCCTGCCCCATGTTCTTCGGCGAAGCACTTAGCTTCAGCATCCAGGCGTTGCGCGCGAACCCCGCCAGATCTTTGCTCACAGGCTTAGGCATGGTGATCGGCACGGCTTCGGTAATTCTCGTAGTGACGATTTCCCTCACCAGCCGTGACTACATCCTGGAGCAGGTGGAAGGCGTGGGCTCCAACATCATCTTCGCCTACTACGCGTCCTCCGGTCCGGAGACCGCTATTGCCGATGCAGACTACGTCAAACTTTCCGACGTCGATGCCATGCGCCAGGAACTTTCCGCGGATATAGTTGCGGCTACCGGCGTCATGACCAATTTCGACCACATGCTCATCGGCGGCAAATTGCAGGACGTCAAGGTGATCGGCACCGATGGCGCTTACCAGTCGATCCGTAACATCGTTTCGAGTTCAGGGCGCTTTATGGACGACAGCGATGTGGCTCTGCGAAGCAAAGTGGCCGTTCTTACGGACAAGCTGGCCGAGCGCCTCTACGGTAGCCGCGAGGCAGCGGTCAATCAGGTGATCAAGCTGTTCGCGCTCCAGTTTACGGTCGTCGGTACGTTCCACGAGAAGGTCGAGACCTTTGGACAGTCGGAAGTCGAGCGCGATACGATTCTGGTCCCGGTCACGGTGCTGAAGTATTTCACTCCCGTCGAACGGATTGATCCGATGTACGTTCAGGTCCGGTCGCCGCAGGAGGTGGATCGGGTGGCAATGCGGGTCCAGGATATTTTGGAGGCTCGCCATCGCCCCGGAGCACGGTACCACGTCGACACCCTTACCGCGATCCTAAATGCCGTGAGAAACATATCGCTCATTCTCTCAGCCGTGCTGGTGATGGTCTCTGCCATTACTTTGATTATTTCGGGCATTGGCATCATGAACATTATGCTGGTCACGGTGACGGAGCGGACCCGCGAGATAGGCTTGCGTCTGGCGGTCGGTGCAGCGCCCCGGGACATCCTGCTGCAGTTCCTTATCGAGGCAATCCTGGTGAGCCTGAGTGGAGGCGTGGTAGGGATTTTCGTAGGGGTCGCGATCCCACTCGCCGTCCAAGCATTCGCGGACGTCAGCATTCCCATTTCCGCAGCAGCTATTGCGGTCGCGTTCGGCGTCTCCTGCTCGGTCGGCCTGATTTTCGGCATGCTGCCCGCGAATCGCGCCGCGCACCTGGCCCCTACCGACGCGCTGCGCTACGAGTAAATTCGACCGATTTGTATGATATCGGTCTTGTTGAGCCCCGCGAAAAAGGATAGGCTCCGGGACAGGGGGGATGACCGTGAGCCTTGCATCTTGCAGATTTTTGACGGGGGCGCTTGGGACTATCCTGCCTCTGGCCGCCCAAACTTCCGTGTTAACGTCCCATAACGACGTTGCCCGCACCGGATTGAACCCGTTGGAAACCATCCTCACGCCGGCGAACGTGAACTCGTCAAATTTCGGCAAACTGTTCTTTACGAAGCTCGACGGTAAAGTGGATGCGCAGCCGCTTTATGTTCCGGGCGTCAGTATCCCCAACGCCGGCACACACAATGTCTTGATTGCGGTTACTGAACACGACAGCATCTACGCTCTCGATGCGGACAATGGCGCGGTGCTTTGGCGCTCGACAGCGCTGCTGGCCGGTGAAGCACCTTCGGACTCCCGGAACTGTAACCAAATCATTCCGGAAATCGGGATTACCTCCACCCCGGTGATCAATGACCAGACTACGCCCATGCTGATCTATCTGGTCGCCATGAGCAAAGATCGTTCCGGCAATTACCATCAAAGACTACACGCACTGGATATCAATAGCGGGCGGGAACAGCTCGGCGGCCCCGTAAACATCCAGGCTAAGTATCCCGGCTCCGGAGAAAATAGCCAGGGCGGGTACGTCATCTTCGATCCCGCCCAATACGCCGCGCGCGCCGGACTGCTGCTGAGCCCCGGCAACACAACCGTATACATTGCCTGGACCTCTCACTGCGACATCCGGCCGTACACCGGCTGGATCTTGGGCTATAGTGCTTCCGACCTGAGCCAAACCACCGTCCTCAACACCACGCCAAACGGCAGTGAGGGGGCGTTCTGGGGGAGCGGCTCCGGTGTGGCGGCCGACCCCGCAACGGGAAGTATCTTTATCATGGCCGGCAACGGGACATTCGACACCGCTCTCAACTCCCAAGGGTTTCCAGCCAACGGCGATTTCGGCAACGCATTCTTAAACATATCCACCGCTAACAATACCCTCCAGGTAGCAGACTATTTCAATATGTCGAACACGGTCGCGGAATCCGACGCGGACGTGGATCTCGGTTCGGGCGGCGTGCTTGTTCTCCCTGATCTCCGCGATAGCAGCGGGACGGTGTGGCATCTCGCTGTGGGTGCCGGCAAGGATGCCAACATTTACTTAGTCAATCGCGACAACATGGGAAAATTCAATCCGAACAGCAATGACGCGATCTACCAGGACATCACGGGCGCGTTGGGCGGGCCTGTCTTTTCTATGCCTGCGTGGTTTAACGGCCAGATCTATTACGGCGCCGTGGGCGATTCCCTGAAGGCGTTCCCCTTTTCCGGGGCTACGCTCTCTTCGACCCCTTCTTCTCAAACCTCACTCAAGTTTTCTTTCCCCGGAACAACTTCCTCCATTTCCGCCAACGGGTCAACAAACGGAATCGTTTGGGCGGTAGAGAATAAATCTCCCGATGCGGTTTTGCATGCCTATTTAGCCTCCAACTTAGCGTCCGAGTTGTATAACAGCTCCTCCAAAAGCCTTCGCGACCGGTTTGGGCCGGGCAACAAATTCATTACGCCCACGATCGTCAACGGCAAGGTATATGTGGGAACGCCGACCGGTGTCGTTGCCTTCGGGCTGCTCCCACGCTGAGCGCGATTATCTGCAACACTGGAGGCTGAATGACTAAAGTGCAGGTTCACTTCCGCCTCCAAAAGCCTCTCGATGACAAGCAGCTCTCCCGCATCTCCGACGCCTACGCGATTTACGGCATCCAGAGAATTCAGGTTGCACCAACGCTGGATCGCTTGACGGTGGAATACGACGCTACGCGCCTCCGCCCGGCGGAAGTAGAATCCGCACTGGCAAGCGCCGGGATCCCGATCCAACCTATCGCCGTATAAAGAAGGAAAGCGCCAGCATCAGCCCGACCACGATCACGATGCGGCGCACGGCCGGTCCCCCGAGGCGCCTGGCCAGACCAGCGCCGCCATACCCGCCGGCTAATGACCCGGCCACCATAATCACAACCTCCGGCCAGTACACCATGTGTTTCCATATGAAGTACGCCACGGCTACGCCGTTGATCGCGCCTCCCAGCAGCACCTTCAGCGCATTCATCTGGTGCATCTGGGTTAGCCCGATCACTCCGAAAGCGGCCAGCATGAGGATGCCGATGCCGGCTCCGAAATAACCCCCATACACCGCCACAAAAAATTGGAAAATTAGTGCTCCGATGAGCCATTTGGCCGATTGGTGGGCTGCGGAATCTTCGGACTTCAACCAGCGTTGCACCGGCTCCTGCACCACGAACAGCACCGTGGCCAACAGCAGCAGAAACGGAATGAGCCGGTCCAACAAAGCCGGAGGTGTGGAACGCAGCAGCCATGCCCCCGCCACGCCGCCCGCGAAGCTTGGAATCATCAGGGAAAAGAGCCGAAGCTCTGTCGCGCGCAACTCGCGGCGATATCCCCATGAACTACTCACGGTCGCCGGCCAGATGGCTACAGTACTCGTCGCGTTTGCGGTGACCGAGTCCAGCCCCATCCATATCAGAGTTGGGAAGGTGAGCAGCGTGCCCCCGCCCGCGACGGAATTGATGACGCCTGCCGCGAAGGCGGAGGCAAACGCCGCCAGTCCATGCCAGAAATCGGGGCCGGGCAAGCTATCAGCTTACCCGAACTGCGGCGGACCTTGATCGCGCGCCGGCGTTTTGCCTTGCACGCATCGCTATCATAGTGGTGAGTGGCGGGCGTCTACATCTCATATCCGTTTTGCGCGCAAAAGTGCACGTACTGTAACTTTGCCTCCGGCGTATTTCCGGTGGAGCAGCAGCGCGCGTACATCGCCGCGCTCTTGCGCGAACTGGAATCGTACCAATGGCATTGGACTCCGGACACGGTTTACCTCGGCGGCGGCACTCCCAGCAGCCTCAATGGCCGCGATCTTTCTGCATTGCTCCAGCGCGTACCCGGGCGGCCGTGGCGCGAAGCTACGATCGAAGCCGCGCCGGGCGGCATTACACCCGAGTTGGCGTGCGCCTGGAAAGCCGCGGGTCTGACGCGCATCAGCCTCGGCGTGCAGTCTTTCGTCGAAGGCGAGATCCGCCGCACCGGGCGTAAACATAGCGCGGCCGTGGTGGCCGATGAAGTCGCAATCTTGCGATCCGCGGGTATCGGCAACATCAATATCGATCTGATCGCAGGCCTCTCCGGCCAGACCTCCGCGGCTTGGAACGAATCGCTCGATTGGATCGCGCGTCTCGAACCGCCGCACGTTTCCGTATACATGCTGGAGGTTGATGAAGACAGCCGCCTCGGCAACGAAATCCTGCTCGGCGGAACGCGCTACGGTGCTGCCGATACGCCCAGTGAAGAACAGACCGCCGCATTTTACGAGACCGCAGTCGAGCGGCTCGCCGCATTGGGCATTCAACGGTACGAGATCTCTAACTTCGCCCGGCCGGGTTTCGAATCGCTTCACAATTTGAAGTACTGGACGCTTGAGCCTTACGCGGGCTTCGGCGCCGATGCTCATTCCTTCGATGGCTATGTCCGCCGGCAAAACCCAGAGTCCGTCCGCGAGTATATCGAGGGCTCCGCGGCTGCATCGACGCCGGCCCGTCTTGAGGAGGAGCGATTCTTCGTCGGGTTGCGGCTCATGTCCGGAATTCAACCCGGTCCCGAAGAGTGGTCGCGTTACGAACTGCCGATCCGGCGCTTCCTCGATGCCGGGCTTCTCGAATCGGAGTCCGGGCGCCTGCGTTTGACTTCCCGCGGAGTGATGCTCTCGAACGAGGTGTTTCAGGAGTTTCTACTGCCATGATCGACCTGCGAAGCGATACCGTCACCAAACCCACGCCCGCCATGCGCCGCGCCATGATGGAGGCCGAAGTGGGCGACGACGTTTACGGCGAGGACCCCACAGTCAATCGCCTCGAACAGTATGCGGCTGAGATTACCGGCAAAGAGGCCGCCCTGTTTGTGCCTACGGGCACGATGGGAAACACCATCGCCATCAAGATACACACCGAACACGGCGAGGAAGTGATCTGCGACTCCCGTTCTCATGTGCTTAACTACGAACTTGGAATGATGGCCTGGTTTGCGGGCTGCGTGGCGCGGCCGATCCTTACCGAACGCGGCATCCTCTCGTGGGATCAGGTACGCAAGGAGATTCGTCCCCTCGGTCCACACTGGGCGCCGACAGGCCTTATCAGTATTGAGAACACTCACAATATGGCCGGGGGAACCGTTTATCCGACGGCCGTGATCCACGAAATCTGCGATCAGGCACACGAGCGCGGCATCCCCGTGCATATGGATGGCGCCCGGGTATTCAACGCCTCCGTGGCTTCGCAAGTCCCGGTGCGGGAGATCGTCGAACCCGCGGATACGGTGATGTTTTGTGTTTCTAAAGCGCTCGGCGCACCCGTGGGCTCCTTGCTCGCCGGATCCGCCGAAGCGATCGCGCGCGGCAGGCTATTCCGCAAACGTTTAGGCGGCGGGATGCGTCAGGCAGGTGTGCTTGCCGCGGCCGCATTAGTCGCGCTCGAAGAAACTCCACAGCGCCTGGGCCAGGATCACGAGAATGCCCGGTTTTTGGCTAAAGGGCTGGCCCAAATTGCCGGCATCGCGCTCGACCCTGCTACGGTCGAGACTAACATCGTCATCTTTGATGTAAGCGGCGTTGGTCTGCCGCCAACTGAGATCAGCGCTCGCCTCAAACAGCGCGGTGTTCTGATGAATCCTGTGAACGATCGTCTGATGCGCGCGGTAACGCACTTCGACGTGAACCGTGCGGCTTGTGAAATGGCGCTGGACGCATTCACGGAGGCCGTCAATGGTTACCAGCGCAGCGCCGCCGCGACGGAGTGCCCCTCGACCGCAAGCTCCACTCTGGCTTGAAACGGATTCAGTTCGCCGTATTCCAAATGGGTCGCAAGCAGCTCGTCCATAATGTAATCGCGATGCGCACAGATGGCTTCCTGCACCTCTGCGCTCTCGGTCGCGAGCCCGAGTTCGATGCGCTGATCTACCGAAAGCCCGGCATCTTTGCGGGCAACCTGCAGATTGCGAACCAGGTCACGCACGATCCCTTCGCGCTTTAGAGATTCGTTCAGCTCCAAATCCAAGGCCACCAGCACACCCGCTTCCTCGGCAACGCCGTAACGCGGATCGGGCTCTTGTTCGATCCGGAACAGGTCGGCGGGTAAGCTCTGCTCAAAGCCTGGAACGGCAACCACGCCTCCCGCCGAAATCTGCGGTGCAAGCGCCTGGCGCGCCTCGTTGTCGAGCGCGTCGAACGCTGCGCGGAACCTGGCCGAATCGCGCCGCAAGTGTGCATTGGCTCTTTTCCAGTCCACCTTTACGGAGCCACGAAAAAAGCTCGCCGCATCGTCGGCGAATCTTATTTCTTTTACGTTCAATTCGCTCTGCATCGTGCCGCTCTGCTCTTCGTAAGCAGCGCGCCCGTCCGCCGGAGACACGATGTACACTGCTTGTAACGGCTGGCGAACGCGCACGGAGGACTGCGCGCGCACCTTCAGCGCCAGCCGGATCGCTTGGCGAACCGCTTCGGTGCGGTTTAGTAGAGCATCATCGCGCCACTCGGCAGAGGGCTCCGGCCAGTCCCCGTGGTGCACCGATTCCGGTGCGCTCGTATCCAATCCGCGAACGGCATTCTGCCAAATGTGCTCCGTTACAAATGGAACGATGGGCGATAACACCAGCACCGTCGAACGCAGCGCAGCCAGCAGCGAAGAGTAGCACGCCCGCTTGTCATCTTCATGGCCGCTGCGCCAGAACCGGCGCCGGCTTACGCGCACATACCAGTTAGAGACGTCGTCCAGATAACTTTCCACTTCGCGAATCACATCCGGCGTGTCGTAATTCTCATAGTGCTTCTTCGTTTCGTCCACCATGGCGGCGGTGCGGGCGAGCAGCCACCGGTCGGTCACCTGAAGCGATTCCTGGGGGACCGGCTGAGTGAGATCCGGCCGGTCGAGAATCGCATAGTTGACGAGGAAGACGTAGATGTTCCACAGATCGGCAATCTTGCGCGCGGCCTGTTCTGCCAGGTTATAGCTGAAGCGCATATTAACCGAGACCGGGCGGGTGCAGAACAGATACCGCATAGGGTCCGAGCCAACCTTGTTCACCGCCTCGTCAAACTGGATCATGAAGCCGGTCTTTGAGAAACGCGTGCCCTCTTCGCTCACCACCGATTCGTACGACAGCACCTTCTCATAGGGCGAGCGGCCGCTCATCGTGACACTCATAAAGAGCATGGAATAAAACCATAGCCGCACCTGCTCGCGCATTTCGCTTAC
>JAFAWA010000091.1 GCA_019242155.1 Terriglobia bacterium | reverse complement strand
ACCGGTTCTTTCTGTGCATCGAGTCCACGGACCCGTTATTCGATAGACAGAGCACGACCAAGTTTTTAGAGAGCCTGGACGCGAAAGAGGTGTCCGAAGTTGAGCATTAATCGAAGTTGGGCTAACCGGATGGCAAAAAACGCGGATCGCGGCCGGTTGGAACGCGCGGCTCGCAATCGGATTACCGCAGTCTACCGAGCCGCGGCCGTGAACGAGCGGTTACTCCTCGTACTGACGCTTTCCGTTTTGGGGCTGGCCGGATGCCGCCAGGATATGCACGATCAACCGAAATACATCCCGTTGCGCCCCAGCAGTTTCTTTGCGGATGGCCGTTCCGAGCGGCCTTTGATCGCAGGCACCGTGGCGCGCGGCCATCTGGACGAAGACGCAACGTTCTATACGGGCAAAGGGCCGGACGGCAAATTCATCGACCCGTTCCCATTTCCGGTCACCAAAGAGGTGGTGCTGCGCGGGCAGCAGCGGTTCAATATCTACTGCACTCCTTGTCATGACCGCAGCGGCAACGGGTTGGGGATGGTGGTCCGGCGCGGATTCCGGCATCCGCCCTCTTACCACATCGACCGTCTACGGCAGGTTCCCAACGGGTACATCTTCGACGTGATCACTAACGGGTTCGGAGCTATGCCGACCTACGCTGCCCAAATTCAACCGGCCGACCGCTGGGCGATCGTTTCTTACATCCGCGCTTTGCAACTCAGCCAGACCGCCACCATCAATGATGTCCCGGCCGAAGCGCGCAATCAGTTGGTGCAGGGAGGTCCGCGATGACCGCGGCGGCTTTGGACTTCAACATCTCTTCGGATCTGCTGACCGATATTCGCCGGTGGCGGACGCGCGCCATGGTCGTAGGCGTGATCGGCATCATCCTCCTGGTGCTCGGTTGGGTCACATCGCCCGCGCAGTTTTACCGCTCTTACTTGTGGGCCTATATTTACTTCCTCGGCATTGCAGCAGGCTCCATGGCGTGGCTCATGCTGCAGTATCTGACCGGCGGGGCCTGGGGCGTAGCCATCCGCCGTCCGGCCGAAGCGGCGGCGCGGACCATTCCGGTGATGGTTCTGCTGTTTGTTCCGATTGCCATAGGCTACGCGAGCCTCTATCCGTGGGCGCACTCCGATCTGGTGGCCGCGGACCCTATACTCAAGCACAAAGCACCTTATCTGAACTTCCCCTTTTTCCTGGTGCGGGCCGCCGCCATTCTCGGCGGCTGGAGCCTGCTCAGTATGCTATTGAATCGCTGGTCCTTGCGCGAAGACCGCGAGGGGCCGCGGCCGGCACACAATCTGATGGCGCGGCTCAGCGCTCCGGGGCTGATCTTCTGGGTATTTGCCGTCACCTTCATGTCTATCGACTGGGTGATGTCCCTGAACGCGGATTGGTTTTCCACCATGTTCGGCCTGCTGTTCGTCGCGGGTCAGGGCCTCAGTTCGATAGCGTTTCTGATTACCATGCTGGTGCTGCTTTCCCAGCAGCGTCCGCTGTCGGAGATTCTCACCACCCGCCATTTGCACGATGTAGGCAAGCTGATGTTCGCCAACGTAATGCTGTGGGCATATTTTTCTTTTTCGCAATGGCTGATCATCTGGGCTGGAAACCTGCCCGAAGAGATCCCGTGGTACGCCGAACGGTTGCGCGGCGGGTGGCAGTATGTCGCGCTGGTGCTGGTCTTCGGCCATTTCGCGCTGCCGTTTGCGCTGCTGCTTTCGCGTGACTTAAAGCGCAATTTTAAGTTGCTGCGGCGTATCGCCGTCTTCGTGCTCGCCATGCGGGTCGTGGACGTCTACTGGTTTGTGATTCCGGACGCAACCAGAGGCGCGGCCCTCAGCCCGAGTTGGATTGACGTGGCGGCGCTCCTCGGCATCGGCGGATTCTGGGCGACGCTGTTTCTGGGCCAATTGGCGAAGCGTCCGCTGATTCCGGCGAATGATATCCATATCGTAGAGGCTCTTGAACATGGCAGATAATCGTGAACTGGAAAATTTGCCCGATCTGAGCGATCCCGGGCAGCGGCATGAGATTCGGGACATCAATGTTTGGGCGATCGGGAAGGTGGGAATTGGGCTCATCCTGACTACCATCGCTTCGATCCTCATTGTTCTCGGTGTGTTCCGCTATCTTCAGTTGCAATACAATGCAACCCCCGCGGCAGGAAACTACACCGGCATCGACGTCGACGCGCGGAAACTCCCGCCCGATCCACGGCTGATCTCCGATGAGCCGGAAAACCTGCAGCAGACGCAGGCCGCCGAAGATCAACTTTTGAACGGCTACCGGTGGAGCGATGAGAAGCACACGCAGGTTGCGGTGCCCATCAGCCGAGCCATAGACATGCTGGTCGCACGCGGGTTGCCGAGCGCGCAAGGGAATGCCGCCGGTGCGCCGGCCGGTGTTGCCGTGCCTACCGAATCCGGCCTGGGACCGAAAATACAGCCGCCCGGGGGACCGCTCGCCGCCGAGTTGGCCGCGCCTGCACCGGCGGGCGAGGGCGCGGAAACTAAGGGTAAGTGATGCTTAGTAAGTTATTGGTTCCTGTTTTTATTTGGGCCTCGGCGCTCTCCGCGCAGCCTGGGCAGCCCGCGCCGGTCCAGCAGTCGCTGAGCATGCGCGATCCGAGTTTAAAAGTGCAAGTCCCCGCTGCACTTCAGGGCGTGGGCATCGAACAGAAGCTCGATCAGCAGATACCGCTGACTCTGACGTTCCGCGACGAAGCCGGCCGCCCCGTCCCGCTCTCCTCCTTCTTCCATGGCAAGCCTGTGCTTCTCGCGCCCGTCTACTATCGCTGCCCCATGCTCTGTACCGAGGTTTTGAACGGCGTCGTGAGTTCACTCAAGGCCGTCACGTTCGACCCCGGCCGCGATTTTGAAGTGGTCAGCATCAGCTTCGACCCGAAGGACACTCCGGACATAGCCGCCGCCAAGAAAGAGAACTATGTGCGCCGCTACGGCCGCGCAAACACCGCCAACGGCTTTCATTTTTTGAGCGGCGATGAGGCCAACATCAAGCCGTTGATGGATGCGCTCGGATTCCATTACAAATACGATCCGGTTACGGACCAGTTTGCGCACGCGAGCGCCATCATGATTCTCACCCCGGAGGGCCGGATTTCCCGTTATTTCTATGGGGTCGACTACGCCCCGCGCGATGTTCGCCTGGGTCTGGTGGAAGCCTCCGCAAACAAGATCGGCACCCCGGTGGATGAAGCGCTGCTGTTCTGCTTTCACTACGATCCATCGACCGGAAAATACGGCGCCATTGCCGTCAACTTACTGCGTGCCGCGGGCGCAGGCTTTGCTCTGCTGTGCGGCACTTTCCTATTGGTGGCCTGGAGGCGCGATGCGCGCTCCGGCCGCCACATTTTGAGGCGGGCTGGATAACGTTACGATGGGAACGCAACTGCGCTTTATGCCGGAACAGGCGTCCACGATTGCGGCTGACGTGGACCATCTGTTGTATTTTTTCCTGGCGGTATCGATCTTTTTCACGCTCCTGATTTTCGGGGCGATCTTCTATTTCGCGATCCGTTACCGGCGCAGGTCTCCGAACGAGCTGCCGGCTGCGGAACATACCGGCTTGGCGCTCGAGATTGTCTGGTCCGTGATTCCGTTTGGACTCACAATGATCATGTTCGGTTGGGGCGCGAGCATCTTTTTCAAAGAGAGCCGCCCGCCGGATAACGCCATGCAAATCTACGTGGTCGGCAAACAGTGGATGTGGAAGCTGCAGCACATGGAAGGGCAGCGCGAAATCAACGAACTGCATATTCCCATCAACCGGCCGGTGCGGCTCACCATGACCTCCGAAGATGTGATCCACAGCTTCTTCGTGCCGGACTTCCGGACCAAGCAAGACGTCGTGCCGGGCCGCTACACTACCACCTGGTTCGAGGCCACCAAACCCGGCAAGTATCACCTGTTTTGCGCCGAATACTGCGGTACCAAGCACTCCGGGATGATCGGCTGGGTATACGCCATGGAACCGCAAGATTACGCGGAGTGGCTGGCAGGCGGGCCGACGGGGTCGATGGCTGACGCTGGAGCGCGCCTGTTCGACGACCTGGCCTGTGGCAACTGCCACAAGACGGATACCAACGGGCGATGCCCCAACCTGGTGGGAGTCTTCGGATCGACGGTGAGATTGGCGGGCGGGGGCACGGTGCGAGCCGACGAGGCTTATATCCGCGAATCCATCCTGGACCCGGACGCGAAAGTGGTGGAAGGATACCAGCCGCTGATGCCCACGTTCCAAGGCCAGATCACCGAGGAGGGCGTGGTGCAATTGATCGAGTACATCAAGTCGCTGAGCCCGAAACCGGGCACCTTGATCCAGCAAAATGGACCGCTGGTGCCTTCATCGGAGCCTGCCGCTGCCGGCGCATCGCCAGGGCAGCTTCCCTCGGGGAATCAATAATATGGCTACCGCAGCAATTACCGCAGAACGAGAAACGTATCTGAATTCGGCGTATGGTCTGAAATCCTGGCTTCTCACCAAGGACCATAAGCGCATCGCCGTCCTGTACTTCATCACCATCTCTATCTTCTTCGCGATCGGCGGCACCTTCGCGGGACTGATCCGCCTCGAGTTACTTACGCCCGAGGGCGACCTGGTCAGTTCCGAGACTTACAACAAGCTGTTCACCATGCACGGCGTAATCATGGTGTTCTTCTTCCTCATCCCTTCGATACCGGCTACTTTGGGCAACTTTTTCCTGCCGATGATGATCGGAGCGCGCGACCTGGCGTTTCCGCGCATCAACCTGCTGAGCTGGTACCTGCTGATCGCGGGCGGCGCGTTCGCCATCTTTGCTATGGTGGCCGGCGGCGTCGACACCGGATGGACGTTTTATACGCCCTACAGCACCTCGTACTCGACCACTTACGTCATAGCCACCGCGCTCGGAATCTTCATCGCGGGCTTCTCCTCGATTCTCACCGGCCTCAATTTTGTGGTGACCGTGCATCGTATGCGCGCGCCGGGAATGACCTGGTTCCGCCTGCCCCTCTTCGTTTGGTCGCACTACGCCACCAGCTTGATTCAGGTGTTGGGGACCCCGGTCATTGCGGTCACGTTATTCCTGGTGCTCTGCGAGCGGCTCTTTCATTTAGGTATCTTCGATCCCGCCCTGGGCGGCGACCCGGTCCTTTTTCAGCACCTGTTCTGGTTCTATTCGCACCCGGCCGTCTACATCATGGTTCTTCCGGGAATGGCGGTAATCAGCGAGATTGTGTCCACCTTCTCGCGCAAGCCGGTCTATGGTTACGCGTTCGTGGCTTTTTCGAGCATGGCCATCGCGGTGATCGGATTTCTGGTCTGGGGCCACCACCTGTTCGTCAGCGGCCAGTCGCTTTATGCGGGCCTCGTGTTTTCGTTCCTGAGCTATTTCGTCGCGATCCCTTCGGCGGTGAAGGTGTTTAACTGGACCGCGACCCTCTATCGCGGTTCGATCTCATACGACACCCCGATGCTCTACGCGTTCGGGTTCATCGGACTGTTCACGATCGGCGGCCTCACCGGGCTGTTTGTGGCCTCGCTCGGCATGGATGTGCATGTCACTGATACCTACTTCGTGATCGCGCACTTTCACTACGTGATGGTGGGCGGCACGATTATGGCGTACCTTGGCGGCGTACATTACTGGTGGCCCAAGATGACCGGCCGCATGTATCCCGAGGGGTTCGCCAAACTTTCGGCGCTCGTGATCTTTATCGGGTTCAACCTGACCTTCTTCCCGCAATTTATTCTGGGCTATCTCGGTATGCCCCGCCGCTATCACGAATACTCGCAGGAGTTTCAACTGCTGCACGTTCTTTCCTCCGCCGGAGCCAGCGTTCTGGCCGTAGGCTACATCATGCCTGCGATTTACTTTTTGTGGTCGCTGCGCTATGGCCCGGTTGCCGGCGCTAATCCATGGGGCGCCTCGGGACTTGAGTGGCGCACCCCTTCTCCGCCGCCTACGCACAATTTCGACCGCATTCCTGTGGTCACTTTCGATGCCTACGACTACAGTACCGTTATACCCACTGAGGTGAACGACGTTGGACACTAGCAGCACTCATCTGGAAACTGGCGCAGCGCATGAGGCCGAAACGCTCGCTCTGCGCGAGCAGTTCGACACGGAGGAGCAACAGAGAGATGCCGCAACTTTGGGCATGTGGGTGTTCCTCATCACCGAAATTCTTTTCTTCGGCGGCGCCTTCCTGGCCTATACGATTTACCGTTCGAGCTACCCGGCGGTTTTCGGATTGGCCAGCTCCAGCCTCAATCTCCCTATCGGCGCAACTAACACCTGCGTCCTGCTGCTCTCTAGCTTCACCATGGTCATGGCCGTGCGCGCCGGGCAGTTGGGCCAACGCAAAGCCATCATTATCTTTCTGATCATCACCATGTTTTTCGGCTTGGCGTTCCTGGGCATTAAAGCTTATGAGTGGACCGAAAAGTTCGAAGAGCACCATGTCCCGGCGCTATCGAACTTCTTCCTTGAAGGCACGTCGCTGCAAGGACAGGCCAAGATATTCTTCTCGCTCTACTTTGCCATGACCGGACTGCACGCCTTGCACATGGTGGTCGGGGTGGGCATTCTGTTGTTCATCATCTGGAAAACTTCCCAGGGCACCTATTCGCCGGAGTACTACACTCCCATAGACATTGCGGGTCTCTATTGGCACTTTGTGGACCTCGTCTGGATCTTTCTGTTCCCGTTGTTTTACCTGATTGACCGCCACTTACCGAGATAACCATGAACCAGCACGGCGAACCTTCGCATCACGTCGATTCCGTAAGGACCTACGTCGGAGTATTGATCGCTCTACTGATCGCGACCATTGTGACCGCCTTGGTCGCGACTCTAGACCTTGGCCCGTTCAACATCATCGTGGCTCTGGGAATCGCCTGCGTAAAGATGATGCTGGTGGTGCTGTTCTTCATGCACGTTCGCTACAGCACGCTGCTCACACGCCTGGTGATGATCGGCGGACTGATGTGGCTCGCAATTCTGCTCCTGCTCTCGTTCGTAGACTTCGGTACCCGCGGGTGGATCGGCGTACCGGGCAAGTAGCATCGGAATTACGCTCCGGCGTGTCCGAGGCCAAGCGGTTAGATCGTGGAAGCCCGTGAGTTAGGGCGACGAGCGCGGCTTGGTAGAAAGCTTGATTTTCTCTTGGGGCTCGCGACCGGGCGGACCCACAACGTGCTGCGGTCCCAGTCTATAGCCGGGGCCTTCAATAGCATCGGCATCTACGAAAGTCCGGCGATGCGCCAGTATCTCACCGAGCATTTGAATCGAGTGTTGCAGGACCAAGCGAACCTAGTGAGGCAAGTGCGCGGAGCGGACATACGCGAATGCTCTTAATGGGACCAGCAGGTGGAGTGAAGCTCGAAAGCATTTGGCTAGCCGATGACCTTATCAGTGTTATCGTGAAAAAGGGCCATTGATGCGGATCGGCATAGAAAACATCAGCATCACCGTTCGGTCTTGGCAATCTGAAGGCGATTTCGAGCGCTTCCTCGAAACAGCAGAAGACGCGGTACAACTCGCAGACCCCCAGATCGAGCATGGTGAGGCATTCTTTTCCCTGGCGATCCAGTCAGAGCCGGAGGGCCGCGTCCTGTGGACTGTGGGCGTCCGTGCTGAAAGCCATGGCATTCTGCCGGAGGCCATTGTTGTCCAAGACACCCAGCAGCTAGTGGTCGCCGCGGACCGGACCGTCCACTTTTTGTCGTTGGCCACGAAAACATTGCAAAGGAGCATAGGCCTGGACTTTCTTTTCCACAGTTTCATTCTGGATCGCGCACGGTCATTAGTCTTAGTCCTTCACGAAGCTGGCTTGGCGGCGTTCTCTTTGGACGGTGTGGAACGCTGGAATCTGGTTCGAGACTTAGTTGACACTGTTCGCCTAGAGGGTGATCGGTTGCAAATAAGCTTCATGGATAAGGCGCCTGTCCGGATTGCGATCGACAGCGGACGCGAAGTTCACGCGTAGTCATTCCTAAGGTTCCGGTCGCCGCGCGCCGCAGGCCACTTTTTCCCGTTTTCGAATTGCGTGAAACACCGGACGTTGTAGCCGGAAGTTATCTTAGCAGTTATGTGCCTGTAATCCTCGCCGGTGTCCTCCCCTGCTATATTCGGTTGACTTTGCTCTTTGAATGCCCAACCAAGGAGGACTATGCTTTCGTTACAGATCAGGCAGCAACTCAAAGTAGGTACTTGCGTGCTCGGATTATTTGCCAATCTCGGATTGTCATCTGTTGCCGCGGCTCAAACCCCGGCTGCGGCAGTAACCCCGATCAAACACGTAATTGTGATCATCGGGGAAAACCGCAGTTTCGACCACGTCTACGCCACTTATCAACCCAAGAGCGGGCAGACCGTATCTAATCTGCTTAGCAAAGGCATTATCGATCGGCTGGGACGGCCGGCCGGTAACTGGATTCAGGCGGTTCAGTTTAACGGCGTGGAGGGAAGCACGTTCGGAGTCAATCCCGCTTCGAAGGCGCCGTACGGAATTCTGCCGCCGCCGGGAACACAGTCCGCGCCCACAGCGCCCAGCGATACCAGCCCGGCCCCGTTTCAAACACTCTCAGTTGCGGTTCAGGCCGAACCCGATCTGCCGCCGGCTTATGATCGTTTTCTGCTCACCGGAGCCACGGGTCTTCCGCACAAGGTAGTCGACACGCGGGAACGGAACGTTTATTCCCTTCCGCCCGGCCCGTTTCAGATTACACCGTCCGTTCCTTACGACAGCTACACCGGCAGCCCGGTCCATCGTTTTTATCAAATGTGGCAGCAGACGGATTGCACGCTTGCCGGCGCAAGCTCATTTAATCCCAGCGGATGTTTGAGTGACCTTTTTTCGTGGGTGGAAGTGAGTGTCGGGGCGGGGAGCAACGGCGCCCCGCAGCCTCAGCCGTTCACCGACATCACGACCGGAGAAGGCTCAGATGCGCTTGGATTCTACAACGTGCTCCAAGGCGACGCTCCGTACATGAAGCAATTGGCGGATGACTACACCTTGAACGACAACATGCATCAGTCGGTTATGGGCGGCACGGGCGCCAATCACATCATGTTCGGGTATGCCGACGCGCTCTGGTATAGCGACGGAAACGGCCACATGGGGCAGCCTCCGGCGCAACAGGTGGAAAATCCAAATCCGCAACAGAGTACGAATAACTGGTACGATCAGGACGGATATTCCGGCGGAAGCTATAGTAACTGTTCCGATCTGTCACAGCCCGGAGTGCCGGCCGTCGTCAACTATCTGGAGTCGCTGACCAGACCCATTAGCCCGCGCTGCGCAACCAACGCATTCTACCTGCTGAACAATTACAATCCAGGTTACGCCGGAAACGGAAGCTCACAGTTCACTTACTCTCAGTTCACGATTCCGCCCACCTCGCAGCCGCATATCGGCGATGTACTTTCCGGGTCCGGTATCTCGTACACATACTATGGAGAGGGCTGGAACCTCTACGTGGCCGATCCGGCAGGCACCAATCCCTACGACGCCTACTGCAACATCTGCAATCCGTTCCAGTATGCGAGCGATATCATGACCAACCCGGCCCAGGTCGCCGCGCACATTCAGGATACGTCCTCCCTGTATGAGGCCATCAGTACGAACACCTTGCCCGCCGTATCGATTGTGAAGCCCAGCGGTTTTGTGGACGGCCACCCGGCCTCCTCGAAACTCAATCTGTTCGAAGGATTCGTGAAGAAAATCATCGACCAGGTTAAAGCTTCGCCGGAATGGTCCAGCACGGCTATCTTCATCACCTTCGACGAAGGCGGCGGCTACTATGATTCCGGATACATCCAACCTTTGGATTTCTTCGGTGACGGCACGCGCATCCCCTTGCTGATCGTTTCACCTTACTCGACCGGCGGCGTGGTGAACCATAGCTATTCCGACCATGTCTCCATCATCAAATTCATCGAGCGTAACTGGAATTTGGGAAAAATCGGTCCTCAGACCCGCGACAACTTCCCCAATCCGGTGATTGGAACCGATCCATACGTCCCGACCAACAGCCCTGCGTTAGACGATCTCTTTGACGCGTTCAATTTTCCTAAGTAGTCGATCGTAAGGTAGTAAGTTGCGGCCCGGCGGGAGTATCGCTTCCGCCGGGCTATGAGGAGTTCATGGTGACTCGACATTCAGGCGTCCGCTCTTCAGTTTTTATCATGTTCGCAGTGGCGGCATCTGTGACTCAGGCACAGACCCCGGCGCAGGAGTCTCCGGGCAGCGAAGCCGTGAGCAAGTCCGCGCAAGTGGATCCGAGTGACGTCAGCGGAAGCTGGCAAGTCTCATGGCAAGGCCGACTCGGAACCGAACAGGCCGTGTTGCGGATCTATATTCACGACGATCAATTGACGGGTACTTTACAGAGTATTCATGGAATTTCATCCGTTTCCGGAAAGCTCGAACGCGAGCGAGTCATACTTGATGTGCATTTCGAGTCTTCCCGGCCCTATACGATAAGATTCAGCGGGACTGTTAAGGGCGGCAAGATCGAAGGCACGTCGCAGGCGGTAGGAATGCCTGGTTCGAGTGCCTATATGGGCCACGGCGGCGAAATTGTTCAGCCGGAACATCCTTGGAGCGCCAAACGCGCGGCTGAACCCGGGACAGAGCCGAGCCAAGCTGTACCCGGCCCACTCAAGAAATAGCGCGAGACGGGGCTAGCTCTTCTTTTGATCCACAGGCGAGACATATTGCGATGGGGGTTTGGAGCGCGGCTTGCTTTCCCGCGCCTTCTTGCAGAAGCCCAGACAGCGCACTCCGGAATGAATATGGCTGCCGGCGTTCCGCCTGCGCAGCCGAAACAGCCCGCGTCCCAGATCCGGCCCGTGACGCTGCGGAGTTATGTGACTCCCCTCTCGATCCCGCCCGTCCTCCGTCCGGTATCAGGCGGTAAGCCTCTCAAGATCCTAATCCGTCCCTTCCGCCACAAGGCGCATCGGGATCTCCCCGCCACACCGATGTGGGGATACAACGGGATGTGGCCGGGACCTACTTTCGAGGCACGCAGAAATCAGCCGATCTCTGTGAGATGGTGGAACCAACTTCCCAAGAGACATCTTCTTCCTCTGGATTACACTATTCACGGCGCCGGACGTGAAGTGCCCGACGTCCGCGCGATTACGCATGTTCACGGCGCGCGCGTGCTGCCTGAGAGCGACGGTTACCCGGACGCTTGGGTGGCTTCCGACGGCCAGAAGGGACCAGTGCGTGCCGCCGACCCGAGCACTTATCCCAATGGGCAACCCGCGGCCGCTTTGTGGTACCACGATCACGCCATGGGAATTACGAGAGTCAATATCTATGCGGGTCTTGCGGGCTTTTATCTGATACGCGATTCCGAAGAGGATGATCTGAATCTTCCCCGAGGCGAATACGAAATTCCGCTAATGATCCAGGATCGCAGTTTTGCCGAAGACGGATCGCTCTTGTATCCGGCGGCGGCGAACGGTACGCACCCAGTGTGGATGCAGGAGTTCTTCGGCAACGCCGTTTGTGTGAACGGAAAGGTAGCGCCGTTTTTCGAAGTAGAGCCTCGTAAGTACCGCTTCCGCATCGTCAACGCTTCTAACGCCCGTTTTTACCACCTCACTTTAGTGCCCGCGGCTACTTCGGGCAAAGCCGCCGGGATGCCCGCGGATGCCCCGCCGTTCATTCAGATTGGAAGCGACGGCGGTCTGTTGCCGAGACCTTTGAGAATGCATTACTTGATTCTCGCTCCGGGCGAGCGCTTCGATCTCGTCATCGATTTCTCGGGGCACTCTAACGCTAATTTGGCGTTGATCAATGACGCGCCCGCCCCTTATACCCGAGGCGGTGAGATTGTGCCTTCTGACGTGATGCTTTTCAAAGTCTCGAAGCCTCTGTCCGGAGCCGATGATAGTTCTGTTCCAGACAAGCTGGCCTCGTTCGATCCGCTTAGGCGCGATATGGTCGCCCGCGAGCGGATATTGGCTCTAACTGAGATGGATCGCGCTTCCGACGGTTATACGATGATCAGCCTGCTCGGTCAGAAGCACTGGGACGATCCAATTACAGAAGATCCCAAAGCGGGCTCTACCGAAATCTGGTCATTCGCCAATACTACGGGGGATGTTCACCCCATCCATCTTCATCTTGTCCGTTTCCAGATGCTCAATCGCCAGCCCTTCGACCCGAAGACGTATCTGGATAGCGGGAAGATGATGTTTACGAGCATTCCAATGCCGCCGGAGTCGAATGAGTATCCGGGGTGGAAAGACACTGTAAAAAGTTACCCGGGTTATGTGACTCGTGTGATCGCGAAGTTTGATTTACCGGAAGGCACATTGGCCAGACCCGGCGATGAATTCCGGTATGTTTGGCATTGCCATATTTTGGAACACGAAGACAATGAAATGATGCGGCCATTCAAAGTGGTCGTTTGATCCATTCACGCTCAGTA
>JAFAWA010000279.1 GCA_019242155.1 Terriglobia bacterium | reverse complement strand
TATCGCTTACCGGCGGCGGCCTTCTCTGGACCCGCCTCCGCTGCTGCGGGGGGCTGACGATCCATGCGCCGCACTGAAGCCACCGCCATTGCCGGATCTTTGGCGAGGGGCGGGCGGTGCGCTGAAACTTCCGCCGCCTCCCTGACGAGCGCCGAATCCGCCGCCACTACTCGGCCGGTTGCCAAAGCTCGGGGCGTTGTTATAGGGACGCTCGCGAACGACCGGAGGCGCGATTCGTAGAGGCTCGGGACGGCTGCCGGAATTGAATGAGGGTGGAGCGGCCTGCTGAGGCCGCGGCTCTCCGAATCGCTGCCACCCGCCAGCGGGATTTGGCTGCGCCCCACCCGATTGCATGGGAGCACCGGGTTGACCCGCCGTCGCGCCGAAGCGAGTCCAACCGCGGCTTGCCGGGCTTTGAGTGTTTTCCGTGCTGCTGCCGAAGGTTCGGCCGGGCGCGGGGTTTTGCTGAAATCCGCGCTGCTGCTCGGCGAAAGTGCCTCGCTGCACCGGCGTAGGCTGCCGGTATGAGAAGACGCGAGGGCTCGCCGTTCTGGGCACAAAACCCACCTGCCGGTCTGCATACCGGAGATTGCCGCGCTCGGGCGTAACCGGAATCGGACCGCGGGCGAAGCTCGCCTGGCTCAACTCAGCGGCCGACGGGCGGACGAAGTTGTTGAAGCGTCCGCTGCGGAAATCATTACTGCTCACCGCGGTGAACCCGTTTACCACACGCGCGTTCCGGTACGTATTAACAATATTGACGTTGACGACGGAGCGATTAAAGTAGCCCGGTCCACCATAGAAGCCGCGGCCCCACCATGGATGGAGCACTTCATAGGGAGCGAGCGGCACCCAACCGACATTGCCGAAACCGAATCCTACGCCGCCGCCGCCGAAACCGAAGAATGCCACCAGTGCCGGGGACCAGTAATGCCGCACACCGATCGCACCCGGATACCAGCACCAGCCAAACGCCGGCTCATAGAACCAGCGGCCGTAGTGATAAGGAGCCCAGCCCCACGGCTCATAACTCACCCACGTCCATCCATACCAGTCGAGCCAAACCCACCGGCCCGCCTGATAGGGCGCCCAACCCGCGGTTTGGACAGGCTGCCAAACGTTACCGTACTGCGGCACATCGACCCATCTGCCGTACGGGTCCAAATCTTCGGTGCCATAGACACCGGGGGGCACGTTACGAGTGCTCGGCGAGTTAAGGAGCGTGCGGTCGCGGCCGTCACTCCAGCGATCCCACTCATCCACCGCGCGGGCCTGCACGATCTGAAATTCAGGATCGGACGCGGAGCCTCGCGCCAGCATGGCCTGACCGAAAGAAACCCATTGCGAGCCTCTGGGCGTAAACACTTCAACGTCGCCCGCGCGGGGGATGACCTCGGAGTCGCCCGTATCGGTAACGGAAATTCTGTAAGTTCCCACTTTGGAAGGCCGCACGGAAACGTTCGGGGTGTCGAGTTCGATATCCGAGTTCGTATTCCGGATCAGGCGATAGGTGACCGTTCCTCGTCCGATTGCCATCTGAAAGCGGTTGGCCTCCAGTTGGCTGAGAGTGATGTCGGCGCCGCCGCCGATGCGGAGAATGTTGCCCGAATCGAACTGAATTTCCGCCCGGGAATCGGGACCGGAAGAGATGCGGTCGTTCGTCAGAAGCGGCGCGTTGACGGCGGCGGCTACCCATTCTCCGGAGTCGCCGCGCTGCACTGAAACCTCGCCGTTGGCCATACTGATCCTGGCAACGCCGCGCCGCAGGTCGTCGGGCTCTTGGGCGCGCAAGTGGGCTGCGGCACCGAGCAGCGCCAAGACGACGGCCATTTTTATCCACGAACCGGACCGCATAATCCTTCCGAATCCCATCTTCAGCAGGCATGGCACGGGCCAAACGAGATTGTCTTTGGTTTAAGTAACTTAGAGCACTGAAATGACGGATGGACTGGCCGTAAACCACCACACTGGCCGCCTTGAAGCAGGGCTCAGTTGATAAAATATAAACGATCAGTGGCTTGCTTCTGGAGCTCCGTCACGCCCCAAAGTGTCGAATATTTCTGCATGTCTGGGCCGAAGAAATCGGAATCATTAACCAAAAGGTAGCTGATTCCGCGCGCCTTCAATTCTCTCGAGGCGCCCTGACGCAGACCGGATGGGAGATCCAGCAGGGTTACTTCGGAGGTATTCGAAAGGGGAATCCAGGTTCGAGCGTCACTCGAAACGTCGATCTGAACTTTGGCTTCGGGAGACGGCGCTTCTTCCAGAACCAGTTCGTCCAGCGTTTGGGGTTGGTTAAAGTCTATGGCCACGAACATACCGGCGCGCATAGGCTGCCCGCTCGACCAGCGCGTGCCGTAAGAGTTATCGAAAGCTAAGGGCACAATCGACCCATTTGGCGCCGCGCGAACGCGCCATGTCGAGGAACGCTCGAGTTCCTTGCCGCGAAAAAACGGGCGCAACTCAGCGATCGTCCAAAGCCCCAATCCATGGCCTGTTTGGAGGGCGCGCACTGCGCGCGTGGCCACCGGCAGAAAGCGGAAAGTGCTCCGCTCGCGGGGACGGACCCGACGGTCTAAGGGCGCGGCCAGAAGGTCTGCCGCCAGGCTGCCGAGTGCGGATTCGTTGCCGGTGATGATGGTGCGGTCGAAATAGGCATCCGCGCGGGGCCGCAAGGAAAACACGAGGGCCCCTGGGGGAACGAGGTTTTCGATTACGGGCTTGAGGGCGTAGTCAGTCAAGTGCGCTTGTAGGTATTCGGCTTCGGGGGTGACCCGTAAAGCGGCCGCGATGGGGATAGAACGGATGCGCCAAGCCGTTCGGTCGCAGTAATGTGACACGACACCTGGCCAACTCGCGATGCTGTGGAGTACCGCTATCGTGATCAGGACGCGCGGGAGGGTTAAGAGCGATGCGCCTAGAGCCAAGGCAAGGAACGGGAGAGCGGGGATGAGGTAGCGGGCCTGGGGGTCGAAAAAGGCTGGGATGGCAAAGAGAGCGGCGGCTAGAAGAAGCGGGCCGGTACGGAGCGGAAGCGCGGCGGAGCGGTTGCCCTGCCACCATAAGAGGAGAACGGGGAGCGGGGTCAACAGGAAAATGGGGCCGACGAGGCCGTTGGCTTCCTTTCCGCGAACCGCCAGTTGCCAAATTTGGCGCAGCGGACGATGGCTCGTCTCGTGCCCTACGTGGACCAAGAAGCAGCAGAATGCGGCTAACAAGGCGATTAGGAGTAACAGATTGGGCGTTCGTTCCTGGTTCCAGATTTGAAAGAGGTAGAAGACAGCGAATGCGGATGCCGCTAGTCCCAGTTCATCGTGGACAGAGCTGCCGGCGATGCCCACAACCGGGCTGGCAAACACAAGTAAAGCGGCGAAGATGGCGACTTTTGGCTGCCCGAAGCGAGTTCCGTAACAGAGGATCAGGAGCGGGAGTGCAGCGAGGAAGACGAGGTGGACGAGGGCGGCGGCGGAGCCCCTCCCGAAGGAGTAGGCGAACAGGAAAGGCATCTGCAGTCCCGAAAAATCCCAAACGAACCCATTTGCCCGCGAGAGGCGGGCGACGTTCCCTAATTCATACCCGCTGCCCCCGGGGGTGATTTCCGGCGCCAAAGCATTGATCAAGTAAATGAGTGAATAAGCGGTAAATATTGATAAGAACAGAGGCTTTGAGCGAATAGGAAATGCGAGCTGAGATTTGCGCGCAGGCCGTGAACCCAACTGAAATAGGGCTGCGCCGATGACCGTCAGCCCAACACATAGGAATGCCGCCGGGCGCGCCTGGTGAACCAGATAGAGAAGTAATGTGGCAAGGCTCAGGATCGGGGCTCCGGTGAGGAAACAGAATAGGAACGCCTCTTGACGAAACAAAGCCAATTTGAGGCGCCGCAGCACGAGCTCTCCCATGGCCACGCAGGTGGCGACGGTGAATGCCGCGCCGAACAGAATAGGAACTACTTGCGGCATTTAGTGCTTGAAACCGGCCTCGAAGAGGAGAAAGGAAAGTTGGGCTCCATCCTCCGCGGAGATCCAATGCCGGTCGGAGCTGAACTCGATACGCAGGTATTGGTTCGGCGGCACCCACGCGGACGGCACGGGCTTATCCAGCTCGTATTTGCCGGGATGGCTGCAGTATACAGTGCCCAGCACCTTGCCGTTTATGGAGTAACTGATGTGCATAGGCCCCGTGACCGGGAATATGCTTTCGGGCAATGCGATTTCCGCCGTGAAGCGCAGATTCTCCGATTCCGAGACGCGGAATCTTAGTTCCGGATGCAGAAAGGCCCAGCGGAAGACTCCAGGGTTAGACGCGATGTCCCGCACGATGTAATCGTCGGCATCCGGATCATTCATCCGGACGAAAGGCCCTACGCCGCTCGGGTCAAATTGAGGTGCAAATGCCTGCTGCGGAGGGACCGGGAACCAATCCGCCTGACGCCCGCAAGCACATAACAGCGCGAATATTCCGAGCAGCGGAAGTCTATTTTCCGGCACGCCTGGAGTATAGCAGCCGGAGATCGGTTGCAAGCTAGGCAAACGAGCGCCTCTAACGCCGGACTAAAGAATCCTCGACTGCCATCCGATATAAAGACCAAGGCGTTCGCCACGCCTTACGAATTGTGACTTCCCGGCGCAGTGGATAAAGTGAGAACGAAAGTGGCTATACAACGCGAGGACGGAGTTTTGGAGCGGGCCCTAAGTTCCTCTCGAGACTCTACCGAAAGGCATCACACTGTGGAAGCTTTGAAAGGTAACGAAGTCTCGTTCGGGCTGCTATTCGACACGATTTCGCACGCGGTTTGGGTCTACGATGCCGACACTCTCAACTTTCTCCTAGTCAACAATGCAGCCGTCCGCCACTACGGGTATAACTGTGACGAGTTCCTGAGCCTCAAAATTTCCGACATCCATGTACCCAATCAGATTGAGGAAAAACGAGCACTCTTAGAAGCACTCGATCCGGACAATCCCTCGACAGGCACTTGGCAGCATCGAACGAAAGACGGGCGCATCCTGGAGGTCGAAGGTACCGCGCACGCCTTCGAATTTCAGGGGCGGCTGGCGGTACTCGAGGTTAGTCAGGACGTTACCGAACGAAAAAGACTCGAGACGGAGCTCGCGCAGGCGCAGAAGCTGGAATCGGTGGGGCAACTAGCGGCGGGGATTGCTCACGAAATCAATACTCCAATTCAATATGTCGGGGATAATCTTCGATTCCTTCAGGAGGGTTATGAGGCGGGCAGCCGCGCCTTGGAGTGTTATGCGGAACTATTACGTGCCGCCGAAACCGGCAGCATCACACCGGAACTCCTCTCTCAAGTACGGCAGACCTTGGATGAGTGCGAAGTAGACTACTTCGGCGCAGAACTGCCGAAAGCAGTGCAGCAGTCTCTGGATGGTATCGACCGGGTCGCAACCATTGTGCGCGCAATGAAGGAATTCGCGCATCCCGGTTACAAAAAGAAGGTAGGCGCCGATCTGAACAAAGCCATAGCCAATGCTCTGATCGTATCGCGCAACGAAATTAAATACGTGGCCGATGTAGAGACTGACTTAGGCGAATTGCCGCTCGTGATGTGCCATATCGGTGATTTGAATCAGGTCTTCCTGAACTTGTTGATCAATAGCGCCGATGCCATTCGTGAAGTACTAAAGGACTCCGACACCAAAGGGTTGATCCGCGTGAGTACCCGGCACATAGGGAATCAGGTAGTAATCAGTATCAGCGACAGCGGTTGCGGCATTCCCGAAGGCATACGGGACAGGGTATTCGATCCGTTTTTTACGACGAAACCCGTGGGGAGAGGATCAGGCCAGGGACTCGCAATTGCACGCACGGCGGTAGTGGATAAACATGGGGGGAGCCTGAGGTTCGAGCGCAATGAGCCGCAGGGTACAACCTTCATTATTTCGTTGCCGATTGAACCCGCTGCGAGCCCGACTCTGGAGAAAGAAGAGGACGAGGTAATTGCCGGCGCTCGAATCTAAAGCCCCGAAGAAAAAGATTCTCTTCGTAGATGATGAGCCTCTCATTCTGGAGGGCTTGCAGCGCATTCTGCGGCCGCAACGGAAGGATTGGGAGATGGGGTTCGTGGTCTCGGGCGATGCCGCGCTCTCGGCGCTCGAGGGGAACCACTTCGATGTGATCGTGACGGATATGCGCATGCCCGGGATGGATGGGGCGCAGCTATTGACATCGGTTAAGGAACGGTTTCCCGGCGTGATTCGAATCGTGCTCTCCGGGTTCTTCGAAAAGGAAGCGGCGCTGCGGGCCGTGGCCGTAGCCCATCGTTTCCTGGCGAAACCGTGCGATCCGAAGGACCTTCGTGACACCATCGAACGGTGCTGCACTCTGAGCAGCGGTCTCGATGACGACGACGTCCGCTTCGGGGCGGGGGCCATTGGAGAGCTTCCCAGCCTGCCCGGCCGGTGTGCCCGGCTGATCGAGGCGTTGGAAAATCCGGAAGTCGCGATTACCGAAGTCAGCCGTATCGTGGAGCAAGATGTCGCTCTTACGGCCAAGGTGCTGCAGTTGGTCAATTCGGCCTTCTTCGGCCCTTCGCAGGAGATCATCAATATCCGCGCGGCGGTCAGTTATCTCGGATTGGACATTTTGAAAGCTCTGGTGCTGTCGGCTGAGGTTCTCAAGGTGTTTCAGCCTCAGAACGGCGTTCCCGGGTTTTCTTACGAGGCTTTTCAGGCCCACTCGTACCTGACCGCTAGCATTGCGTCTCGCCTTCCGGTGCCGCAGAATCTGGTGTCATCCACGAGGGTAGCGGCTCTCCTTCACGATACGGGCCTGCTCGTTCTCTCGACGCGGCTACCGGAGAAGTTCCGGCTGGCGCTATCGATAGCGGCCAAGGAACAGCGGCCGCTGTACAGGGTCGAGCAGGAGGTGAATGGCTTCACGCATGCTGATGTGGGCGCTTACCTGTTGGGAATCTGGGGATTGCCGCAGCCGATTTTGGACGGAGTGCGAAATCATCATCATGTGTGTAGCGGCGCCTCTGAAATTAGCGGCTTCGACACTCCGAGAGCGGTCCAGATTGCCGATCTTCTCGCACACGAACAGCAGGCGGGGCAGGAAGCGGGTCTTTATCCTTCGGCCCACGATGACTTCGATGCGGATTGGCTGGCAGCGACTGGACTGGCCCCCGAAGTTCCGGCCTGGCGAGCGATGGCCTCAGAGTTGGCCGAAGCGACGGTCTTCTAGTGCCACTTATGCCGGACTTATCCAAACCCAGGGTACTGTTCGTAGACGATGAACCGGACCTGCTGGCGGGCATCTCCCGCAACATGCGTTCCGAAAGGTTCGACATAGTTACCACGACCAGTGCTCGCTCCGCCCTGGCGATGCTCGAGAAGGGTGACCCGTTTGCCGCAATTGTTTGCGATTTAAATATGCCCGAGATGAACGGCATTACGGTTTTACAACGGGCGTGGGACTGCGCTCCGAGCGTGGTACGGGTACTCTTTACCGGCCAGCCCGATATTGACAACGCTATCGCGGCTGTTAATAAAGGCGCGATTTTCCGGTTTATCGTGAAGCCCTGCCCGCGAGTGAGCCTGGCTTTTGCGTTGAACGCCGCCGTCGAGCAGCACCGGTTGATTACGGCAGAGCGGGTCCTGTTGGAGCAGACGCTAAACGGCAGCGTGAAGGCTTTGACTGAGGTTCTCTCCCTCACCGCTCCTATGGCGTTTGGCCGCGCGACGCGATTGCGCCAGACGGTGGGAAGTCTGGCGGCTGCGTTCGGAATCGCGGATCCGTGGCACGTAGAAGTAGCGGCAATGCTATCTCAAATCGGCTCCGTGATCTTACCGCCGGCCACAATTGAGAAGGTGTACCAGGCGCTCCCGCTCAACGAGTCCGAGAACGCTATGCTCGACCGTATGCCGGCGGTGGTCGACAAGATCATCGGTGACATACCGCGGCTCGAGCCCGTACATGAGATTCTGCGCTTCCAGGATAAGCACTTCGACGGCAGCGGAGCTCCGGCCAACACGCCTGGGGGGGAGGCCATCCCTTGGGGCGCACGGGCGCTCAAGCTGGCCATGGATTTGGACGCCCTGGAGAGCGAAGGTCTGCCGCCTTCGCTTGCACTCAGCACTCTAAAAGGGCGCGAGGGCCGGTACGACCCCGCGATTTTGCAAAAACTTACCGAGGTACGAAGCGGTCAGCGGCACGCCAGAGTTCGCGAGCTACCGCTCGATTCGCTGCAATCGGGAATGATTCTGGCGCAAGACGTCCGGACGAATAAGGGCGTGCTGTTCATCGCTCGCGGCCAGGAAGTGACTCCGAGCCTACTCGAAAAGCTCCACAATTTCGCGCCGGGGCTCCTCGGGGAACAAATGATCCGGGTCATTCTGGCCGACGCGCCACCGGTATGAGGAGGCTCACGGCGGGCAACGCTTGCGCATTTGGCGGCCTCGGGACGCTCAGGTCAGCGGAGTACCAGGCCGGACGCACGGTGGGGCGAGCTGAGTCCAGGTCGACGATTTGGTGTACCGCGCCAGCTGACAAACGGACCGGTAGTTACTGCTTTTCCGCGTCGTTCGCAAGTTTGAGCAGTGAGGCTGCGAGCGCTCGCGCAGCCTCTGGTTCGAGATCGATCCGGACGACAAATTTCCCGGTGAGCTTACCCGTCTCTTTGACCAGCAACTTCAGTTGAACGGCCGGGCCAAAAAATGGCACGTTGACGCCCTGCCCGTCGACCGAAGCGAGTTCCAGGCAACGGCCGGCATGCAATTCGGGAATGGCTTCCCGGAGCTCCCGCGGAAATGACATGTAATTGCGGCGCGGCGGTGTCCGGATTAGGCCTTTGCGGCGGGCGATCTGCTTGCTCATAGGGACAGTATAGGCTTGCCGGTTATTATGAAGTAGCCATGGCCATTATCCTCGACGGAAACCGCGTCCGTGATGAAATCAAAGAGGCGCTCAAACCGCGGATTGCCAGGCTCGCGGCGGCCAAACGGCGTCCGGGCCTCGCTGCTGTTCTGGTCGGCAACCACTCAGCTTCCGAAATTTATGTACGGAGCAAGCTCAAAACCAGTCAAGAGTTGGGCATGTGTTCGGAAAAGATTACTCCGCCCGAATCGGTTACCACAGAAGAAATGCTGGCGTTGGTCTCTGAGCTGAATGCCCGCAGTGATATCGACGGCATTTTGGTGCAGCTTCCGCTTCCCCGGCAGGTAGACGCGAAACGCATTCTCCTGGCCGTCGCTCCCGATAAAGATGTGGATGGATTTCATCCGTATAACGTCGGGTGTCTGGTGGCCGGCCTTCCTGGCCCGCGGGCCTGCACCCCCGCGGGAATCATGGCATTGCTCGACCGGTACAACATTCCTATCGAAGGCAAGCGGGCGGTGGTTGTCGGCCGCAGCGACATCGTAGGCAAACCGGTTTCGCTGCTTCTTTTGCACCGGAACGCTACGGTAACGATCTGTCACTCAAGAACTCCGGGCCTGGCCGCGGTTTGCCGCGAGGCAGACATTCTGGTGGCCGCGATCGGCCGGCCTGCCCGGCTGGACGCCGAGTACATCAAGCCGGGAGCCGCTGTTATCGACGTCGGAATGAATACCCTCGGCCGGCGTGAAGACGTCGCGCGCATCTTTCGCAACTCCCCCGAGAAGCTTTCCGCGTTCGACAAAAGGGGCAATGTGTTGGTTGGGGACCTGGACCCTATCGATGTTGCAGAGCGAGCGGGCGCCTACACTCCTGTACCGGGCGGCGTCGGCCCGCTGACCATAGCCATGCTGATGGCAAATACCGTCGAATCCGCGGAGCGCCGTCTGGCGTCATGTTGAAGGTGGGGCTTACCGGGGGCCTCGCTTGCGGCAAAAGTTACGTCGGCGGCCTGCTGGCAAGTTATGGCTGTCTCGTGATCGAGGCGGATGAGCTTGGGCATGCCGTGCTCGCGCCGGGCGGTGAGGCGTTCGACGCGGTGATTCGCGAGTTCGGTGAGGAGTTGCTGGTGAACGGCCTCATTGATCGCCAACTGCTCGCCGGCCGGGTGTTTGATGATCCGCCTGGCTTGGCTCGCCTCAATGCTCTAGTCCACCCTGCCGTGATCGCGCGGGAAGAGCGGATGATTGCCGAATTCGCCGCTCACCACGAGCATGGGATCGCTGTGGTCGAAGCGGCCATCCTGATCGAGACGGCCAGCTACCAGCGCTTCGACCGCATCATTCTGGTAATCTGTTCGGAACAGCAGCAAGTGGAGCGCGCCTTGCGCCGCGATACTCTGACCGAAGCCGCGGTCCGGGCCCGTCTCAATCGCCAGATGCCTCTTGCTGAGAAACAAAGATTTGCCGACTTTGTTATCGATACTTCCGGAACAAAAGAAGAGACCATGCGCCAAACCCGCACGGTATACGAAGAATTGCGGAGAATAGAGAAATGAGAATCCTGCGCCCGTTTCTTTGGGCGGCGGTTATGGTTGCCGCCTTTGTATACGTCACCTCGGTTGCCCGTTGGGACATGGGCAGCCTGCTCCAGCGGGTCCGGTCGGCTGACCACCTGTACACGGAAGCTTCGGCGGCGTCCGGATTTTCCGGGGACGAGCAGAACAACATCGACATTTATAAAGCCTCACGCGATGCCACAGTCAATATAACTTCAATCGTCTACCGCGAGAGCTTCTTTTTCCAGTTAGTCCCGGAAAAAGGCACCGGCTCCGGTTTTGTTATTAACGGGGATGGAGAAATTCTGACGAATAATCACGTCGTGAGCGGCGGGTCCCAGTTGCAGGTCCGGCTGTCGGACAAGAAGGTATACCGGGCCAGCATTCTCTGGAACGATGCCCGCAATGACCTGGCAATGATCAAAATCAATGCCGGAAGAAAATTGCCGTTTTTGAAATTGGGGGATTCGGACGGCCTGGTAGTCGGGCAGAAGGTTCTGGCGATAGGCAACCCGTTCGGATTAGAAGGGACGCTTACCACCGGAATTGTCAGTTCGCTCGACCGCAGCATCGAGCCGGAGGACGGGCAACGGCTGGAGGGAATGATCCAAACGGATGCGGCGATTAATCCCGGCAACAGCGGCGGTCCGCTTCTCGATTCGCACGGCAGCGTTATAGGAATCAATACGGCGATTTATGGTTCTCAGGGCAACATCGGGGTCGGCTTTGCCACGCCCATCAATCGCGCCAAGCCGATGCTTGAGGAGTTTGCGCAGACCGGCCATATCTCACGGCCGTCGCTGGGAATTCGAACTGTCTATCTGGCCGGGGACCTTGCGCAAGAACTGGACCTGCCCGCGCGTGGGGGATTATTGATTCAGAGTGTGGAACCCGGTTCCGCCGCCGATGCTGCCGGCCTGCGCGGGCCGCGGCGCGTGGTGCAGGTCTACAATTACAGCCTTGGTGTGGGTGGGGATTTCATTCTGGCCGTGGATGGTCAAGCCATTGAGGATACCGAAACCCTGACCCGCGCGTTCAATCGCAAACGGGCAGGCCAGGTTCTCAACTTCACCATTTTCCGCACCGGCAAAACGCAACAGGTTGCCGTACGCCTGGGCGAAGCTTCCCGCGCCGTTTTGTAGAGCCTTAGCGGCGTCTTAGATGCAACGATCTCGCCGGAAACGAAGTGGCTGCGCCGACGAGAACGGGACTATGCTACCGCCGTAGTCTTATTGACATTGGTTGGCGCTGCCGGCGTTTTGTTCTTGCTCCCGGGAGGACGGCCCCGCCGTTTTGCAGTGATTTCGGTCATCCACGCGGGAGGCCTTCCGCGGCGGCGAACGCGGCCGCGTGCCAAACGCTCTAAACTGAGAATCGCCTCTTCAATTTGAGTCCGCTCTTCTCGCAATTCCGTCAAAATCTTAGATACGTCCATACAGGAACTCTCTTAACTATTCCCTCTCGTACGGCAACCTCTTATCCGCTGATTATACGCTTAAATTTGGAGAATAGACACGGAATATTCGGAAACCCGTGAAAGCTTTTGTGCGTCGAAACCCAAACTTTACTACTAAGGACGTGATGAATTAGTTGGAAAGCGTTTCAATTTGATTCTCTGCTCCAGTACCTATAGAATGGCAGACCGGCGGCCATTATCCCCAATCCTATCAACGCTTCGCGAGGCCGGTCGAACAAAGTAAATAACAACAAAATGGCCGCTCCGAGTATGAAAAGTACTGGTACTGCGGGATACCCCAGAGTTAAATATGGTCGGTCTAATTGTGGTTTTTTTCTACGTAGCACTAGGACCGCTGCGGCAGTCATGGCATAGAGAATCCAACTGGCAAATATGACGAGGTTGAACAGGTCGTCGTATTTTCCTGAGAGAATCAGGAGACTCGACCATAGGCTGAGCACCAGAATAGCCGATGCGGGCGTATGATGCCGGGGATTCACTGTACCGAGCCCACGAAAGAAATAGCCATCGCGCGCCGCGGCGTAGGGCACACGCGCCCCCGAAAGAATGGAGCCATTCAGAGCGGCGAAGGTGCTGATAATGGCTGCGACGGATACCGCATGGCCGCCCCAAGGACCTAATATACGCGACATCATATCGGCTGCGACGCGGGGCGAGGCGGCGACTTGGGACGGCGTGAGTACCCAAAAATACGCCGCATTCGCCAGCAAATAAAGCAGCGCTACCCCCAACGTTCCACCGATTAAAGCGAGCGGTAAATTCCGCTGTGGAGCGCGTACTTCCGAGCCCACCATGCCGGCGTTATTCCAGCCATCGTAGGCCCATAGAGCCGCCACTAAAGCGGCCACAAAGCTGGTCAAGGTTCCATGAGTAACGAGCGTTGAGGCCGACACTCCCGAATGACCCGCGGTTAAGCCAAATGCGATGATAAGCGCTATTAGAAGCACTTTCAGGACGGTGACCGCCGTCTGCACCTCTCCGCCGAACTTCACACCGAAATAGTTCAGCCATCCCAACCCCAAAATCAGGGCAATGGCCGCGAGTTGCGCATAGCGAATTTCGAGTGGACCGCCATGGGGTCCAATGGGGAGGGGAAGGCGGTAAATCGGACGGTCCAGCGCCGGAAAAAAATCCGCAAAATACAGGAAAAATCCGGTTGCAAGCGCGGCAATCGAACCGCTTTTTGCCACCCACATTTGCGTCCAGGCATAGAGAAAACCCCATAAGGGGCCGTACGCTTCGCGCAAATAGACATACTCGCCGCCGGCTTCGGGGAGCGCGGCGGCGAGTTCGGCATAGCTCAAAGCCCCGGCCAGCGATAACGTGCCGCCGACGATCCAGACGGCGAAAACGAGAGGCACAGAGCCCACGCGCTGGATCATGGTGGAGGGGACCAGGAAGATGCCGGTCCCAATTACGGTGCCGACCACGATCGAGGCCGCGGCCCAAGGTCCCAGGTCGCGCTGCAGTTCTCCTTTGGATACGACCCGGCTCATGACGCTCCCCGTGCGCTGGAAGTTTCGAATTGCGCCGCAATGAGCCCGCCGGTAAATGTGGCTACCGTTCCGATGAGCACATACCAGGTGAAGGCGACCGGGGTTTCGAAACGGACATAGAGCACAGCCGCCAAGCCGAGGAGCACCCCTACGATGGCGGCCCGTTCGCCCGGCCTGCGTGTAAGCACGCCCAGGAGAAAAACACCGAGCAATGCGCCCGACGGAATGGAAGCGATGGTTAGGCCGGCCTGTAACACCGATCCCCAACGGCGAGCCAGGATTCCTACTGCCAGCAGTGCCGCCGCCCATAGGACTGTGGCTGATCGCGCCTGCCATAACGGTGTTCGCGAGGGAACGGCCGCGCGCAGAAGGTCAACGACGGTGGTGGCCGCAAGAGAGTTCAGCGCCGCGCTCAAATTCGCCATGGCGGCTGCGAGTATGGCAGCGATAGTAATGCCGGCGACACCGGGCGGTAAGTTGTGCCACAAAAACTCGGGATAGATGCGGTCCTGCTGCCTGGGCGCGGCCAATCCATTATCGCGGTACCAGACAAAAAGAAGGACGCCTATCAACAGAAATAAGGTGAACTGCAGAGCGATTACCAGCCAGCTCGAGAGTAACGCGATGCGGCTCTGGCGCTCATCTCGCGCGCTCAAGAGCCGCTGGACCATCAATTGGTCGGTTCCGTGACTCGCGGTGGTCAGGAAACACCCGCCCAGAATGCCGGCCCAGAAGGTGTACGGTCTCGAAAGAAATGCCGGCAGCGTACCAAAATGGAGGTCTAGAACTGTGAACTTTCCTGCCGCGCCGGCGACTGCGGCAACATGGCTCCAACCTCCCCCGATGTGCGACAGAATCACGAGAAAGCTTACGGCGGCTCCGGTCACATAGAGGCACATCTGGGCAACGTCTGTCCAGATTACCGCGGTCATTCCGCCTTCAAACGTATATACAAGGGTGAGCAGGACGATGAGAACAATGGACGCGACTTCGCCGGTCCCGAGAACTACCGAGATGACCAATGAAATCGCGAAAACACGTACCCCTTCCGCCAAGGCGCGCGTCACAAGAAATATCAAGGCTGTGACCCTCCGGACCCGCTCTCCGAATCTGCGCCGCATCACTTCGTAAGCTGTCAGCATCTCTCCGCGAAAATAGTGCGGCAACAATACCAGCGAAATCACAATGCGGGCGAGCAAGTAGCCGAACACCAGTTGGAGGAAGCTCAGATCACCTGTGAATGAAAGCGCGGGTGTGCCTACAATGGTCAACGTGCTGGTTTCGGCCGAGACGATGGAGAGGCTGATCGCCCACCACGGAGCGGTCCGCCCGCCCAGTACGTAATCGCGGAGGCTCTTTTGGTTTCGGCGGAAATGCGCGCCGAACCAGGTGATTCCGGCTAGGTAGGCTAGGATTACGCCCAGATCAAAAAGGCGCATTGCTGGGTGATTTCTAGCATACCCTTGGTTTGATATGATTTGTCATTCGGAACTGGGAGGTTCGCCGAGGTGTCTAATCACTTGCGCTGCCGAAGCCCTTTGGCTATACTCCCGGAGTGCCCAGGTCGTCACTCCATGGCGGAGATGGACGCTCTGTTGCGGAAGCGGACCGGCAGGCCATAGCCGATTTTGAACTGTTGAAACGCAGGAGGTGCACGTGCACAAGATTCTGGAAGGTTTGAAGGGCATCGCGGCGATCGCCGCATTCGGTGTTTTCGTCCTGACCGTTACGGCTCCCTACGGCCACGCGCAGGCGGCCGGGCAAGCGCCCCAAAAGAAGGTCAAAGACCAAGGCGAATACGACCTTTACAATAACGTCGTCAAAGAGGCTGATACCGCCAAAAAACTGCAGTATCTGAACCAGTGGGTGGAGAAATACCCGGACAGCGATTACCAGGAAGAGCAGGCGCGGTTTTATGATCAGCTCAATCAGCCCGCCAAGGCCATCGAGGTAGCGCAAAGAATTCTGGCCAAAGACCCCAAGAATCTGATCGCGCTCACGGTGATGTGTACCGATATACAAAAGCTTCCGAATGCGACTCCGGATCAGTTGGCGAATGCGCAAAAATCCGCTCAGACCCTTCTTGATAATCTGGACTCCCTGAAGCCTGCGAATGTCAGTGATGACGCATGGAAGCAGGCCCGGCCTAGTTTGGAAACTTTGGCCAAGGCCACCATCGATTGGATCGTAGGCAAACCGGCGCGCGAGGCGATGGAGAAGAAGGACTATCCGGCAGCGGAAACGGCTTTAACCAAACTCGTGCAGCAGTTCCCGGATAACGGGCAGTACGCCTACCAGCTAGGCTCGGCTCTGGTGTCGGAAAAAGATCCGAACAAATATCCGGAGGCGATTTATGAAATCGCGCGCGCGCTCGAGGTCGGCGGGTTGCCGGCCCAGAACCGGCCCCAGGTTGAGGCGTACCTGACTAAAATTTACAATGCGTACCACGGACCGGATGACGAGGATCTGAAGAAGCTTCGCCAGATGGCCAAGGCGTCTCCCCTCCCTCCTGCGGATTTCAAGATTGAGACATCCGCCGAAATCGCCACCCGCAAAGAGGCCGAATTTCAGAAATCAAATCCCGCGCTGGCCATGTGGATGGGTTTCCGAAAACAGCTTACGGATACTAACGGTGACCAGTATTTTCAGTCCATGAAGGGCACGCTGGTGGGCGGCGGGCAGCTCCCGAAATTTAAAGGAACACTGGTTGAAGCCAAGCCGGCTTGCCGCTCGAAGGAACTACTGGTGGCGATCTCCGATGCCAAGAATCCGGAAGTCACTATCAAGCTGGATATGGCGCTCAAAGGCAAACCTGCCGCCGGGCAGGAACTTCAATGGCAGGGTGTTCCGACGGATTTCAGCAAAGACCCGTTCATGTTGACTATGACGGTGGAAGAGGGCATGATCGAGGGCCTTCAGACCGAACCCTGCGCTGCCGGAGCGCCCCCAAAGAAAGCCATCACCAAAAAGAAACAGTAGGTGCTTAGCGGGTGTTGGCTCCCGCCAAGGCCAGGCTGAACAGGACTCGCTCCAAGGGGCTTAGGGCGTTCCCCGCCCCTTTCAGCTCTTCAAAACGCTGTTCGAAGTTCCGCGCGGAGGTCGTAATTCGCTCCCTGGTTCCCGGCTGCCCCGCCACAATCAGGGTTCCTACGATTACCGCAAATGCGAAGCTCCTTCGGATCATCTCACCCATAAAGACGATTCCCTCACAGCAAATGTTATCGACGACCCGTAATCAATTGGAGCCACTAGCCATGCCGTCGCTGAAGAAATCTGCTATATTTTAACTAAGATTTCACGTATGCCACTGTACGAATATCGGTGCAAAGCCT
>JAFAWA010000220.1 GCA_019242155.1 Terriglobia bacterium | reverse complement strand
GAATCGACCATCAGTCCGATGTCCTTGCTCATCCATTTTACGGAGAAGGCCGGCTGAAAGTCGCCGCGGAAGACGTATGGCGCCTTGAAGCTGATCAGCCCCGATTTGGCCGCGCTGTTATCCAGGATTTCCAGCATCAATTTGGGCTCGATGCCACCCTTGGTGGCCAGGACCATTCCCTCGTTAAACGCCAAGAGCAGATTGGACAGGATCAGATTTTGGCTGAGCTTGGCCTGGAGTCCGAGACCTGGCCCCCCGCAGTAAAAGAACCTCTTTCCCATAGGTTCAAAGAACGGCCGAACTTGCTCGAAAACCTGTTGGTCGCCGCCAATCATAAAAGTGAGCGTTCCGCCTTCGGCCCCGGGTGTGGAGCCCGTACAGGGTGCGTCCAGGAACTCGATGTTACGCGCGCGCAGGGCCTCGGCTATGCTCCGGCTCTCGCTAGGGCTGATGGTACTGGCGTCTATCACCACTTGAGGCGGGCTGGCGGCGGACGCCAGGCCATTCTCGCCCAAAATGACGTGACGGGACATGGCGGTATTTCCCACACATAAGAAAACGTAGTCCGCTTTCTCGCCCACTTCGCGGGGCGTCTCGCAGGCAACACCGCCCGCTTCGGCTGCAAGCCGCTTGGCTTTTTCAGCCGTGTGGGACCAGAGGGCCACTTCATGTCCGGCCCGCAGTAAGTTGCGAGCCATGGGATAACCCATAAGACCGAGACCGAGAAAACCAAGTTTTGCCATAAACACTGGATTGTACAATGGCCTGCCTAGGTGAAGAAGCCGCGCCAGGTGGCTACGACCAGAGCATGTGTGACAACACCCGCCCGGATGCTCCCGGCGCGATTGCGTGCATGTCCGCAGAACCAGCCCAGAGCGGCCGCCAGGAGCGCCCACCTCCAGTTCGGAAATCCCCGGAACCACAAATGCACGGCGCCGAACAGCAGCGAAGTCAGAACGAGCGCGGCGCCCCGGCTCCAGGTCCATTCCTCCAGCCATTGCTGGAGCACACCGCGGAAAATGAATTCTTCGAACAGCGCGACCACCCAAAGAAATCCAAGGAAAGTCGCGGCAATTTTCCACATTGCAGCGGGCGCAGCTAAGTGGACGATCTTCAGAGGGAATACCAGGGCCGCGGCAATCGGAAGAAAACCGAGGTAGTGCGTCAGGCCGATGCGCCACTCCCGCCGGTTTGGCAGGAAGCCGTAGCCGGTCTCAACGATTCGTCTTTGCAGCATCAATACCAGGACCGAACTGTGAAACAGACCCATCCGCCCGAGGATTGCCGTCTGCAATCCCGGATACGGCACTGGGTAAACGCGGTCAAAGTAGCCCGTCATAACAATTGCGGCGAGGAATCCCAGAAAAGCAAGATCGGCCGGAGGAGTGAACGGGAGGACTTTGTACCACAATGCCGCCGCTAGACTTACGGCGGCCACTTTCACAAGGCTCAGTGCGTCGAACTGACGGGCCGCGGCGCAGCAGGCCAGATACGGGAGAAGCATGGAGATTAGAAGGACGCCCGGCAATCTGGGTCCAGCGAGCCGTTTCCGGATCTGGGGAAAAGCCGGAAGCAGATAAAATGGATATTCCAGAAGGAAGGCGACTAAAACCGGCACCGCCGCCCAGCTTGGGATGCTTTTCAACCGCGCGTACAGAATTCCCGCACAACTCAGGGCTATCCAACCTATAAATAACGCTGCCCGGAAAGCCCCGAGCAATTTAAGCATCGCGTTCATTCTAGCATTGACCCTTTTGCGCCCCGGGCTCTGGGCCGCTGAGCCACCCTCCAACCTTGCGAAGCTCGCGGCGCACAGGGAAACCGAAACCGAGGCGGAACGAAGCGAATATCTGTACCGTCAAACGGTAACCATCGAGGAACTGGACAACCGGGGCGCCAGGCGAGGCAGTTACAAAGAGGTCCGGGAAGTAGTTTTTTCGCCGCTCGCCGAGCGCTCGGAAGAACTGTTGGGTCCGCCCGAGAACACTCTCAGAAACCTTCAGCTCACCGCAGAGGACTTCCGCGATATTCGCGACATTCAGCCTTTGGTGCTGACAGAGGACCGCCTCTGGAACTATGAAACCCGGTTCCGCGGCGAAGAAACAATCGACGAGACGGACTGCTGGGTACTTCAAGCCCGGCCGCGGCAGCTTTTTCCCAGCCAGAGAATGTTTGACGGGCTGCTGTGGATCGACAAGGAAGGCTACAACGTCATTCGGATGCAAGGCCAGGCGGTCCCGCAGATCATCACCCGGACATCCGAAAATCTTTTTCCACGGTTCACCACCATCCGCAAGCCGATTGATGGAAAACATTGGTTTCCCACGGAGACCTACGCTGACGACGTACTTCCGTTTCGCACCGGGGAACAGCGCATCCGGCTGCGCATCGCCTATAGCAACTACAGGCGTTTCGGCGCGGATTCGGTCTTTAAGCCTCACTGATTATCCGGTCGTGGAAGTGAGATAGTCGAACAGAGTGGTCTGCGGAATCTTTGCCTCGCCTGCAAATGCCGCCTGCAGTGCCGTGGTTCCCTCGGTTAGTTCGAGTGAGGCGGACGCAATGTCGGCATCCTGCAGTTGGCTCAACTGCGTTTGGAGCTGCACGTTGTAGTTGCCCGCAAACGTGGTAGCGTTCTGAATCCGATCCTGTACATTGCCGTAAAAGGCCAGACAGACGTTCAAATGGTCGGAAGCCGCCTTTAAGGAATCGGTCGATGCCGTAATACCGCTAACGTTATTGCTCTGTAGCGCGTTGTACAGCCCTGTGAGCGCGGCAAAAACATTATCGGTGGCGTAGGTACCGTCGGTGTTACGGTCATCAAAGATCTGCTGCGCGGTCTCCGAAACGGCGAAAGATCCGCCGGCCGGGTCCTCCACCTGGCGGGTGGCGGCAGGTGTAACCAATTGGTCTACGCCATTTCCGCTCGAGAGATTGAGCCGGTAAGTGGGCTGGGTCTCCGCGTCACCGCTAAACACGTACCGGCCGCCGGACTGCGTTTGGCTGTAGCTGACCATCTGTTCCAGAATTGCCTGTACTTGCTGCGCGATGGCTTGCCGGCCCGACGCTGTAGTGGTGGCCGTTGCTCCCTGGGCGGCCAGGCTAACGGCGGTATCCATAAGCTGCGCGGCAGAGCTTAGCGCCCCTTCGGCTACGTTCGCATCCGTATTAGCAATGCCCAGGTTCGTCGTAATCTGGGTGTTCTTCTGCAAGTTGGCTCGAAGTTGCAGCAGCTCGCTGACAACGTCCGGGTCGTCGGAAGCCACATTGATTTTCAGGCCGGAAGAGACCTGCTGATTGGCGGTGGCAATCTGCTGTTGCACGCGATCTACGTCCGCGAGAAACAACTGCGTTTGGGGGCTCAGGGAAGAGAGCATAAAACTCCTACTATGCTTGCAAGAGGTTGATGGTGTCCTGTGTCAATTGATTCAAAATGGTGATCATCTGAGAATTGGCTTGGTAAGCCCGCTCGAACTCCACCGCAGTCATAGCTTCTTGGTTCACATCCACCCCAGATATCTGCTGGCGTTGATTCTGGGCCTGAGCGACGAGCGACTGCTGCACCTGCACGTTATTCTGCGCGCTCTGCAACTGCGAACCGATGCTGCTTGCGATCTTTCCGTAATACTGCATGTAGCTCAGCCTATTGATTTCGTCGGCCGCACCGGTAGGATTGGCCAGTTGAGACAACGCGAGAGCGACTCCGTTTGAAACCTCCGGCGGACCCGTGGATATAGGAGCCAACTGATCGGGGGTGATCGTCGAGCTGACTGCAAGCGTGCCGGCTATGTTGCTACCCGTATTGCTGCCGTCTGTACTGTTCGGGGCCGCGTAGGTAAATAACGGAACACCCGGCACGGGAGGAGGCCCGTCGGAGATGTTGCCCGACGTTAATAGCGAGTTCACGCGGTCCGCGAACTGTTGCGCGAGGGTGTTCAGCTCGCCCGGTTGATTCCCGTCGCCCTGAAACTGAGGCAGGATGGCATTGCGCATCTGCAGAAGCGCACCCAAAGCCCCTCCCGTCGTTTGGGCCGAAACATCAGTTCCGTCCGCAGCGATCAGGTGCGCATTTGGGGGAGCTTGCGAATATGTGGCAGGCGGCGACGGCGATGAGGCCAGACTCGTGCTAAGAGGAAACTGCTGGCCTCCCACAAGAAGCGGGGTGGTCCCGTTGAGCGCAATCGTGACTGTGCCGTCCGCCTGTTTTGTGGCGGTGAAGTTAATGCTCTGGGATAACTGTTCGAGCGTGGAGTAGATTCCGGTTTCTACACCGCTATCACCCCCCGTGGCGCCCTGCAGAATTGCCTGATTGTATTTCGCAAGCTGCCCCACGAGAGAATTCACCTGGCCGACGGTACTTTGTAGCTGCGAATCCGTGTTTTGCGCGATCTGCTGAAGGGAGTTGGCCGTATCCTGGAAGCTCTTCGCTACGTCGGTTGCATTCTCGATCACGGACTGGCGCGCAGCCTCGTCCGACGGAGTTTGCGCCCACGCTGAAACGCTGCTGAAGAAGTTGTTGAGTGCGTATGCAATCCCGGTAGTTCCCGAGATATCGAAATTAGACTGGAGTGAGGTGAGGCTCGAAGCTAACTGTTGCTGCTGGCCTAAGATATTGGACTGCCGCCAGACTGCCTGTTCGGCAAAATCGTTCCGCGAATCTTGGATCGCACCGGCGACTACACCGCCCCACAGGCTCGGTGGCTCGAATGGGGAGGCATCGAGAGATTGCGTCTGTTTGGCAAACCCCGGTGTAGACATATTGGCCACATTATTTTGCGTGACCTGAAGCACCTGATTATAGGCGCTCAGTGCGTTGGCCGCTTCCTGCAGCCCCGCCATTATGTTGCCCATATGCGCTATCCCCGAATTAGCAGAGTGCAGCCGCGGTCCATAGCCGCTGGTTCCCCGCCCGGCGCGTAACCGGCGGTCATGACGCTCAATCGCCGAAACCAGTTTTGGCGAAACAGCCAGGCGGTCTCGAGCAGACGGCCCGTTCGATAAAGCGACTGCTGCAGCCGCCGCGCCGCATCGAGAGCGCCTTCGCTACGAACAGAGCCCCCGGTGCTCGCCGGCATCGCCGCAATAGCTGCCTGCAGATGAACCGTACAGCGGTCCATACGTTCCGGGGTGGGTAGCAGCAAACAGTCACACGCCAGAGAGACTTCCGCCTGTGCTTTAGAGATTTGCTCTTCAATAGCCAGCAGCATGGCTAGGAGACTCCGGCGCTCAAAGTCTCAGATATCATCGCGCGGCTGATCGCCATTGAATTGGGCCGGTAGGTACCGTTTTGATACGCTGTAGCCAGGGCCTGCACACGTGCAGCTCTCTGTTGGCCTTCACACGCAATCGCCCGGGAAACTCCGCCCAAAGTGGAGGAGAATTCGACACGGTCACTTGACCCGCTAGATCCGGTCTGGGCTGAATCCGCGCGATTGGACTTATAAGTATCCTGTGTTCGGGCGGTTTCGGCTGCTGCCGCCCCGGCGGTGTTTCGATCGTTAATCTTCATAACTCGCCTACTCTCGCTGTACTTTTATCGGCAACGCATCCGACTATCTTTAGTGCCCCGGTTTACGCCGGGAGTTACTTTTTCGGCTAAAGTTTTTTCCGGCGGAGTCCGATAGCTGGTTGGGATCAAACTGTTGACGAAACGAGTGCTATGGATTGCGGCGGGTAATACGAGAAGGGATACTCAGCCGTCCGGGGCCTTCGAATGCCTGCGGCGCGATCCTTCCACTGGGTTGACGGAGTTGAAAAGCGGCCAGTTCGATGCGATTTTGCTGGATTTCCCGTTGCCGCACCTGACCGCGTCCGAGCTATTCGAGCAGATCCAAGGCGTGGCCCCGGAAACGCCCGTTGTGATCCGGGATGCCGAAGCTTCTGTGGCGGAATCCCTTAGACTGGCACGCAAAGGCGCGTATCCTGCCATCACGCAGGACGAGGAGATTGCGGCAACAATAGAGAGAGCGATAGAGGAACATCGGGAGGGCAAGGCGGTCTTCTCCGGAGCTGGCGATAAACCCGAAGATTGGCGATCACTTCTGGTCGGCAAAAGCCAGGAGATGGCCCGTGTGTGCCACATCATACGTATGGTCGGCAACCGCCGTTCAACTGTGTTGATTACAGGGGAAACGGGAACCGGTAAAGAAGTGGCTGCACGCGCCTTACATCTCGCCGGACCCCGCCGCCGTGGACCGTGGGTAGCGGTCAACTGCAGCGCATTGCCCGGGACCTTGCTCGAATCGGAGCTGTTCGGGTACGTTCGCGGCGCATTCACAGGGGCTTCGCAGACGCGAATCGGCAGATTTGAGCAGGCCAACGGCGGCACGCTATTCCTCGACGAGATTGGAGATATGCCCCTCGAACTCCAGGCCAAGCTCCTGCGGGTACTCCAAGAGCGGGAATTGCAGAGGTTGGGGAGTTCGGAAACCATCCGCTTGGATGTCCGCGTCATAGCCGCTACGAACTGCCATCTACAGGAGAAAGTGGCCAACGGTCAGTTTCGGGAAGACCTCTATTACCGGCTGAATGTTGTGCCCTTAGAACTTCCGCCGCTGCGCGAGCGGCCGGATGACATACCGTTATTGGCGGCACATTTTGTTGAAAAGATCTGCCGCACGGAAAACATTCCGATGAAACAGATTAGTCCGCAGGGACTGGAACGCTTGCGGGCATTCTCCTGGCCTGGAAATATTCGTCAGTTGGAAAATGCGATTGAAATGGCTGTCGCGCTGAGCGGCGATCTCGCAATTCTTTCGGCCAGTGACTTTCCTCTCGGGCGAACCGGGGCCACCCGCGATTCGAGCTCAGCCGCAGCGCCGGTTTCGATCCCCGAGACCGGCTTGGATTTCGAAAAGACCTTAGCGGTCATTGAGCGAAGCATCCTTTCGCAAGCATTAGAAAAGACCCGCGGGAATAAGAAAGCCGCGGCGGAAATGCTGGGCCTTAAGCGTACAACGCTTTCGGCTAAGATCCGCACTCTAGAGGCCGCTGCTTGCGTTTCCGCCTGAGCGCGGCAGTGGCTGACTTACCGGATGTAATCCTTGGCCAACATCCGTTTATCGTATCCATCGAGTACATGGACGGTGCGGATCTTTTTCAGAGCCACGGGCGACAACTGCCCCATGGGGATATAAATAATCGTTCGCCCCATGCGGCCGGCGAACGTTTTGAAAATGGAACGAGGAGGCTTAGCCGCAACGTACACTACGTATCGATAGATGGAGTAATCTAAGGCGGCCAGAAGTAAACGCTCGGCCTTGGTTTCTGCAAACTCGTAATCCAGGTCCTGCCAGACGTCGTACATTCGGCGCGGCGGCAGGCTCATGAGAAACCCGCCATATTCGCCGCGGCCGATTCCGGGGCCCACCATCTTGTCAAACGGGAAGGTCGAGTAAAAAGCCATATCGGACTCGTTCTGGTTTTCGCCCAACCAAGTGGTCATGTACGGGTACCGATCCGCCGGGTCTTCATCGAAGATCACGACGACTGATCCCACTTCACCCCGAATCTTCTGGAACTGTTTGACATAGATCCGGGCTTCGTGCCAGCGGCGGATGGTTTCGCGTACATCAATGCCATCGAGGATAGAGGTCGTAAAGGGCTCGATATGGACCCGCTCCTCCGATAGAATGCTTTTCCCCTTCTTTTTCAGGAATCGGCCATAGTCTTCGATCACCAGATCCTCCGGCGGATAGGAGCAGATGCTGGTTCCGTGGAGTTGGCTGGCCCATTCACCCGGGAACTTCTCCTTCTTGCGGGGTTTTAGCCCGTATGGACGGAGATGCCGTTTGGTGCTGGGCAGCCGGCGCCTAAGCCGTATGCGCCGGGTGTCCATCCAGACCTCTTCGCCCCGGATGGAAACAGTCTCCAAATCCGACGCAGGCTTCTGCGGGGGATAGCGGCCCGCCGCCTCCCAAACTTCCCAGGCATAGTTATCATCGACTACGGAGCGTGCGGCCACCGTGAGGTCAAACAGCCCGGCAGCAAGCTCGTTCGATGCCAACGCGAGGTTGCGTGTGTAACGCGCGAGCAGACGGCGCTGCCAGTGCGCTACGTTTCCTCCCGTCAGCACTTCGTATTCCTTCTCGGCTTCAAGGAATACGGCAAGTTGCGCATGACGCCGGTCAATCAGGCGTTTGTCGCTTCCGGAGCCTCGATAATTTTCGTAGCGCCATTGCAGCGACGGGTACTCCGCTGTGATCTCTGCGAGAGATTCCGGGTGAGCATTCAGAAGTTGAATCCCCTGGCGGCGAGTCATGGCCAAGGGTTGCGCTTGCGGCTCCTCCATCGCGTCCAACACTGCGTCCAGCAGGTTCAGTGATACGACCACGAATACCCGCGCTTCGGGGTCGGCGCCTTGCAGTTTCCAGGCTATACCGGCGGCGTGCCGTGTAATTGCCGGGGAGCGAGGCTGGGGATGCACTCGATAAGCCTCCACGTACCGTGTGAAACCTATATGGTGAAGTGCGTAGCTGTCCGGGTAGCTGTCATTCAGGTGAGGCCGGGCGCCGCAGTCAGGATCGGCGAAGATGATTTCGGCGGCTATCTCGGTTGCCGTGCGCACAGCTTCGGTGAAAGGATCGGTCGGTTCGACCGGAACGTAAGTTGCCTGACCCTGATCTTCGGACGGCTCCGGGTAAAAAACAACGGAGATTTCCGGCAAGCGGCGGACGGCGCGGGTCCAGGCTTGCTGAAGGGTCGAGGGTAATTCCACTGCGACCACGCCCGGCTTGAGGTCAAGCAGAGCTCGCCGGACTTCGACCGCGAACTCCAGCCGGCCGGGAACCACAGGGAAGTAGGTAAAACGGCCCCTCTGCAGGCTTCCCGGATCAGGAGTCGGAAGATCGAAATTTTCCGGCATATCGCAATGCCTCTTCTCCCAGCACCTCGACAATTGCGGTCTCGAGCGCCTTGGTTTCGTGGATTCGCTCGGTCGCCAGGCTGTTCAGCTTTATCGCGAACCGCGCAACATTGATTCCGTCCCGGGCGGTATAGCGTTCGTCGGCCGCGTGGGCCATTTGCAGGAAGTCGGTAACGTAGTTGAGAATGCGCTCCTCAGCAAACGGCAGGTTCTCTTTCAAAATATGGTACTCTTCATCGCGCTCCGGGAAATCGATGAAAATCTGCGGCTGGAGGCGGGAATGGATGTATTCCGGCAGCTCGAACGTGGAAGCATCGTCATTCATGGTAGCTACCAGACGGAAATTAGCATGAGCCTTGATCTTGATGCCCGCGACTATGGACTCCACGTAACGCCGGTTGTCCAGCAGAGGAGCGAGGCTCGCCCAGCTCTTCTCGCTCATTCGATTGCCTTCATCGATGATGGCGACTCCGCCCCGGAGCATAGCCGTGAGCAGCGGAGAGGCGACATATCGCAACTGACCCTCACCTTCGATAACCGGCGTGATCAGAAGATCCTCAGGACGGGTATCCAGGGTAGCCTGCAGTATGTAGACGTCCCGGCTCATGCGTTTGCCTGCCGCGTATGCCAAAGTTGTTTTCCCCACTCCCGGCTTCCCCAACAGACGCGGGTTCATTGGTAGGTCCTGCTCGTGGACGACCATCCACGCGGCGAGCAGTTGCCGCATGAGCTCTTCCTGCCCAACCCATTGGACTGCCAGATCATCCGGGTGGGCTAGGTGGAGAGTGATGCCCTCGATTTCGACGGTCATAGCTTCCATTCATTATCTGGCAGAGCAGGCGCATTTTCGTGGTCGGCTATATCATAGGCGACCGGCTGCGCGAATTTGCGAGAAACGGGGTATGCGTGTGACCGGCGCGGCCCATTACGGCAAGCTTCGCAATCGGTCTTGCCGGCTCGCGATCTGCTGGATACGGATGCCGTAGTTTCCATCGACTACGACCACCTCTCCGCGCGCGATTAGGCAGTGATTGACCAGCACTTCCACCGGCTCGTTGATGTTTCGATTCAGTTCCACGATGGAGCCCGTGGTTAACTTCAAGACATCTTTGAGCGGGAGCTGCGTTTTTCCGAACGAGATACTTACGGGCAAGTCCACGTCCATCAGGAGATCGAGGGTGCGAGTGGGCACGGCGAGGTCCTGCGAATGCCCGGAACCTTGACGCTCGTTTTCCGCCCGCGATTCCGAGGTCTCCGTAGATGACGCCGGAGCGGTAACGAGTGCTACGAGGCTACTGCTGAAAGCAACTGCTACAGGTGGAAGTTCCGTGTCCGCAAAACGCAGCGATGCTAAGAGCCATTCGTGACGGCCGTCAGTAGAGCTCTGTGAGCCAGGTTCGCAGGTAACCTCCCGACCTAAATGAGCAGCCAGAGATCGAGCTAATGCGGAGTCCCATTGAGCTAAGATCTCGAACCAAGTGCTCTTTATCTCTTCCGGATTAGAAGATTCGAGGCCGGCGGCTCGCAGGGTCAGGGATCCAGCTTGCTCCCATGTGGTTTTGGGAGCCGCGATCCAAATCTCTGCTTCCGGGCAGACCCGGAGCTTTACCCTCCACCAGAGCGTTTCGGTGGCCGAGCCGATGCCGAGATCAGCCGCTGTACCAGTGGCCGTCCGCCAACTGCTTACGGGGCGCTGATCCGTCATGGACTCCAAGACTTGGGCCAACTTCTCGACCCATGCATCCAGTAGGATCCGTGTGCTGTTTGGGCAGTCGAGGAGGCTCATGCAGGCACCGTCCCATGAGTTGCCGGCCATTGCCACGCCAGACGGCTGCGGAGCCGGAGAATAGCTTGTGACTTTAATTGCGAGATTCGAGATTCGTGCAGGTTCACAATTTTGGCGATCTCCCGGAGCGTCAGTTCCTCGTGATAATAAAGGCTGAGAATCGTGCGCTCGATTTCTGGTATTGTGTCGATCGATTCCGCGAGCAAACGCTCCAACTCGGACTTTTCTAGGATCGCGGACGGGAGATGCTCTTCCGCGTCCGGAATGTAATGCAGTAGATCGCGCCCTTGC
>JAFAWA010000106.1 GCA_019242155.1 Terriglobia bacterium | reverse complement strand
GATCAAGACCTCAATCAAAGTGACGCCCGATTGGGAGTTGGAACGCGGGCGCGTCATCGCGGAACCCCGGCGGCAAAATCCGGCGCGCGCAGAACGTGCGGCCGGTAGCCGTCCAAACTGAAGGTGCGCCGGCCTCTGCCGGAGATCCACCAGATTTCGAGCTGGATGCGGTCCAGGCCAACCTGACCGGGCGCGGGGGCCGGGGGAAGTTCGAAGTTGGAGACCTGCGCGCGCCAACCCGCGTCGAGACCTCCGGACTGTTGCGGATCGAACTGGCCTTCGATCGCGGTTCCGCGCGGCAGCCGGTCGTCGATCAGCAACTCATTCATGCGTTGCCCGGCTAATTGGACGGCGCGGTCGTAATCGGTGAGGCGGCCGGCGTTGCGGAGCGCCCCGGAGATTCCGGAGACCAGCCCCACAATGGCGACGGCCAGAATGACGGTGGCCACCATCATTTCGAGCAGCGTAAATCCGTCTGCGCGCTTCACTGCTTCACCACGGTTTCGATGCGGGGAAAGCCGGTCATCGGGTCCAGGTGCACAATGCGCCGGGAGCCGTGGCTATTGGCGACTTGGATGCCGATGCCGGGCACAGCGCCGCCGGGCAGGAGAATCAACCGACGCGGCCCCTCTTCCTCTTCCTGTTTAGGCAGGACGGCTTCGATGGCCACCCCATCGGGCATTTTCAACTCGCGGGTGAAGCCCGGCTCGTTGGAGTACAACGCGAGCGAGTTGTCTTGGGGAGAGATTACGATTTCTATTACCTGCTGCCGGCGCTCGGAGCGAACCACCGCGGCGTTTAGGAAGGCGGCAATGGAATCGGTGGCGGAGCGAAGGCGCACGCTGTCCAGGCCGGCGGTAAACGACGGGTAGGCAATGGCCGAGAGCAGGCCGATGATGGTGACGACCACCAGCATCTCAAGCAGAGTGACACCGAGCTGTGTCTTCTCTTTGCCGGCGGCCTGCCGAAAAGCACCGAAAACCACCGGCTTACACCCGCAGTAGTTACTGGCTTTTCCAACTGACGATGTCTGCATTCAGGCCGTCGCCTCCGGGTTGACCATCGGCGCCGTAGGACGTGATGTCGGGATCGTCACCGTGATCGCCGGGATATTTGTAGGTGTAGTCATGGCCCCAGGGGTCTTTAGGAATGTCTTGCTGGATGTACGGACCGGCCCATTGATTCAGCCCCTCCGGCCGGATGCGCAATGCCGCCAGACCCTGTTCGCTCGTGGGGAAGGTGCCGGTGTCGAGTTTGAAAGCGCCCAAGGCTGTTTGGAAGTTGCGGATCTGGGCGTGGGTCGCGGTTACGCGGGCGGCGTCGCCGTGCTTCAGGTAGTTGGGTAAGACCAAGGCGACGAAGAGCGCGATGATGGTCATCACGACCAACATCTCTATCAGCGTGACGCCCGATTCCAGGCGCGTTCTGTTTTCGATTTGCTTGTTGCTCATATCGCTACGTCGTTAATGCTGGAGATGGCCAGCAGCATACTCAAGATCAGGGAACCCACGATAATGCCCATCACGAGGATTACCACGGGCTCGAATATGGATGTGAACTGCTTGATCGATACGCGGGTGTCGTTTTCGTAGATGTCGGCCATGCGGGTGAACATCTGGTCGAGCCGCCCGGTCTCTTCACCGACGGTCAGCAGATGGGCGGCAAGCGGAGGAAAGACCCCGGCTTTGCGCAGGGGCACCGCAATACCTTCGCCCCGCTTCACGCCTTGCGCCACACCCACCATGGCGCCCGCGATCATTTTATTTCCCAAAGTCGCCGAAGCAATGGCGATGGATTGCACCAACGGTACGGTATTGCCGATCAGGGTGGCCATAGCGCGCGCAAACCGCGCTGTGTCGGCTTTACGGAGCGCTTCGCCGAGCAACGGAATTTTCAGGCGATTCCTGTCCCACCAGAGCCGGCCGGAAGGCGTGCGCGTGTAGAGGGTCCAGGTGATGATGACAGCCGCCAGCGCCGCCGCGGCCATCCACCAGTATTCCCGCACCACCTGGCTCGCAGTGAGCATGAGTTGCGTGGGCACAGGGACCTTGATGCGGGTATCGGCAAACAGGACGGCGAAGCGGGGCACGACGAAATTCAGAAGCATGAAGATCGACCCCAGGCCCACGAGCGTGAGGAGCGCCGGATAAATCAGCGAGGAGATGATGTAGTTGCGAAGGTCGTCGCGCGAGCGCTCGAATTCCGCCAGCCGCTCGAAGATGATTGCAAGTGAGCCGGAAGCTTCGCCGGCCCGGACCATGTTGAGATACAGATCGGAAAAGTGATCGGGGTGCGTAGAGAGGCTGTCGGCGAGGGACCGGCCGCTCTTCAAGACGCGTAAAACATCGAGGACGACGAAGCGGAAACCCGAGTTGACGGTGAGTTCGGCGGTGATGGAGAGAGCGCGGTCAAGGGGGACACCGGCATTCAGCAGCGTCGAAATCTCCTGGGTAAAGAAGAGGACATCTTTGCGCTTGCCGCCCGTGATCGAGGGCAATTTGAGATTCAGCGCGGAGCCTTTGGGAGAGAGACCGACGTAGATGGGGGTGAGGCCCTGCTTGCGCAACTCGCGCGTAACCAGCTTTTCGTTATCGCCGGAGAAGCTGCCGCTGCGTATGCGCCCGTCTGACGCCGCGGCTCGGAAGAAAAACGTGGCCATCAGAACTCCTGGGTGACGCGCATGACTTCGGAGACGGTAGTCAGGCCCTGGCGCACTTTCATCCAGCCGTCTTCACGTAAGTTTCGCATGCCGTTGCGGCGGGCGGCCTGGGTGAGGACGGAAGCATCCGCATTGTTCATGATGCCCTTGCGAATCTCGTCGTCCACATCCATCATTTCGAAAATACCGACCCGGGAGGTATAGCCGGTGCCGCTGCACTCGGCGCATCCGGCGCCGCGAACTACGGCTACCGATTCGCCGTCGGGAGACATGGCGCGTCCGGCAGGCTGCTTACAATGCATGCAGACAACGCGCACCAGGCGCTGGGCGAGAACCGCAACCAGCGATGAGGTGATCAGGTAGTTCTCGACTCCCATATCGGTAAGGCGGGTGATGGCGCTGGGCGCATCGTTGGTGTGCAGGGTTGAGAAGACCAGGTGACCGGTGAGGGCGGCGCGGATGGCGATATCGGCGGTTTCGCGGTCGCGGATTTCGCCCACCATGATCACGTCCGGGTCCTGGCGCACGATATGGCGCAGGCCGGAGGCGAACGTCAATCCGATCTGCGGGTTGACGTGGATCTGGTTGATCCCGTCCATCTGATACTCGACCGGGTCTTCAATGGTGATGATCTTTTTGTCGGGAAGATTGATTCGCTTGAGCGCCGAGTAGAGCGTGGTGGACTTGCCGCTGCCGGTGGGACCGGTGACCAGAAAAATGCCGTGAGGCAGGCTCGTGAAGTGCTCCATGCGCGCCAACATGCGATCGTCGAAGCCGAGCCGGCGCAGATCGTAGAAATCGCCCGCGGAGCGGTCGAGCAGACGCATGACCACGCTTTCGCCGTAGAGCGTGGGAAGCGTGGAGACGCGGAGATCGACTTCGCGGCCAAGGATTTTGATTTTGATACGCCCATCCTGAGGCAGGCGGCGCTCGGCGATGTTCAGCTTGGCCATCAGCTTGAGGCGGGAAATGATGGCGGCCTTCAACTCGCGCGGCGGCGTCTCCTGGTTGAACAGGACGCCATCCACGCGGAAGCGTACGCGGAACTCCTTTTCGAAGGGCTCGATGTGGATGTCGCTGGCGCGCTTTTCGACGGCTTCGGCGATCATGGCGTTCACGAGGCGGATGACGGGAGCCTCGCTGGCCATGTCGCGGAGGTGTTCGAGATCGGCCGAGGCCTGCTCGTCTTCGCCCGCGGTGAGGAGCGTTTGCCGCTCGCTTTCCCCGTAGTGCTTGTCGATCGCGTCCAGGATCTCCTGCTCGGGTGCGAGGACGGTTTGAATTTGAAAACCGGAAAAGGCCCTGACCGCCGCCACGGTTTCGAAATCCAAGGGGTCCGCCATGGCGATGGTGAGCATGGAATCCACGAGCGACAGCGGAAAGGCCCGGCATTGCCGCAGAAACCGCTCCGAGAGACCCTCGAGCTCGGGCGCTACCGGAGGAGGAGAATCTACCGAGACGAGCGGCAATCCGAGCTGCTCGGAGAGGGCGGCCAGCATGTCCCGCTGGGCGATCACGCCCATATCGACCAGGATTTTGCCGATCTTATCGCCGCGCTCGCGCTGCAGTTCGAGCGCCCGCTCGACGTCTTCAAGCTCGACCTTCTTCCGCTCAACGAGAATCTCGCCGAGGCGCTGGTAACGAAGACCGGGCGCGAGCGGTTCGGACTCGGGAGCTGGAGGATACGTCGTAGCCACTTACTGCTCTTCGATCTGGATGGAACCGACGCCGCCCTTCCGGGGGCCTTTGAGCACGATCTGCGCGGGAAGTCCGCTGAGATCCTCCCACGGGCGGTAGAGCAGGCGCACGGCGAGTACGACCTGCTCGTTATCGGGTACTGACGTCAGAGTGGAGGCGGCTTCGGTCCAGAGATCGCGCAGAGACTTTCGAAGCAGGGCGAGGTTCTGGAGTTTGCGCTGATGCACCTTGACGGCCTCGTCTTTGGTGATTTCGAGGTGGAAGGGGCTGGTGGTGGGGGAATCGATCAGATCGAGTTCGGTGGTGAACACGGCTCCATACCCCTGAAGGTATATTCCCCGGGTAAGCCCAAGGATATACACGCGGTCATTGCCGCCGATCGCGGCAAATTTGGCGTCGAGCTGCTTTTCGAGTTCGCCGACGGTCGGGCGGGTGCCGATCGGTTTTGGAATGGAATTCACCGCCGCGACCTTCAGGGGCGCCTGAGACCAGAGCGGGAGCGTAAGAAGAAACAAAGCCAGAGATTTCATTGAACACCTCCTGAGATAGAGCCGGCCGGTCCATAGCCGGCACGGCGGTAAACCATTTCCGTCCGCCGCGAATAGTCCACCAGGGAATCGGCCCAGCGTACCAGTTCCTGGCGGTCCTTCAGATTGCGCTGCTCCAGTTCGGCGATGCGCTGGTCGAATTTGGCTTCGTTTCGGGCCGAGGCCTGGTCAACGGCGGCCTGGATCTGCCGATCAATATCGGCGCGGGAGATGGCGGCGGCCACAGTGGTGACCGGCGCAGGACGGACTAACGCGAATACAATCAATGCGGTAGACAGCATGGCGGCGGCCGCGAACCCGAGCCGTGCGCCGGAGTTCCAGAACGACGCCCAGGCGCGGCTCCAAGACGACGTTTCGAAGATTTTATCCGAAACGAACCCAATTCGCTGGGGGATCTCTTCGTCCCTCAGTGAAAGCAAAGCAGCTTCCGTGAGCCTCCACCGCTCAACTTCTTCTCGGCAAGTGCTGCAGGTTTTGACGTGAACCTCGACCTGCTTCCGTTCCGGATCAGGGAGTTCTTTCAGGACATAGTCCCGCAAATCGAATGGCGAGCAACTCATGAGACACCTCGAGTTTTGATGGGGGCCAGTTGGATCTTTAGAATTTCGAGGGCGGCGTAGAGCCGGGACTTGACGGTAGACACAGGGCAGGAAAGGATTTCGGCGATCTCTTCGAACTTGAAGCCCTGATAGATCTTGAGCACCACGGTTTCGCGCTGCTCGGAAGAGAGCTGTTCGAGAGCCCCGGCGACGGCGAGCGTAAGCTCGAGCGGGAAGACCGGGCTGCCGCCCACGACTACGCCGGCATTCGACTGGTCCGGCGCGAGTTCGGCGGAATCCGCCTCGGGCTTGCGTTTGCGGAACAGGGAGTAGGCCTCGTTGTGCGCGATACGATACAGCCAGGGGGCAAAACGGCCGGGGTCGTCGAGTTTTCGTAAGTTCTGGTAAGCCTTCAAGAAAACGTCCTGCGTCAAGTCCAGAGCATCTTCGCGATTACTGGTGATACGGAGCAGGTAGTTGTAGACGCGCTTTTCCCACCGGGACACCAGGAGGTTAAAAGCCTCCAAATTACCCGGACCGGAGGGCGCGGCGGCCTGCCGGATCAGGTCGGCATCTTCCACCGCCCGAAAAATCAAATCTCTGACTCCTTGTGAGTAGACGCGCTCCCGCCCCGAAAAGACGGGAGGGAATATTTTAGTGTACCGTGCGGACTTTTAGGGGTTCCTTTACGCCGACGGCGTTTCGAGGCGCGGGGAAGCTATGATCTTCCCAGGAGAGCTTATGGCAGAACGGCCTAAACGGGAGACGGTGGATCTGTCCCGGTACCCCGACCTGATCGTCATTTACTTAGGGATGCGCGTGAATGCGCTGGCGGGCATTAAGACGCTCCTGGGGTTCGGTCCCAAAATCGCGAAGAGTGTGGAGGCGCAACCGAAGGGACTGCTACTGCACGAGACGATGCTGTACTCGTTGAGGCATTTCGGAATGCGGCAGTATTGGAGCGATTTGGAAGCGCTCGAGGCCTGGACGCGTTCGGACCCGCACCGCGAGTGGTGGAAGAACTTTTTGCGGGACAGCGGCGGCACGGGCTTCTGGCACGAGGCCTACTTCCGGCGCGGCGGCATGGAGGGCGTTTATGTCGACATGGATACGCGAGCCGGGTTCGCCGGGTTCGCGCCGGTGGTTCCGGCACGCGGATCGCTGTTCTCGGCCAGGCGGAGGTTGGGCCTTCAAGGCGAAGCTGCGACGCCGGGCGCCATCACGGAAGAAGAGTTTTACTCGGGATAAAGCGGTGTGTGGGCACTTCGTAGTACGGTAATGCATTCTGAAGCGGTACCTCTAGTCTTGAAACGTAGCTCCCTGGTGCGTCACTCTGCTATCGAGCGGCATGATCCGGAGAGAAATGCCGCCTGCTCCCGGAGGAGCAGCACCCCTCCCGCTCTTCCCGTTTCCCCGGACGCAGGGATGCGGCTCTCCGCGCACCCCTGCTGTCTGTTTTAGCTCCTGTGGCTCGTTTGCGAAGACCATGCGTTGGGCAACTCGCTTGTCAGACGGCGGTTACACCTGCAGCTATTACATAACTCTTACAAATCCCCGGTGACATCCCTGTTAGGTTGGAATTTCGTCAGCTCCTTGCTCCAAAACCTGAGGATCCCGTGAACACACAAGTTATCGACATCGAGAAGCGCCGGTACGTGAACTGGCCCGTGAGCCTGACCATGCTGGTTCTGCATGCGGGGGCGATTGCTGCTCTGTTCGTATTCAGTCCCCGCAATCTTGCGGTAGCGGCCTTTCTGCTGTGCGGGGCTACGGGCTTGGGCATCAGTATGGGATATCACCGCCTGCATACCCATCGCTCCTACAAGGTTCCCCTGTGGCTCGAGTACTTCCTGGCAGTCTGCGGAGCGCTAACGCTCGAAGGCGGCCCGATTTTTTGGGTAGCCACACACCGCATCCACCATCAGAACTCGGACAAGCCGGGTGATCCGCATACGCCGCGGGAAGGCGGTTGGTGGGCGCACATGGGGTGGCTGCTGGTGGGTGAGTCCAAGCACAATAACACCCGCCTCATGGGAAAGTATGCTCCTGATCTCGCGAAACACCGGTTTTACGTCTGGCTCAATGAGTATCATTGGCTGCCGACGCTGGTGCTCGCGGCGATCCTGTTTTGGGCGGGCGGACTGTCGATGGTTCTTTGGGGTGTGTGTCTCCGGGTGGTGGTGGGTCTGCATGTGACGTGGCTGGTCAATTCAGCGACCCACATGTGGGGCTACCGCCGCTTCGCTACGACCGATGATTCCCGCAACAACTGGTGGGTGGCGTTGATCACTTTCGGCGAGGGCTGGCACAATAACCACCACGCGCATCCCACCTCGGCGCGCCATGGGCTGGCGTGGTATGAGCTTGATGTCTCGTGGATCCTGATCAGCGGCCTCAAGTATCTGGGTATAGCAAGGTCCGTGCAGGCGGCCACACTGGATGGAAAAAGTACGGCGCAAAGGGCGGCCTAGCGCCGGTTATCCCAGCAGTCGTTAGTTCAGCCGGCTTCGGGCAAACTGCACCGCCCCGCTCAGCATAAGCTGAGAGTATGGTTTTTTCGGGCCGGCGCAAATCGATCGCGTTTTTTATCGCGCTGGGCGCCGGGCTGATTTCGGTCATCCTTCTTCTGTATATAGGCTGGGTGCTGCTCAACTGGCGCACCGGGCTCCTCCTGTTTTTAGGCATTCTGCTGCTGGCTGTGATCATCGGCGGAGTGGTGCTGAACACGCTATTTCTGGTAAGAGAGATCCGGCGTAATGAGCAGCACGACGCGTTTATCAACGCCGTCACGCACGAGCTGAAAACGCCCGTGGCATCGATCCGGCTGTATCTCGAGACCCTGCAAACGCACCGGCTGGAAGATGCCAAGCGCGACGAGTTCTACCGCACGATGCTGGCCGATAGCGATCGTCTATTAGGAACCATCGAACAGGTGCTGCGAACGGGGCGGCTCGGCCCAGGAAACCGGAAACTCAATCTGGACGATGTCCGGTTGCGGGCGGTGGTGGAGGACTGCGTGCGGCGCGCGGGCACGCTCTATCATCTGCTGCCGGAAGCTCTGAAGATCGAAGAAGGGCCGGAAATAACCATCCGCGGCGACCCGGATGAGATCCAAGCGGCGGTTTCGAACCTGATCGATAACGCCGTGAAATACTCGGATCAGAGCGTTAGTGTGACGGTCGCGATTCGGCCGGAGGCGGGGAGATACGTCTCCTTGCGCGTGACCGACCGCGGGGCGGGTATTCCGGGCTCCGAGTTGAAACGTATTTTCCGGCGCTTCTATCGCGCGCCGGGAGCGCTGGCGATGCGAGTAAAAGGAACCGGCCTCGGACTCTACATCGTACGTTCGGTCGCGCGCCGCCACGGCGGCCGCACGTGGGCCGAAAGCAAAGGTCCTGGCCACGGCAGCACGTTTGTGTTACAACTGCCCATTTCACGATGAACCGGCTGCTGATCGTAGAAGACGAGAAACATCTGGCGGACGGGCTGCGCTTCAACCTCGAGTCGCAAGGGTACGCGGTGGAGGCGGTCGAAACCGGAGAAGCGGCGCTCGATCTGGTGATCGGAAAGTCGGAGCGCTTTGACGTCGTCATTCTGGATATTATGCTGCCCGGCATTGACGGATTCACGGTCGTTTCGGAAATGCGCCGGGCGAGCAAATACGTCCCGACCCTAATTCTGACCGCGCGCGGCCAGCCGGACGACGTTCTGCAAGGCTTTGCGGCGGGGGCCGACGATTACCTGGCCAAACCGTTCGAACTGGCGATTCTGATCGCGCGCGTACGCAGCCTGGTCCGGAGACGCGAATGGCTGCACGCATCGCTGGGGACGCCCGGGACGCAGCACCCGGGCACATTTGCTTTCGACGATACGGTAGTGCACTTCGACCGGCTGCAGATCCAGGTGCGCAACCAGGTCTTCCCATTAACCTTGATGGAATCGAACCTGCTTCGCTGCCTGATCCGCCACAAGGGTGAGGCGGTATCGCGTAAGGTCATGCTGGAAGAGGTTTGGGAGCTGCACGAGGACACCGACACGCGGGCCATTGACAACTTTGTGGTGCGGCTGCGCCGTTATATTGAGCGGGATCCGCGGCGCCCGCGGCACTTACTCACGGTGCGGGGGGTGGGCTACCGGTTTGTTGCGTCCGCGGTGGAGCGGAGTTGAGCAGAGGACGCTACTTACCGACCATGTGTTTCGGGCTGTCGTCATTTTCCTGACAGATAAACTCGATCAGATCCGTATCGGGCGTGAGGCGCTGGGTGACTTTGACGGTGAACGGTTTGGTGTAGGCCTTGGGATCGTCGATCGTGATTTCGACTTCCAGGCTGCCGAAGTTCACGCGCCGGAACCGCTCGGTGAACTTCGCCGCGTCGGTTTGGGGGCTGCCGTTGATGTCGAGCCAGCCGCCGTCGCGCAGGCCGGTGGTTTCGACCACCAGGGTGTCGCCTTCCCAGTGGCCTACCGAATAGCCGTACCACCACGGCTCGGGGTCGCGGGGTAAGGGACGGCCGTCGGTGAAGATCTGCCGGATGCCGTCGTTAGCCTCGTAGAGGATCAACACCAGGCCGGGCGTCTGGATGATTTTGCGGGGCTGCGGATGCATGTGGAACTGCATGAGCCCCATGGGAAGGCATCGGGCGTCGGGATTATCTTTGCTGTTTTGGGCCATGCGCTGCTTTTTCAATTCCGCGGCCCAGGGCTGGAGTGGGAGGCCGTCTTTCAGGCCTGAGCCCACGTCACGAAACGTCGCGAGCGGCGTACCGCCCGCCGCCTGACCGGCGGCTTGAGCCCCGGCGGCCTGACCGCCTGCGTTTCGGCGCAGGTTTTCCCAGATTCCCGAGAGGTCCGGTTTACCATCGGCGGTCCTGGGCGTGGGCGCTTCGAGGTTGGGCTTTCCGTCGGGTTTGCGGGGAACGTCCGGCGTGGGATGGGCCGGCCATTGCGCGGCGAGGGTCGAGCAGAAGATGGCGGCCGCGATGGGGAGGGTGGTGATGGGTATGATCCGAAGGTGCATCGTATGGTCATTCTATGAAAAACGGAGGCGCTGCGGTCGGAGCCCGGCGGAGATTCGGGAACTGGGGCGAGTAGCCTTTGTGCGCGTGGCGCGCTTTTAGAAGACCCGGCGTTTAAGCCGCTCGATGTTGAATTTCGCGGTGTCGGCCACAGCCATCACGGCCATGACACCGGCCTGCACAGGGTCGCTCACTACCAGATCGGCGGCATCGGGAACGCTACCGGCCATGTTGAGGCTGATGACGAGCAGGCCGGCCTGGCGCACCTCACGCACGGCGGTTTCGATTTCTCCGCCCATCAACGCTCCAGCCAGCACCAGCGCCTTAGCGCGCGGCAGCCGCGCAACGGCACGCACGGCGTCGGCAAGTTTGTGCTCGCCTACCAGCGGGATGGTGTCTACCGAAATATGCTCACCGCGGATATTGTGCCGGTCGGCTTCGGAAACAGCGCCGATCGCGACCTGACCCACCTGCGCACCGCCTCCCATGATGATGATGCGCTTCCCGTAGATTTGTTGGAGCGTGTTCACCTGCTCGACATGCTGCACGATGGGCAACTGGCGTAAGTCTGCGAGCAAGAGCGCTGCTTCGCCCGGCAGGACAACCTCGAAATAGGTGCGCGCCGGCTTCGGCCAGTTTTCCAAAATCTCAACCGAGGTGATGTCGCCCTCGTGACGCGCGATGACGCCGCTCAGTTGGTGCAGCACTCCGGTTTTGCCAATCGCGTGCACCACCAGCCCGATTGGTTCCTTGTCTATGGACTCCACTGGATAGAATAAATATTATGGCGGATGGGAGCGCTGCGGCCCAAGGGCACAGCTCGGTCGAGCGATTTTTTCAGTTCTCGCTCCTGGGCCTTGTGACCAGCGGGTACCTGGCAGTGGCGGGCTCGGGATATCTGGACGCGCCTACACTTCTGCTTACCGCGGCCGGATTGCTGGTTCGCGCCCTTATGATTGCGGGCGTACTGCGAATCCGAATTTCCGAGAGCGCGACTACACTACTGGCCATCTCCTATATCGCTTTCTTCGTTCTCGACTACGCGCTGTTATCCCGGGATTTTCTCACCGCGACCGTCCACCTGCTGTTTTTCCTGGCGGTAACGAAGGTCCTGACGGCGAAGACGAATCGCGATTATCTGTATACCGCCGCGATCGCATTTTTGGAATTGATGGCGGCCGCGATTCTTTCGGTGGATCTGAATTTTTTCCTGTTCTTAGCGCTTTACCTGCTGTTTGCCATGGGGGCGCTCACTAGTGGAGAGATTTTCCGTTCGCTCCAGAGATCGCCGGCAACGGCGCGAACTTCGCTCAGGTATTTTGCGCCGCGCTTGGCACTGCTTTCGACCTTCGCTGTCACGGGAATTTTGGCGATCACCGGCCTTCTCTTTTTTCTGCTCCCGCGTACGGCGGAGGCCGCATTTTCGAGGCTGATCTCGCACAACCTGTACCTGCCGGGGTTCTCAAACCAGGTGACATTGGGGCAGATCGGCGAGATCAAATCGACGTCGCGGCCCGTGATGCATGTAGGTGTATTCAGTCAAGAGGTGCTGCCTGGTCTGAAATGGCGCGGAGGCGCGCTGACGGTATTCGACGGCAAAGGCTGGTCGAACCCGCATCCTCACGAAGAGCCGATTCCGGTCGAAAACGGAGAGGCGAGGCTTGCTCCCGCCGGCTTTTTGCCGAGCGGCCGGAGGATCAACTATCACGTACAGTTGAACGCCGTCACGACGGATACGCTGTTTTTCGCGGGTAGTCCAGCGCGGGTGAATCTGCGGCAGCTTTCAATTATCCGTAATGAAACCGGGAGCTATCGGCTGACGCGGGTTCCGCCGGAAGGGTTCAGCTACGACGCGTACAGCCTGGTGGATGGTCCGCCGGAAACCGCGGCTCCGCTGCAACCGGCGCCCTTTCTGCCGCCGGATGTACGCCGCCAATATCTTCAGTTACCGCCACTCGATGTCCGTATTCCGAAACTGGCCGATTTCTTCGCAGAAGGCGCGATCACTGATCTCGAACGCGCCCGCGCGGTAGAACGCCACTTGCGCCACGACTACGGCTATACACTCGAAATGCCGGATCATGACGTGGGCGATCCTTTGGCGTGGTTCCTTTTCACCCGGAGGAAGGGCTATTGCGAATATTTCGCTTCGGCGATGACGGTCATGCTGCGAAGTCTGGGCATTCCCGCGCGGCTGGCGACAG
>JAFAWA010000545.1 GCA_019242155.1 Terriglobia bacterium | reverse complement strand
CACCAGCACGGCGGTGGTCAATGCCAGGATCGCGCCGACCGCGCCCGCCACGTCATCGGCCTCTTTGTCCTTCCGTTCGGCCAACAGCCGCGCGTAGACCGGAATGAACGAGGCCGAAAGCACGCCCTCGCCAAACAGGTTTTGGAGGAAATTGGGAATGCGGATAGCGGCGCCGAACGCATCGGCTACATCGGAAAGGCCGAAGTAATGATTGAACACCCGCTGGCGAACCAGACCAACCAGCCGGGTGACCAGGATACCGGCGCCGATCAGAAACGCATGGCGCCCGGTCCTCTCCACTAACCCAGTTTCTCCAATACGGCCGCAGTGACCTCCACGGTTCTACTTGCGCCGCCTAAATCCGCCGTGCGAACCTTGCCTTCAGCCAACACCGCCGCGACTGCGCTTTCCACCTCCTGGGCTGCCGCGGAGAGTTCCAGATGGTCCAGCATCATGGCGCCGGTGAGTATGGCCGCAAGCGGATTCACCACGCCTTTGCCCGCAATATCCGGGGCGGACCCGTGGACGGGCTCGAACATGGAGGGGAAGCGCCGCTCCGGGTCGAGATTGGCGCTCGCCGCCAGACCCATGCTGCCGATAATTGCCGCTCCCAAATCACTTAAAATGTCGCCGAACAGATTCGATGCGACCACTACATCGAAGCTTTCCGGGCGGCGTACGAAATTCATGGCCGCCGCGTCTACCAGCAGCGATTCCGTTTCGACATCGGGATACTTGGCGGACACTTCAAAGAACGTCCGGTCCCATAAAACCATGCCGTAGCCCTGAGCGTTCGATTTCGTGATCGAGGTGACGCGCTTCTTCTTGTTCCGCTTTACGGCGAGTTCGAACGCGTATCGCATCAAGCGTTCTATGCCGCGATGCGTAAACACAGCGGTCTGGATAGCAACCTCCTCGGGCTGGTGCGTGTACAGGAAGCCGCCCACTTGCGCGTACTCGCCTTCGGTGTTCTCACGCACCACTACGAAGTCGATCTCTCCGCCGTTACGGCCCGCCAGGGGCGAAGTCACACCCGGATAGAGATACGCAGGCCGTACGTTGGCATATTGATCGAAGGCGCGGCGGATCGGGAGCAGAAGCCCGTTGAGCGTAGTATGGTCGGGGATCTGCGGGTGCCCCACCGCGCCCAAGTAAATCGCGTCGCACGGCTGGAGCAGGTCGATTGCGCCGGCCGGCATCATTCGCCCCCAGCGCAGGAAGTGTGCCGCGCCCCAGTCAAAATCCTGAAACGCGAAACTCACGTTGTGCCGTTTGGCCGCAGCCTCCAGAACCCGCTTGCCTTCGGGCACCACTTCCGCGCCCACTCCGTCGCCGGGAATCACCGCGATTGTGAACGTCTTCATCGCTTCGATGATAATTCTCTCATGCGGCGTTCCCCCCGCCGCCGTTTTGCCGGTCGCCGGCAATCTGATGCAGATAGACATTTCGCGCAGGAAAAGGGATTTCAATGCCTTCCTGCCGAAAACGCTGGAAAATGCGTTTTCGCAGCTCGTTACGCACGCTAAACTGATCCACGAATTCGGCCACCGAAAAGTTAAGGCTCAGCCCCAAATACGATTCGCCGAAACCGGGGTCCCACGCAACCGACGGCGCGGGATCGGCTAGCATACCTTCAATCTCGTGGGAGGCCGCGGTGCCCACCTCAAGCAAGGTCCGTTCCACCTGCTTCGGGTCGGATTCATAGGCCACGTTCACCTGCAAGGAAAGTCCCATACGTTTTTCGGGCAAATGGTAATTGGTCACTATGGCCTGTGCGAGCTTCGAGTTCGGTACGATGATCAGGTTGTTGCCGAGCGTGCGGATGGTGGTGCTGCGCCAACTGATGTCCGTAATGTAGCCCTCCGCGGCGGTGTCCATTTTTATGTAGTCACCGAGCCTCACCTGTCCGGCCACCGCCACGTAGAATCCGGCAAAGAGATTGGACAGCGTGTCCTGCAAAGCCAGCGCGATGGCCACACCGCCCACACCTAATGCCGTAAGGTAAGGAGCGATGTTGATCTTAAGCTGGCTTAGGATGATCAGAACGCCGAGGATCAGAACGCCAAGCTGGGCTAAAGTCTGCGTCAGCGTAGTTACGGGCACTGCCCCCGGAATCTGCGCCCCGTGATAGCGAATCAGGTCCGCGGCAATTCGCATACACATCAGCGTCACCGAGAAGATGAAGAGCACGCTGAAAGCTTCGGGCGTCCAGTTCGTGACGCGAGTAGGCAGCTCGGAGAACTCAATCGCCAGATGGCTGGCTAGGATCAGAGTCCAGATGAGCGTCGGCCCCCGTAAGGCTTCGGCCAAAATGCGGCTGGCCGGCGTTTGTGTTCGCGCATGCCAGGAGCCCAAGGCCCGAAAGACGGCGCGGCGCACCAGGTAGCCCAGACCCATGACGACTGCAAACACCACCAGCGGCGTTATCAGCAGCCTCGGATGGGTTACCAGGATATCGCGTAATGCCGCGATTCCGCTGTTCATATAACGCTGGCGCTACCCGCCGGAGCTTAGTGGGTCTGGCGGGGAGAATACTTGTTTAAAAGTGCGAGCAGCTTATCGGCGGCCGCGGGCGGTTTGGCGCCGCTGTTCAGAATCTGCTTGTTATCCCAGCGTTGGCCGTACATTGCCTGGTTTTCGTCGATATCGGGCCGAAGTGTGGAGCCGGCGAGCGACACCCCCGCGAATGCGCCGCGAGACCGGGACCACGAAAGAATTTCAGCGGTCAATAGCGCATCCGTCTGAGCCGTGGCGTCGCGTCCCACAGGACCCGCTGCCGCGGTAGCCTCGCCGCCGATGGTAAATTTGCTGGCCGAAAGATCGCGCATGCCGCGCTCATTCATGATCAGGAGCACGACATCGGAGGAAGCGAAGCCGATCTGGAGTCCGAAGCTGCCGCCCTCAATGCGGATTGCCGCGGGCGGGCCCCAACCTTCACCGCCCATCGCGCGGCAGAGCGCAAAGCCGCGTCCGTATTTGCCGCCCAGTACGAAGGCTCCCTTTTTCAGGCCGGGCACCAGGACCACACAGGCGGACTTATCCAACAGGTTTTGCGGAATTGCCCGGTCCGAGGCGCCCATGATTTCGGAAAAAAGACTGGCCGCATCGTCCAGCCGTTCCGTGGTTTTGGTTTTTTCGTCTTTGGCCAGCAGCGGCAGGCAGGCGATCGAAACCGCCAACGTGTACGTGATCAGACGCATGGGTATATGGTAACGCGCGGCTCGACAGTTATTGACAGCTCATGACCAAACTCGGACAAGTCTTAAGATACCGAAGTAGATAGCAGGACACGGCACTTCGAAACCTGCAATTTGCCTTTGTAACGCAGGCGGCCTGCGTGTCACATATAAGTGAACGGCAAAGGCCGGCCAGGTGCCGGCGGCGCCGACCGTTTAAGCTAACATGCAGATAATGGATCATGTTGAGGCGAACCGGAGATTCGCCGCCGAACAATACTTGCTCGGTGAGATGAGCGAGGCAGAACGAGAAGAGTTTGAACAGCATTTTTTCGAGTGTCCGGAATGTGCCGAGGCGTTGGAAACCGGCGCGCTGCTCGTGGAAGATGCGAAGGCAGTCCTCCGAGAGCAGCCCCGGGCCGTGGTTCCCCAAAGAAAGAAGATTAACTTCGCTTGGGGCGGCGGATGGGGCTTTGCGCCGGCTGCGGCTTTCGCGGGCTGGACCCTGGCCCTCGTCCTGGCAGCGGCACAGTTCGTGCACAGCCCAGCTACATCGAACTTAGTAATAGCGCCTGCCGTTTCGGTAAGAGCCGCGCGCTCCGGTGAGGGATTGACCTTTTCCAAGCGAACAGGCATGATGGCTCTTACCATTCCACATGAGTGGGAGATAACTTACTCGCGGTATCAAGGCGAAATTGAGCGAGCCGGGGATCAGCGGGTTATTTACAAGGCGGGGACACCAGCCACGGCCGAAGCATTGTCGGTAGCGGTGAGGCTGGAGGATTTCCGCACCGGTTCGTATGTTCTGAGGATTTACGGCATTCCCGCAGGTTCCGCGGAGAAGACCCCGGTTGCACAGGTTCCTTTCACGTTGACGGAATAGCTGATGAACAACGATCCGAGGTTTCACTACAACGCCCACGCTGTAGCCTTAGAAGGCAAGGTCAACCATCCTTTTCAGCAGGACATTGACGTTCAAGCGCCGACTTTCGTATCTCCGAACGGAGGTTATGGCACCGCAAAGGCCGACCCGTATAATCTGCGCGATATCGTGTCTCACAACGGTGCCCGTTCGCGCGCGGAGGCCGGCCAAAAGCCGAACACCACCAATCATTACGCCATTGTTCATGCCGAGTTACAAGGGTTCAATATTTCCGATGTCCTCACGGCGGATTCTGTAGTCGCTCGACTCTCAGTTACGCATTCGCCCGACCAGGAGGAGCCCTTCATCTCCCCAAAAGGCTCGCGGATTGAGAATTTGCGCATTCTGGGCCACGAGATTACGCTCATTCCTCTGGCCGACACCTACCATAGCAACGGCACGATGTCGGATCTGCGCAAGCATTTCGCAGACAACAAGGATTATCGTCAAACGTTTTATGCCCACGGCTTCATCGGAAGCGCGAACGACGTGCCGGACGACAAGCACAAATTCTTCCGCTGGCTGCTGCATAAAAAGAAGGACGAGTTGCCGGAATTTCGCGGCCATACGATCGTACCCTTGTTTAAGATCGTAGATCCGAACGTGGCCGGTATCCAAGTACATGGCAGCGTGATTTCGGTTCACAACTTTGGGAGGATCCATGTTGGCGAACTGTACGTCAGTCCCGAAGAGCGGCGCGTCACCATGCTCCGTGCCAAGCTCGGTTCGCCGCAGGATGCAAGCATTGTGGCCGGAGGTGGCGGGGGCGGCATGGGCCAAACCGATCCGTAACCAGCTATGGATCGGCGGTTTCACAGTGCTGTTGCTGTTTGCAGGGTGCAACCGGCCGGCATTGCGAAGGATTGAGGCTCTGGAATCTCAGGGCAAGATTGACCAAGCCCTGCACTTGACGGAAGAGGCCTTGGGATTCGAGAATTCTACAGGCCGGACACACTGGCAGTTACTCCTTGAAAAAGCGGAATTGTTGAAGGAAGCGGACCGCCTCGAAGCCGCCCTTGCCTGGCTGAAGCAGTTTTCCCCGTTTGCGGGTGCGGATGATGACCTTCGCACGCTGCTCCTCCGTGAAGAGGCGTCATACGAAGCTGCCCTCGGACGGTTTCGTGATGCAGACCAGCACCTTCTGCTGGCAAAAGATACGGCAGTTCACACAGGCGATGCCAACATGGCCGCCCGGCTCGAGATTCGCAGAGCCTATGTGCTGATCCAACTCCATCAACTGGGAGGGGCCGAGCAGTGTCTGGCGAAAGCGGAAGAGTACGCCCGAACAACTCATGATCATTCGCTTGAACCCTTCACCCTGCATTATCGGGGCGAATTACTGGCAACCGCCGGTCATTTCGAGGATGCGGTTGCGCTACTGGAAAAGTCTCTCGCCGCATTTCGCAAGCCGAATCAAAATGCGCGAGCAGCCAATGTAATGGTCAGTCTGGGATGGTGCTACTACCAATTAGGCCAATTCGACAAGGCCCTAGGACTGTACAACGAAGCGTTAGAATTAGCCGATCCCGAAGACCGGCACTTAGTGTTCGGGAGCCTGGGCAACCTTTACTCTGCCGAGCGCGATTTCGCAAAGGCTGCTGACTACTACAGAAAGGCTGCCGCGTTGGCCAAGGGCCGCCGGCAGGACTTCGAAGCTACTTGGTTGAGCGACCTCGCCCAGGCCTTAATAGAACAACAGAAGTGGACCGAAGCGGAACAGTTCAACAATCAGGCGCTGGCACTCGAAAAGCAGATCGATCGTGCAGAAACGCAACCGTGGGCAGTGCTGAACGCGGGCAGGATTGAGGCCCACAAAGGTGAATATCAGAAAGCGGAGCGAATTCTTCAGCAGCTTGGCGAAACAGAAGGAGATATTTCGGCTAGACTGAATGCCTACTCTTCGCTTGCCTCTCTGTACCTGAGTAAGCACCAGCTTAGCGATGCGAAACGCGGGTTTGAAGCCGGACTCGACCTCGCAGACGGAACCAGCGGGAGCTTACATAACGATGAGAACAGGCTGAGTTATCTCTCCTCGCTGATCGATGTCCATCACGAGTATGTCAAGTTTCTGATGGACTATGGCGATCAGGCGGCAGCGTTCGCGGCGGCCGAATCGAGCCGTGCCGGTTTGCTACGCGAACGTTTGAATGTACGCCATTCGAAGATTCGCAACCACAAAGTGGCTGAATACCAGGCCGCCGCGCAGGCGAGCGGCACTACGTTTCTGGCTTACTGGGTAGGACGGGCCGGCTCGTATCTTTGGGCCATCTCCGGAACTCAGTTCACATCATTCTCACTGCCCCCCGAGTCGGAAATTCGCACTCTCGTTGATCGATATCAGGCCGGAATCGAACGCGCCGGTCCGCTGCGGCCCGAAGAATCCAAAGCGGGCGCGAAGCTTTTTCAAGTGCTTCTCGCAGCCCATCCTGGTGTACTGAAACCGGGCGGCAAATATGTGGTCGTTCCCGATGGGCCGCTGTATGCGCTCAATTTCGAGACTCTGCCCGTTCCCGGCGATCCTCCGCAGTACTGGATCGAAGATGCGACCATAGCCGTCGCTCCATCACTCGAATTGCTCCTCACTCGCCGCATGAAACCGCGTTCCGACCGGTCACTGCTGTTAGTGGGCGACGCGATCCAATGGAACTCGGAATACCCCAAACTGCTCCACGCACAGCAGGAGATGGAAGGGATCGAGAAGCAGTTCTCGGGCGTACGGCAGGAAGTGCTTCGCGGGGCGGCCGCCACCCCAGCCGCATATATGCGTTCGCAGCCAGGCGACTACGCCTACATCCAGTTCACTGCGCATGCCACCGCCAACCGCAACTCGCCGTTCGATTCGGCGATCATTCTTTCCAAAGAAAACAACAGCGGCAAACTGCTCGCGAAGCAAGTGTTGAACACCCCGGTCACGGCTGAGCTGGTCACGATCTCAGCCTGTCACAGCGCGGGCGCGCGCACGTATGCAGGCGAAGGACTAGTCGGCTTTGCGTGGGCGTTTTTGCAATCGGGCGCGCATGGGGTAATCGCGGGACTATGGGACGTGAGCGACTACTCGTCGCCCCGGATCATGCAGGACCTGTACGCAGGCCTCGCGGCATCGATGCCGCCTGCCGAAGCCCTCCGTTACGCAAAGCTCAACCTAATTCGGGGCGTAAAGTACGGCGATCCGTATTATTGGGGTGCATTTCAGTTCTATGAAGGGGCGCTCGAGAGTCACCCCGCGGTCTCAATCAGTGCCGGCCTTCGTTCCAGCTTAGCGACTGCGTCCAGAAACTCGCGGTAATTGCGCGGCGGTTCACAGTCAAAATAGTGCTTCAATCCCACCTTGGCGCTCCACTCCTGCCGGCGCGCCGTGGCTAATGCCATAATCGGCTCGATCCCGATCGACTCCAGAGTTTCCGCCACCTCCTCCATCTCCCGCGCGCGCCGCTCGCCATGCTCCACCACACGGCCGATCATGTAATCGGCAAGTGCCGGCCAATCGATGCCCGGATAAGTCTCGGCCAGCGAAGCAAACACGGCCTGCTCGGCTCCATAACGGCCCGCGCCGAGTACGCATTCGGTGATGAGTGCCTCCAGGCCCTTAATCATGATGCTGCGGAACATTTTGGTAGCGGCCGCGGCGCCGACTTCCTGGGACGTGATGCGTATACGCATGCCGTAGAGCTCCATGCGCTCGCGGAATTCCGCGGCCGCCGGTCCACCAGCCAGGATCGGAACTCTGTGGCCATAGGGCGGGACCGGCTGCATCATAGCGATTTCCACGAAGCGCGCACCAGTCCTGCCGACAGTAGCCGCAATCGATTGCTTTACCGCCGGCGAAACAGAATTCAGGTCGGCGTATAGATGCCGCGTCGTGAGAAACGGCGCCGTTTGGGCCGCTGCGGCAGCGGCTTGATCCGAAGTCACCGCCGACCAGATCCAATCGGCACCGGCGGCCAACTCGGCGCTCGAACCGGCTAGCTGCGTTCCGGTCTCCTCAGCGCGGCGCTGGATCTTTTCACCGCGTCCGGCAGTGTGGGTGTGAATGTCGTAAGCGATAAAGTTCGCAAGGCCGGCTTCTCCCAGCCCGCGCGTGATATGAAACGCCGCCTCGCCAAACCCCACGAACCCTATGGTGCTGTTGGCCATGAACTCAGTTAATCACGAATTGCGTTTTGGCCGCCCGCCCGCCGCCACAACGGCCAACGGCGCTAACTCATCGCTTCCGCACGCGCGCCGTAGTTCAATTCGTAGTAGGTCCGGTATTCGCCGCTGCGAACTCGGTCTACCCACGAGGCGTTGCTGCGGTACCATTCGATGGTCCGCGCGAGACCGGTTTCAAAGTCGACCTCTGGCCGCCAGCCAGTCTCGTTCATCAACTTCTCACTCGATAAGGCATAACGGCGGTCGTGTCCGGGCCTGTCTGTGACGTAAGAGATCAGGTCTCGGCCGCGGCCCGTCAGTTCCAAAATCCGGCGCACCACTTCCAGATTGGGCAGCGAGCGGTTCCCCCCGATGTTGTAAATCTGCCCTTCGCGTCCGTGTTCTAAGACGGACCGAATGCCGCGGCAATGGTCGTCAACGTATAGCCAATCGCGCACCTGCATGCCGTCGCCATAAACCGGCAGAGGCTTGTGATCGATGGCATTTGCGATCATGAGCGGAATCAGCTTTTCGGGGAACTGGTAAGGACCGTAGTTATTGGAAGCGCGCGTAATCAGCACCGGCAGCTTGAACGTTATGAAATACGAACGGGCCAGCAGGTCGGAGCCGGCTTTGGCTGCCGAATAAGGGCTGCTCGGGTTCAGCGGGAACTCTTCGGTGGCCTCTAGCGGTGACTCCAGACTGCCATAAACCTCGTCGGTCGAAACATGGACGAAACGGGCAATGGCTGAGCGCCGCGCGGCTTCGAGCAATGTGAATGTTCCATTGACGTTCGTGCGCACCACCGGTTCGGGTGAAAGAATGCTCCGATCGACGTGCGATTCCGCCGCGAAGTGGACGATGGCGTCAGGCCTTTCCGATGCGAACAGGGAGGTCACCAGTTCCTGGTCGCAGATGTCGCCGCGCACGAAACGGTAGCGGTCGCTTTCCGCAATTCCGGCGAGATTCTCCAGATTGCCCGCATAGGTCAGCGCATCGAAATTGACGATATGCCAGTCGGTCTCACGGGCGAGCATTCGGACAAAGGCCGAGCCGATGAAACCGGCGCCTCCGGTAACAAGAATTTTCATTGGTTTCCTATTGGAATTTAGTGTTTGGCTTCTACGGGCGGCGTGCCGTAAGTATGGAACGACTCGATGGTCTTCAGGCCCCACGCCTGGCCCTTCTTGCGTTCGGCTTCGGTCCAGCGAATGGGTTTCCAGTCAGGCGCAAGAATGAGGCGCGCGCCGGCGTTGGCCACCTCTACCCTATTGCCTCCCGGCTCGTACACGTACAGGAAAAAAGTCTGCTGGATGGCGTGCTTGTGTGGTCCGGTTTCTATATACACGCCATTCTCGAGAAAGATGTCGGCGGCCAGCAGTACTTCTTCGCGGCTGTTGACCGCATACGTAACATGATGGAACCGGCCTGCGGTGCCGGTGTGATCGCGCGTGTACGCGAAGTCGTAGCTCTTATTGGTGCACGTCATCCACATTGCCGCTTCTACGCCGGTGTCCAATACGATCTGCTCGGTCAGGCGGAAGCCCAGGTAGTCTTCGAAAAATTGACGATTCGCCGCAATATCCACGGCAAGACCATTCCAATGGTCCAGCCGCCGCACATTGACGCCTCGCGCCGGAAACTTCTGGGCCTGGTTCTTCAACGCGGGGCGCAGTTCGGGCGGCGCGTCAAACCATTGCGTTTCGTAGTAGAGTTCGATTTTGTGGCCGTCGGGATCGCAGCAGACGAACGCGGGGCCGTGAGCCAGATCGCCGTCCGTCCAGCCGTGATCGAAGCCTGAACCCTTGAGCGCGGCCGCGCGCCGCTCCAGAGCTTGCGGACTGCGGGCCCGGAAAGCCACATGACCCAAACCGGGCAGACGGGAAGCGGTCAGCTTCAGCGAATGGCGCTCGTAATCGTCATAGGCGTGGAGGTAGACGGAGTCGCCTTCGCGGCCTGTCTCGGTCATGCCCAAAACATCCACAAAAAAGCGAAGGCTTTCTTCGGGTTTGGGCGTAAGCAGTTCCAGGTGGCCGAGGTGCGCTATGTCAGTAATCGGTTCGGCGGGCATAAGCGGATTCTAGCGCATTGCCCGGGGCCGCAATTGGTTGAAAGATACTGAAGGCGAGGAGGGGTGCTAGTCGGTCGAGGCAGGGGGCAGTCCGGCCTGCTCACCCATTTTTGCCGCCAGGAAGGCGACCACCGCAGCCATTTCTGAAAGCGCAGTCCGCGCCCGCTCCGGGAAAGCGGTACGCGTTAAGCCAAACCAAAGCCGCATCAGTTTGAAATCAAGCATCAGAAGGCGCTCTTCCAAGGACTGGTCGCCCAAGGCAGCCGCGTGACGGCACAGATATGTCAGCATGCGATAGTCCTGCTCGATCGCGCGCCGCAGCGGCTCCATCTCGCCCTCGATCGGATTCACTGCGATGTCCTGCCGGCTCTGTAGCAGCAAAATGCAGCTATAGCGAAACCAGTAAACAAGCAGAACGAAAGAAACGGCAGCAATGAGCAAGCTCGCTATCATGTATCGGCCCCGAGGGTACTATACAATCCATGACGAGTGTAGCACTAGCCGACGTGCGATGCAATATCCCCAGAATACTCCCGTGTCGATTAACAACGCTCTAGCCTAGTTCGCTCGAATAGTCTCTTACTTTCTCGTCAGCATACAACTTAAGGATTTTCAGCTACTTGCTAACCCTAAGGGGTAGTTTACTGAAATTCTTCATCCTTTTTCATAACTAAAGTTTTAGTACCCTGTGAACCTGCGGTCGTACCGCAGGGTTTACCTTTGTTGCGTGACGGTACCCAGTCTCCGTGGCGTTGGCCTGCCGATTGCGTGTTTAGCGCTGGAAAAATTCATCAGTGTGGGTCATGAATTCGGGGTATGCCCCGGCTCCCAACTCATGCAAATCGAGCCCTTGCCGCTCCCCTTCGGGCGTCACGCGGTGCGGAACGAAACGGTTCAGAAGCCAGTTTAAGCCGTATACGAGAGGCAGGATGAATCCGGCCAGCGTGGCCACGCCGATGAGCTGGGCCACCCACTGGCCGCTATCGGCGTTTCCGTCATTCGCAAAGCGGCCCATGGAGAAGCGCGCGAACATGCCGACGGCAATCAGACCCCAAATACCGCCGACCGCATGAACCGAGACGGCACCGCCCGGGTCATCGATCGACAGCCGCAACTCCAGCTTCTCAATGACCAGCGGAGCGAGAAATCCGGCCACGATTCCGATGAGAATGGCGGCCGCCGGGGGCACCACGGCGCACCCGGCGCTGCCCGCTGCCAGTCCCGCGACCCATCCGTTTGCGGTAAGTGAAGCATCCGGCCGCCCGAAGCGAACACGCGTAGATGCCGCTGCTACCAGGCCGGACGAACCCGCAGCCAACGTCGTATTCAAGCCGATCAACGCAGCGCTGCCCAGTCCCGAGCCGCTGAACAGAATCGAGCATGCGGTATTGACGCCCAACCAGCCGACCCAAGCCATGAAGCAGCCGAACAGTACCTGCACTCCGTTGTGCCCAGGGATAGCCGTAGGCATGCCCTCGCTTGTATATTTTCCGCGGCGCGGGCCGAGAAGCCAAGTCATGGCTAAAGCCGCCAAACCACCCATGGTGTGTATGGTCCCCGAGCCGCCGGCATCTACAAAGCCATGGCCCAAATGGTAATTCGTACCCAACTGCTCGAGCCAGCCGCCGCCCCAGGCCCAGTGGCCAAACAGAGGGAAAACGAACCCAGCGAGTAGTGCGGTAGAGGCGCACATCGCGCTCAGGCGCCATCGCTCTGCCGCTCCACCCAATGGGATGAGTGCCGTCAAGCCCACGCACAAAAGCTGCACCCAAGCCTGGAGCAGCACCGGTGAGCCGCTCAGCGCGATGCCGCGCAGAAACAACGGCTGCCGTGCCAGCCAGTTCCAGTCTTTGCCGCCTAAAGACAGCACCAGCGCCGGTCCGCCGGCCGCACCCTGCCAGGCGAAACCCAACGACAGATAAGCTATGGCAGCCGCTGCGACGACACATAATGAGGCCGTCATCAGATGAGCCGCGTTGCGGGATCGGCCTAAGCCCGCGTTAATGGCCGCTAATCCGACCATGGCGAACGGAATCAGCAAAGCCGCAAATGCGGCCGATAGAAGATCGGCGTCCGGCAACGGCGCGCCTGCTGCGCTCATTCAGGCCTCCCGCGGGCGATGCGGTGCGCGCGAAACAGCAGCACGAAGGCCAGAATCTCCACCGCGATCCCGGCCAGCACAAACACTGCCTGCGGCCCAGAGGCGCGCAGCAACACCACTGCCGCGAGAACCAGAAACCACCCGGAAAGCAGCAACAAAAACCCCGCCATCTTCATCGAATTGCAATCGGCTCCGCGCTAAAAATAGCACAACCACATCGGCCGCCCGGGACCGGCGCATCGATAATTTTTATTCTCTCGATAAACAAGGGCGCGTATTCAAAACGCTTATTTCAGCAATAAGAAATTTCCGTTTCACTTTCGAATGGGCCAGCAGGCAGTATAGAGGGAAGCCGGACCCCGGTATGTCCCGCTCACGGCCCCTGTCATAGCCGCCCAAGATAGAAGGAGACAGATTCGATGGCGGATAACACCGCTCCTGAAATGAAACCCACTTTAGGGTTAACCGGTTTGACCATGAATGCCATGGCGTTGATTGCGCCGGGCGCCTTCCTTTGGTTGACGTTCGTAGCCCAAGGCGGGGAGGGCAACACCGCACCGGCGATGTGGGCCGGAATCCTCTTCGCCGTGCTGCTCTGCCTCGCTACAGCCGTCTGTTATGCAGAACTGGCGAAACTGTATCCCGGCACCGGCAGTTCCTACTACTTCGCCGAGCAATCGTTTCTGAACCACGAGAGGGCATGGCCCTACGCCCGCATCTCAAAGTTTATTGTGGGGTGGGGGTCGCACCTTTATTACTGGATCTATCCGGGCTTGATGTGCGGCGTTATGGGTGTCCTTTGCGGATATCTCGCCGGAACCATTTGGCCGAATTTCATGAGCGCCTCAAATCCCGGGCCGATGTTCATGATGGTCATTGCCGTTGCCACTTCGTTCGGAGTCGCCTACATCGCGCATCGCGGTGTTACCGGCGCGACTTCGGTCAATATCGCCATCAACGTGATCCAAATCAGCGCGCTGCTGGTCTTTTCCGTAATGGCATTGAGCTACCGTATGAACCACCCGCCGGGTAGCTTCGCCCTAAATTATGATGCTCAGACCACCAGTTCCTTCCCCTATCAGTTTGCTACCGAAAAGCAGACCGTCAACGGCCAGCAGACCGACGTCGTATCGCGCGATGCGATGGGCAATCCAAAGCCGTTGCTCGATGCAAGCGGCAAGCCGGTCGCCTTCACGATCGCTTACCCGGAGAAAGATGAAAAGGGCAATTTCCTTTCGCATCCTACGGCCGGGTCGGTGGTGAGTATACACAATTTCGGATGGTTGTTCGTTCAGGCTACGGTTGCCATCCTGATTCTGGTGGGATTTGAATCGGTGACCTCCATGGGGGCCGAGGCCAAGAATGCGAAGCGTGATATTCCGATTGCGGTCATCGCGTCGCTCCTTATCCAGGGGGTCTTCTGTTACCTGATCGAGTATTTCGCAGCGAATTACTTCCTCAATAACGGATACCCGATGACGACGGCCACCGGCTCGGCCGCGCCCATCGGGGACATGATGATCATGACGGGCGATGCGCTCTTCGGCCAGGGCAACGGCAAAGCATTTATGCTCATCGAAGCGTTCACCGTCTTCCTCGCGATTATCGGCACCACGCTTTCCTGCCTCAATACCGGCGCACGTGTGACCTACGCCATGGGTAAGGATCAGGAGATGCCGGATCACTTCGGCAAGCTGCACGAGACCAACCTGACCCCCCACCGTTCCATCTGGACGCTGGCCACGCTTTCTGCCGTGGTCGGCTGCCTGACGGTGGTGAACTATTTCGGCGACAGCACGGCATTGCCGGACGCGACTATCAAGGCCCTGCCCCAGGGCTTCTGGTCGAGCTTCGGATACTTCTCGCACGATACGGCCGCCGCTTTACCCAATTCGTTTATCGCGGTGAGCCTCTCTTCCAATTTCGGCACGTTTCTGCTGTATATGCTGAGCTGCATCATCTGCATCGTGGCCTATCACAACCACCCGAAATTCAGCCCGGTTCGCCACCTGTTCATTCCCTTGTTCGGACTGCTGGCCAATCTGGCGTGCATGTTGGCTTACATTGTCCTGCCGTTTATGGGTATCGGCACCAAATTGGAGCCTTTCACGGCCCTGGGAGTCGCCGCGATATGGTTGATATATGGCGGTATCTACTTCATCCGGGGCAGCAAAGCCACGGGCCGTACCACAATTGTTGAGAGCCGCGCGCGGCCCGCTCTCGGCTAAATCTTTTTTCGGGCAGACCGGTATTGGGCGGATCGCGGCGCTTGGGGCGCGGTCCGCCGTTTTTGTCTTAGAAAGAAGATGATCCCTGGTGAGTTGTGACTAGTGCTTTTGGAAGCTTCAACCAGCCCCAAAGTGCCGGGCTGGAAATCGATTACGCCCAGATCTCGGATCCCGGGCGCGTGCGCGGGCACAACGAAGACTCTTTCGGCTGCGTCATCCCCGAGAGTCCCAGCCGTGCCCACACACACGGCTGGCTGTTTTCGGTTGCGGACGGGGTAGGCGGGCAGGATAAGGGTGAAGTTGCATCCCAAATTGCAATTGAAACCCTCAAAACCGGGTTCCGCGCGGCGGTCGCCGGCGAGTCGCATCCCTCTTTGCTGCAACGGCTTGTGCAGGCCGCGAATATTCAAGTTTACGAGGCTGGGCGCGCCGCGAGCCCCGGCGGAGTCGCTATCGCCACAACGGTGGTAGCATGCGCGCTGCGGTTTGACCGCCTGGCAGTCGCGCACGTCGGTGATTCCCGCTGCTACCTGGTGCGCCAAGGCCGCGCCACCCTGCTCACCCGCGACCACACGGTAGTGAACGATCAGGTCCGCCTCGGCGTTCTATCGGCAAAGGAGGCCGCGCAATCCGAGGCCCGGCACGTGCTCAGCCGATCCCTTGGGAACGATCTGTTCGTAGGCGTCGAAACCAGCGATCATCAGGTCTTCGCGGGGGATATCTTGATGTTGTGCTCGGACGGACTACATGGAGCGGTGGAACCCCATGAGATTGCCCAGATCATCACCCGCAGTTCCGATCTCGATTCCGCTGCCCGCCAGCTCGTCTCCCTTGCCAATGAACGCGACGGGCAGGATAACATCACCATACAGCTCATTCGGGTGCGCGGCGTGGAGCGCGTGGGCATGTACCGCGGACGCCCCTATCGGCTACGCTAGAAGGCGGAAACCAAAATTAGTCCATGGCTTCTTTTCACGCAGGCGACACACTGGACCACTACCGTATCGAGAACCTGGTCGCCCGCAGCGGTATGGCCTCCATCTTCCGCGGGACCGATCTGCGCAACGGGCAATCCGTAGCCATCAAAATTCCTCATCCCGAAATGGAAGCGGACGTGGTTCTATACGACCGCTTCCAACGGGAACAGGACATCGGTAAAAAACTGGATCACCCCTATGTAATGAAGGTGATCACCGATGACGGCCGCAGCCAGGTTTATATGGTCATGGAGTGGGTGGAAGGCCGCCTGCTTCGAAAGATCCTACAGGAGAACCGCAAGCTTCCGACCGACCGCGCTGTCGGCCTCGCGATTAAGATCGCCGAGGCGCTCGAGTACATTCACAAGCACGGGGTCGTCCACCGTGACCTGAAGCCGGAAAACATCATGGTGAACTCCGAAGACAACATCAAACTGATCGACTTCGGCATCGCCGGAAATGAAGGTTCGCGGCGGCTGACATTCGCCAAGCTTTCACAGTTGATGGGAACACCGGATTACATCTCTCCGGAGCAGGTCAAGGGAAAGCGGGGCGATGGGCGGAGCGATATCTATGCCTTAGGTGTGATGCTTTACGAGATGCTGACGGGCAAGGTCCCCTTTTCGGGTCCCAATGCCTTCGCCACCATGAACGAGCGCCTGCTCAACAATCCCATTCCCCCCCGGGAGCACGAGCCCGGCATCTCCCCGCAACTGCAGGAGATTATTTACCGGGCACTCGAGCGCGATCCCAAGAATCGCTACGCGAATGCCAGGGAAATGGCCTGGGACCTGGAGCATCAGGATCAGGTCGGACCCGCCGACCGTCCCGAACTGAGGGACTGGAAAAAGCGGCGCTCCCAGTGGCCGGGCCGCGTGGCGTACTACGCCATGCTGGCGCTGATTCCCGTGGCCGTATTTTCGCTTTTGATCTGGGTGGCGCGCCACAGTTAGAGAGGAGCGCTTCACAGCTAGGAGGCCGCGACGGATTCCCGCAGCTGACTTCGCGAGCTTCCCTGGTTTAATGCCCCGCCCAATCAACAGTTTCCGGTAAGGTCAGCGCGCCTGGCCGTGCGCTTTGGCCGATGGCTCTTTTTAGGCTCTTGCGCCCGGTTTCCGATTTCGATAAGCTGCGGTCACGAGTAGGGTTAGCGAAATGGGGACGGGGCTCGTGGCAAGGCCTCTGGCGTTTTTTAGGTTCCGATCAGCTTTTGGCTGGCCGAATTCCGGACGGGAACTCTTTTATGAATAAACGACTGGTTGTAGTTGGCACCCTCGCGCTGCTGCCTGTGGCGATTGCGGTTTACGGCCAGGATGCCCAAAAGCGATCCTCGGCTGCCCTGATCACCACGGCCGATGCGGAACGCGCGTTTCTCACGCAGACCTGTGCCGGATGTCACAGCCTGAAAGCCAAGGCCGCCGGCCTCGAGCCCGCGCAGCGCCTCACGGTGGACAATTTGGATCCCGCGCATGTCGAGAAAAATCCGGAGCGCTGGGAAGCCATGGTGCGGAAGCTTCGGGCTGGGATGATGCCGCCGGCGGGAATGCCGCGGCCGAAGCCCGAAGTTATGGAGTCCGCGATCGTTTACATGGAAAATGAGCTCGACCGGACCGCCGTGGCCAACCTTCCGCCTCCGGGCCTGCATCGCCTAAACCGCACGGAATATGCCAATGCGATGCGCGACCTCCTGGGAATCGAGATCGATCCTTCGAAGTATCTCCCCTCTGACGACTCTACCCGGGGTTTCGACAACGTCGCCGCGGCCCTGAGCCTCTCTCCCGCCCTGCTTGAAGGATATACTTCGGCGGCGAGCAAGATCAGCCGCTTGGCCATAGGCGATGTGACGACTTCAACTCAGACCGTCTACCGTGTGGCCGAGGATACCTCGCAGGATTATCACCTCGAGGGAATGCCCTTCGGCACCCGCGGCGGCCTCATCGTCAAACATGAGTTTCCGGCCGATGGCAACTACGCCATCAAAATTACCCCGATCAGCAAGGGAAACATGGGCGATACGAGCCCGTTCGGCGAGATTTTAGGGGAAAAGCTTGAGTTCCTGATCGATGGAGAACGCCTGAAGGTCTTCGACTGGGACAAAGAGCGGGCGCGGGAAGATGGGACGTTTAATTTTAAGTTCCCCGCCAAAGCCGGTCTCCACACCGTGGTTGTGACTTTCAGCGCCACCAACTATGCGCCGGGCAACGACCTGGATCAGCATTTTCTGCGTAGCACCATCGAAACCGGCGGTCTTCCCGGGTTCAAGTTCTTCCCGCATGTCGGCAAAATCGTGATCGATGGTCCCGATAAGCCCATGGGAGCGAGCGACACCGTGAGCCGCAAGAAGATCTTTGTATGCCGGCCCGCCAATCCGTCCGAGGATACAGCTTGCGCGAGCAAGATCGTGGCGTCGTTAGCGCGCCGCGCTTTCCGCAGGCCCGCCACTCCGCAGGACACGGAAACCCTGATGAGTTTTTATCAGCAAGGGCGCAATGAAGGCGGCGACTTCGACCATGGCATCGAGCTGGCGCTGCGGCGCATCCTGGCGGACCCGGAATTTGTGTTCCGGAAAGAGGCCGAGCCGCCGAACGTAAAGCCGGGTGACAAATATCGTGTAAGCGATCTCGAATTGGCCTCGCGCCTGTCCTTCTTCTTGTGGAGCAGCATTCCCGACGACCAGCTCCTCACCTTGGCGGGGCAGAATAAACTGCATGAACCCGAAGTTCTCCAGGCACAGGTCCGGCGGATGCTCTCCGATCCGCGATCCGACCAGTTGGTGCTCAACTTCGCGGGCCAATGGCTGCAATTGCGCGGGCTCAAGGCACAATCGCCCGTCACCTCGGAGTTCCCGGATTTCGACGACAATCTTCGGCGCGCGATGCAGAAAGAGACTGAGCTGTTTGTGGATAGCGTAGTGCACGAGGATCGCAGCGTGCTCGAGCTGCTGGATGGGAATTACACGTTCGTCAACGAGCGGCTGGCCAAACACTATGGAATCCCGAACGTATATGGGAGTAATTTCCGGCGGGTAACGCTTGGTCCGGACCTTGACGTGCGCCGCGGATTGTTGGGTAAGGGATCTCTGCTCACGGTAAGCTCCCAGCCCGGCCGGACGTCGCCGGTACAACGGGGCAAGACAGTGATGCAGGTGTTCCTGGGAGTCGAGCCCCCGCCGCCGCCACCCAACGTTCCGGCGCTAAAAGTCGATCCGAGCGATGTTCATGGAGGCACCAAGCCCACCATGCGCCAGCAGATGGAAATGCATCGCAAAGTGGAGCCCTGCGCGAGCTGCCATAAGATCATGGACCCGATCGGGCTCGCACTCGAAAACTTCGATGCTGTGGGGGAATGGCGTAATTCTGAGTACGGCAACCCGATCAATGCCGCGGGTGCGCTGGTGGATGGGACGAAGATGGACGGCGTGATCGGACTACGGCAGGCGCTGGTGAAGTATTCGCCGCAATTCGTGCGCGTCGTCACGGAAAAACTTATGATTTACGCCCTCGGCCGCGGAACCGAATACTACGATATGCCGCTGATCCGGTCGATCGTCCACGATGCGGAGAAGTCCAACTATCGGTTCTCGTCGCTGGTGCTCGGGGTCGTAAAGAGCGATCCGTTCCAGATGAACGAAAAAATTCAGGTCAGCGGGAGCGGGAGCCCGGATTTGCGGGCCTCCCGGTGAGTCCCATGGGAAGTTTTAGCATCATATTAAGGAAGTTAAAGGATTAAGGAAGGGCAACAATGTTCATCACGAAAAAGCACATTTCCCGGCGCGCGATTCTACGAGGCGCGGGGGTGGCGCTGTCGTTGCCGTTGCTGGATTCGATGATTCCGGCACAGACACCCTTGGCCAAAACCGCCGCTGTTCCGAAGACCCGTTTTACCGGCATTTTCGTTCCGCATGGGATGGCGCCGGGCTACTGGATTCCCGAAAAGCCGGTGCTCGAAGCGGGCAATCTCCCCTTCATTCTGAAACCGCTCGATCCCTTTCGCGATCACACCGTGGTACTGAGCGGAATGTGGTCGAGGTCCGCCGAACCGCCTCCCGGAGTAACGGGCGCCGATCACTGGGTGGCTGCCGCTTTCATGTGCGCCAACAAACCCAAAAAGACCACCGGCGCTGACATACAGGACGGAACCACAATCGACCAGTTGATCGCCCAGAAGATCGGCCAGAGCACGTTGTTACCCTCTTTGCAGTTGGCCATTGAAGACCCCGGCGCGAATTCAAGCAATTGCGGAGAAGGCTACAGCTGCGCTTACACCAACTCCATTTCCTGGGCCTCGCCCACGCAGCCGCTCCCGATGGAGCTCAACCCGCAAGTCACCTTCGAACGGATGTTCGGCGAAGGCGGTTCGCAGGAGGAGCGCAGGCTTCGCCGCGAACAGGACCGGAGCATCCTCGATTCGGTCGCCCAGAGTCTCGCCCGCTTCAAGAAAGATTTGGGATCTGACGATCGCGCCAAGCTGGATGAATATACAGATGATATCCGCGAACTCGAGAGGCGCCTTGAGATCGCAAAGAAAGCCACCGGCAGCGTGACGGCCGAAGGTGTGGTCGTCCCGAGCGGCGTCCCGGAATCGTTCGACGAACACATCAAGCTGCAGTTCGACCTGCAGGTTTTAGCCTTCAAAGCGGACATCACCCGGGTTTCGAGCGTGCTTTATGCCCGCGATCTCACCGGGCGCGCCTATCCGGCGAGCGACGTGCCCAGCCTGAGTTTCCACGGCGGCTCGCACCATGCCGAGAATCCCGAACGCATCGCGGAATATTCCAAACTGAACCAATACCACGTCAAGTGCCTGGCCTATTTCATCGACAAGCTGCAGAAGACCCCCGATGGCGACGGCACCCTGCTCGACCATTCTCTGGTTCTTTATGGAACCAACATGGGCGATTCGAATCAGCACCTGCACTATGACGTGCCGCATATTCTGATCGGCGGAGCGTCGGGCCAGCTCAAAGGCGGCCGCCACCTGGCGTTTCCGACCAAAACTGTCCCGACCGGAAATCTGTTGCTGAGCGTCCTGGAGTTCTACGGAATTCATCAGGAGAGCCTCGGCGATAGCACCGGCAAGCTCGTCGGCCTTGCATAAAGCGGCACCAGGAGGGCGGAGAGAGATGCGATATCTGTTCATTGCGGCCGGGCTTTCGCTCGGTGCATATTTGACCCTCCTAGAGGCGGCCGGCAGCCCGGTCGCCGATGCTGCCATGCGCGGAGACAGCGGCATGGTGCGCTCGCTCGTAGGGCAGAAGGCCGATGTAAATGCTCCTCAGCCCGACGGCGCTACGGCCATCCAATGGGCCGCTTATCGCAACGACCTCGAAATGGCGGATGTGCTGATTGCCGCTCGAGCCGATGTAAAGGCCGCCAATCACGAAGGCGTGACCGCTCTGTGGCTCGCGGCGGAGAACGGAAACGCCGCCATGATTCGCAGGTTAGTGGCTGCCGGCGCCGATCCCAACGAGCGGCAGCCGCATGGCGAGACACCCCTGATGATGGCGGCGCGCAACGGCAATGCAGAGTCTATTTCCGCGCTACTCGAACGCCATGCCGACGTAAACGCCAAGGAAGATCTCCGCGGAACCACCGCGTTGATGTGGGCGGCGGAACAGGGACATGCGGCTGCCATCCGGCTGCTGATCGAACATGGAGCGCAGGTAAGCGCGGCCACCAACCCGGATACGCGAAACTCCCGCCTGAATATCGCGCCGACCATTAAACAGCGCGCGGCGTCCGCGCAGGGAGCGGGTGGGCTCCAGTCCAATCGCCGCCCGCCGCGAGCCCCTGCGAAGCCCGGTGAAAAAGCCGGGGCTCCGGACGACGCAGACGACGTGGCCGCCTTTTTCCGTCCTCCGGCCGTTAAAGACGGCGGCGGCCTGACACCTTTGATTTATGCGGCGCGCGAGAACTGTCTCGACTGTGCCAAGACCCTGCTTGAATCGGGCGCGGATGTAAACCAGGTGACCAACTATGGGTGGAGCGCGCTGCTGACCGCAACCCAGAACCGCCACTACAAACTGGCGGCTTATCTGCTCGACCATGGCGCGAATCCCAACCTTCCGAACAAAGGTGGTTGGACTCCGCTCTATCTTGCGACCGACAATCGGAACATCGAAGGCGGAGACTATCCGGTACGCGCCCCGGACATAGACCACCTGGATTACATTAAGCTGCTCCTTGACCATGGCGCCAACGTGAACGCGCGCATCTGCGGCGTGCAATCCACGGAACAGGAATGCAAAGGCGACACCACCGAAACGCGCACCAACTTCACGATGCAGTGGCTGTACGAAGACGGCGCGACCCCGTTTGTACGAGCCGCTCAGTCGGGCGATCTCGCACTCATGAAGCTGCTGCTCGCACACGGCGCGGATCCCAAGATCCCCACGTCACACAACGATACCGCGCTCTCCGTAGCGGCGGGAATCGGTTGGGTCGAGGGCGTTACCTTCGAATGGTCGCCGGCAGACAGCCTCGAAGCCGTGAAGATGTGTCTTGATCTCGGAATTAACGTCAATGCCGCCGACGACCAAGGCCGTACCGCGCTACATGGCGCGGCGCACAAGGGCCGTACCGATGTCATTCAGGTTTTAGTGGACCATGGCGCGAACCTTGAAGCCCACGATCTGGGAAGCCGAGACACTGTGAACGGCGCCATGAAAGGCATGACTTGGATTCCACTGGATTGGGCGCGCGGACTCGTTCGCGTCGGTGTCCAATCAGCGATCGCTCATCCCGAAGCAGAGAAGCTGCTCGTAAAATTGATGAGCGAAAAGGGAATGAAGATACCGCCGCCGCCCGCGTCATCTATCTGCCTTACTAAGGGAGTTGATGGATGCCAATAAGTAAACGCACGGAACTGCTGGTACCTCTTTTACTTAAAAATCGATTCAGTTTGTAATTTCCGTAACCGAAACTCCGTTTTTTCGTTCTTCTCGCTGCTATAGTAACGATCGGCTCTGCAAGAGTCATACCGCCTTCAAGCAGCCTTTCTAATCCAGGTGCTTAATGCAGGCTTAACGTCTGGATAATACCAGGAAGTCCACGAGGAATATCATGAACAAATCGGAGCAATCCTATATTCGGCTTGTTTTGCCTCTGCTCGTCAGCGCAGCAACGGCTTTTGCTGCCTCTGAAAGAGCTGATCTTTCCCGGTTGGTAGTCGTTGGTGACTCCCTCTCTGCCGGCGTACAGAATTTTTCGTTACTCGATGTGCAGCAGATCAAGGGATATGCCACTCTGATCGCGGAACAGGCCGGCGTGCCCATGACCCTGCCGCTCGTTCCCTACCCTGGCGCGCCGAATGTCTTAGAATTGGAGAGCTTTGGACCGCCTCCAGTGATTCAAGCGGCCCCCGGGACTCTTCCTCGAATTCCTCGCGTCAATCCTCTCTCTCGCCCAACCAATCTATCCGTCCCCGGGATCACAGTGGAGCAAGCTCTCACACTGACACCAAATGCAAACGCCGATCCCACCGATCCCGTTGCAGGCTGGGCGAACATCGTCCTCGGCTTTCCGACACCCTTCCTGTTTCCCGGGCCCGCGCAAACGCAAGTACAGCAGGCCGTTGCTCTGAAACCGACCACCGTCATCGTTTGGCTGGGAAATAACGATGTGCTTGTTCCTGCCCTGTTTGGAGGCAGTCCCACACCGACCGACACCTTCGCGACGGCCTACCATAACGTAATGCTGGCGCTGTCTCAAACCAAAGCCCGGTTCATTGTCGCCAACATACCAGACGTTACAGGGCTCCCTTATCTAACACCGGCCGCGACACTGGCCGAGGAAGTGGGCCTGCCCCTTAGCCAGGTCACCTCACGGCTCGGAATCGGTGCGGGAGATTATTTGCGGCCCTCGGGTGTTACGATAGCCGAACAGATATTACGCGGCGCTCCGGGTCCGCTTTCCAACTACACCTGTACCGCGGAGCCATTCTCACCTGCGCCCGTAGCCTGCGTTCTGACTGCGGCTGAGGTCACCTCTTTCCAAGAGACGATAAAAGCCTACAACTCGACCATTGCATCCAATGCCGCGTCATTCGGTGCAACTCTGGTCGATATCTATTCGCTGGTTGAAAACATATATCAGAACGGGTATAAGGCCGGCGGATATTGTCTAACTGCGGGTTTCTTGGGAGGTCTGTTTTCGCTCGACGGAGTTCATCCCACCAACACCGGCTATGCCATCGTCGCCAACACGTTTATCCATCAGATGAACACCACCATGGCGACCCGAATACCGCCCGTTTTCGTCGGCGAAGTCGTTAACCGGGATCCTCTGGTTTTCTCATCGCTTCGTTGCGGCGCCGGCCAGTAAGAGTTCAGAGGGAGAGCGCCTGCTCAGCCGCCCGCAGTAGCTCGCAAAGGTGTGCTCTCCCATTCCGTCTTACCGAGCAGCGACCGGACAAATTCGCCGTAGCCGTGATAGACATAACGGTCGTCGACTAATGAGGCCTCGCGAAACATCTGGTGAACTTTGGGCAGGTGACACGCCGGAATAGTGGGGTACCAGTGATGATAGATATGCAACGTGAAGTTGAGATTCGGAAGCAGCAGGCGCTCCCACCACCGTAACTCGATGAGCGGCGTGGATTCCTCAACCGAGGGATGGATTAGATTGTATTTGTGTTCCGAAATGGCGCCCCATTTGATGAACAACTGCATCACCGTGCAAAGCGGCAGCAACCAGTAAATGAGATAGACCGTCCAGGTGTGAGTTAGCGTCAATAGCAGGAAGAGCGCGCCGAAGAACGCCGGCCGGAGCCATCGCGGAGGCGCAAAGTTGGCTTTGGCGGCCGATGCCGTTTCGCTCATCCCTTTGCTCTTAAGTGTCTTAAAGACGTTAAGTCCCGCCAGGTCGCGCAGAAGCGTCCGGAAGAAGTATGCCGTCTGCTGCGGAAATGTCCACTCTTCACCCTGCTTTCGAAGATAATCAGGATCGCTGTCGGTGAAGTACGCCGCATGGTGCGATAGGTGCACTCGGCGGTAGCCTTCGAGTGTTACCAGCAGCGGGTAAGCGACTAACAATTCACAAAAGAAATCCGCCCATTTCTGACGAGAGCATAACCTGTGAGTCTGCTCATGCATGAGAAGGGCGAGAACGTTCTGCCGTGTAGCCACGAATAGAACTACCAGAATGCTAAGCCATAGCTGGTGAAAGTGTACTGCCGCGTAAACCGAAGTTCCCACCAGCATCCATGCCCAAAACCACTGGAGAAAAAAAGCCTTCGGTGCGGGACGCATTAGCCGCTGCAGCTCGCGCTTGAGTTCCTGAGGCACATCGGCGCGCCGTACTATTATCGGCGAGGGCATGGGAACCCCTACCTCATGGAGCACTGCTTTTCCGCATCTTACTTCGTTTGTTAGCAACGATCAGCCCTCCGTAACCCTTATCGGCCAGAGTTATTAATTGCTTTACGGGCCTGTTAGTCATTCCCGGTTCGCAAACCCCACACGGATTCCGAGGCTATCAAAAACTACTTCCGCCCATTTTGGCACGAGATTACTCAAAAATTGCGCTCGCGCGCGCGCCGACCCAATAAATCTTTACCCTCCGGGCAGGCGGTATGCGCGTCCATGGATGTTAACCACCGGTTGACTTTGCCGTTGGCGTTCTGGTATATCTCGATGAAATTGATGGACTATCGATAGCCGAATGAGTCTGCTGCTCACCGGCTCTAATGCATATCAAGGAGTGACGCCATGAAGAAGCTGGTCCTTAGTTGTCTTTTGCTGGCCGTTCCCGGCGCCTGGGCGCAATCGCTTGCTGGTCTATGGGACGCCAGCATCAACCTTAATGGAACCGAAATCCCGTTCAAGCTGGAACTCGCGGGAGACGGCTCGAGCGTCACCGGATGGTTTTTCAACGGTGACGAGCACGAGGTCGCAACCAGCGGGAAGCTCGAAAACGGCTCGCTAACCTTAAACTTCGACACCTACGCTTCCGTCCTCAAGCTCAACCTGAAGGACGGCGCTCTCGACGGCGAGTACGTCACGCGCGGAAAGCCGATGTCTGTACATGCGGTCCGCGCGGCCGCGCGGCCGGCTTCGAATGCGAAGGCCCCGGATATCGCGGGTGTGTGGTATCTCGAGGGCGTGAACAGCAGCAAGAAGGATGAGAAGGCGTGGCAACTGATCGTGAAGCAAAAGGGCGCTGAAGTATCCGGTGCTATCTTGCGAGTAGATGGCGATACCGGAACGTTGACCGGCGCCTACAAAGACGGCAAGTTCGTTCTCAGCCATTTCTCCGGCGCGCGCCCAGCGTTGCTCGTTCTTACTCCCCAGAGCGACGGCACGCTCGCGCTTGACTTGAGCGGACAGCATCACGAGGGTCAGATTACGGCAGTCCGTCCCGAGCAGGCGAAGGCCAAAGGCCTGGCGCTTCCCACCGATGCCGACCAGCATACCGGCGTGCGGGATCCGAGCCAGCCGTTCACCTTCAGCTTCCCCGATCTCAGCGGAAAAACTGTGACGAATACGGACCCCCGTTTCCGCAATAAGGTGGTGTTGATTAACATCACCGGGAGTTGGTGTCCGAACTGCCACGACGAGGCACCGTTCCTGGTGGAGCTATACAATAAGTTCCATTCGCAGGGCCTCGAGATTGTGGCGCTTTCTTTTGAGGAGGCTGACCAACTGGCAGACCCGACTCGCCTGAAAGCCTTCATCAAGCATTACGGAATCAAGTACACGGTCCTGTTGGGTGGCGAGACGGGCACCGCAAAGGAGAAACTAACCCAGGCGCGTGATTGGGATGCCTGGCCCACGACCTTCTTCGTGGGTCGGGATGGGCTGGTCAAAGGCGCGCATGCCGGTTTCCCCAGCCCGGGGAGCGGTCCGTTATATCAGAGGGAAAAAGACGAATTCGTTTCGAAGGTCCAACAACTCTTAGCTCAGAATCAGACGTCGAAGAACTGATAGCAATGTCGCGGCGCGCCCGTATAGCGGGCGCCCGCGAGCCTACTCTCTGCTCGTCTCGCGGAGATTCCAATAAATCTAATCAGACCTGCCGAAGTTATTCAGTCGCCGCTGGTGGGGAAGCGGCTGTTTTCATGGGAGCGCGTTTGGCCGCTGCCGGAGCTGATTTCCGCGCGCCTGCTTTCTTAGCACCCGCCTTTTTCGGCCCGGTTTTTCCCGCCGAAGGACCAGGCTTTTTGCCGCCGGCCTTCGCTAACGCCCAGCGCTTCTTGGTAGCTTCGATAATGCGCCGTCTACCTTCCGGGCTGAGCCTGCGTTTACTTTGGGGTGCTTTACTATTAGGGTTTTCCGTCCCACCCTCTTGCCGAAGTGCTGCCCACCTTTGCCGTTGCGCGGCTGCAATTCGTTTCCGGGCCCCGGCGCTCATCCTCCGGCGCTTTCTTGGGGTCTCCTCAGTTGGCGAACTCTCCGCTTGACCATTAGTCAGTAGTCCACGGAGTTCGCTGATCTTTTCATCTATGCGCGCCTTCTGAGCTTCAAACCCGTCAATGGCGGCGCTGATAAATTCTTGAGTTAGTTTTGGGGGCATGTGACCTCTGTCACTCGTATTTAATGTATCTACATTCTACACGAAAGATGTTCCCGTCCCGCTTAGTGAACCGGAAAACATACCGATCTATGCTGCATGGGAGCTATTCAAGACTACTAAAGTAAGTTGGCGGTTGCAAATCACAATCGAACGCCAAAGCTGCGGTATGTTTTGGCGAGAGTCACTCTACTTAACAGTGTTTCGCAAAGGCCACTAACTGATGCGAAGTCCACAGGCACCGCTACAGTCCGGGCGCGGTGCCTGCCAGTCACTTACTGCGCTTTTCTATCGTCGAGCAAGCGCGTTTACGGTCGTGCCCCAACCGCCTAACGTGAGAAGCTCAGTAGCTTGAGTTTTGATTGACCTCACAGTTGCTCCACGCGCGTTCGTTTATAAGCAGCGTGTTTGCGGGGCGCCGAGCGCAGGCGGTAATCTTCTCGCGCCTCATCGCCCGGATTCGCGTAGGATCGCACATTCCTGCGTCAGCGGAGAGCGTCCGGACCGAGCATTCGGTACTTGCGACAGATGCCCTATGCGAAAATTTAATTTTGTTATACAACTCACCAGGGAGAATCGCGTGCTTGCCATTACGCTAATTATGGCGCTACGGACCCGGGTGAGGCGCTGCGTGGCCCTCGTTCCAGCTATTCCAATCATCCTATTGCAAGCTGAAATCCTCGAATCCCCTGAAGCTTACGAAGGAAAAACGGTTCAGGAAGTCAGGTATATGCCGCCGACGCAGCCTATCACTCGCGCAGACCTGACGCGCATCATGCCGCTTCACAGTGGGATGCCGCTACATCTCGCCGAGGTTCGCGCCGCTATCAAAAAGCTGTACAGCACCGGTCTCTATGCTGATATTGCGCTTGAAACAGAACCTGCGGCCGGCGGTGTCATCGTCACGATCCGCACGACGGAGCAGTGGTTCGTAGGCCCTGTAGAAGTGCATGGGAAGGTAACCTACCCGCCGAACGAGGGACAACTGACCAATGCCGCCAGGCTTCAACTCGGAACACCTTTTGAGGACACCGACGTTGATAACGCGGTCAAGGGACTGCGAAGTCTTTTGCAGCGCAACGGACTTTATTTAGCCACAGTTCAACCCCAGATCGAGCGCGATTCCGAGCATCAGGAGGTGGCAGTTACCTTCGCCGTACGGTCCGGTAAACGGGCAAAGCTTACTTTACCTGTGGTGGTGGGCGACACGCGCCTGCCCGCTGACCAACTCGCTAAAGCCGCCGGGTTCAAGCACTGGTTCCGCTGGAAGACCGCCACCGAGCAAAATACCCAGAGCGGGCTGCAGAAGATTCAGCAAAAATATCAAAAGAAAGATCGTCTCACCGCCGACGTGTCGCTCGAAAATCAGGAATACCTGGCTTCTGATAATCGCGTACGCACTACTATCAATGCCGACGGCGGCCCTAAAGTGAAAATCGATTCTAAAGGCGCCAAAATCTCCAAGAAGGTACTGCAAAGGTATGTTCCGGTCTCCCAAGAGGAGACGGTGAATCGTGATCTTCTGGTTCAGGGCGTGGCCAATCTACGCGACTACTTTCAAGGCAGCGGATACTTCGATGTTCAGGTTGATTTCCAAACTACACAGCCGGATGCCGACCAGGAGAATATTACATACATAATCGGTTTGGGCGAACGGCACAAGCTCGTGCGCGTCGACATCCAAGGTAATCGCTATTTCCGCGCTTCCGACATCCGAGAGCGGATATTCCTTCAGCCCGCAGGATTCATCCGGTTGCGGCATGGCCGCTACAGCCAAGGCTTTGCGGACCGTGACAAAGACGCGATCTCCGCGCTCTATCAAGATAATGGTTTTCAGGATGTCAAAGTCACCGCCAACATAATGAACGATTACAAAGGGAAGACCGGCGACGTGGCCGTTACCTTCGTGATTGATGAAGGACCACAGTACAAGGTCGGAACCGTTCAGGTGGATGGAGTAGACCGGCCCGACCGCAGCAGAGTTCTCGCAAAACTGGCCTGCGTCCCCGGAGAACCGTTCAGTAAAATTAACGTGTCGTTAGACCGCGACTATTTCCTCAACGTCTATCAATCCGAGGGCTATCCGGACGTCAACTTTGACTGGCGTATGACGGCACAGCCGGACACCCGTGAAGTGAACCTGGTTTACACGGTTATGCCCGGAGCGCCGCGCTTCATTCGCGATGTACTGCTCACCGGGCTTCGGACGACCAGGCGCCGGCTGGTCGATCCGAACATCATCTTGAAAGAGGGTGAGCCGCTCTCCTGGACGCGCATGGGAGAGATGCAGCGGCGTCTCTATAATCTCGGCGTCTTCGACAAGGTCGACATGGCTATTCAGAACCCGCAGGGCGATACAGAGAACAAGTATGTGCTGTATCACTTGACCGAAGGACACCGCTACTACACAGCCGTGGGCTTCGGCGCGGAATTAGCGCAGATCGGCGGCAGTCCCTCGAGCCTTAGCGCGCCCGGCGGACAGACCGGATTTTCGCCGGAAGGCTCGTTCGAAATCAGCCGTCTGAACATGTGGGGCCTCGGGCACACGGTCGATTTCAAGAGCAGCTATTCGAGTCTGGACCGCCGCGTATCGCTCAGCTATCTCGCGCCGCGGTATCACAACGTCGACGGGCGCAATATTACCGTAACAGCGCTTTATGACAACGAGCGCGATGTCCGCACCTTCACCGCCCGCCGCATCGAAGGCGATCTCCAGCTTTCGCAGAAGCTCTCGAAAGCCACGACCGTGTTATGGCGTTATACCTGGCGCAATGTGCAAGTAGATCAGACTACCCTCAAGATTGAGCCGCTGCTCATACCGCTTTACTCGCAGCCGTCGCGCATCGGCATGCTGTCCGCCAATTTAATCCAGGACCGGCGCGATGATCCCGTCAACGCTCACCGCGGTTTCTACAATACCGCCGACCTCGGAGTAGCCGAGAGTTACTTCGGAGGAAACAAGGATTTCTTACGATTTCTGGGCCGCACGTCGTACTACCATCCCATAACCGGCGAGTGGGTTTTCGCTGTCAACACTCAGTTCGGCTGGCTTCACCCTTTCAGCGTGCCCGCCAACGAAACCGCGGCTAACTATATACCTTTGCCGGAGAGATTCTTCGGCGGTGGATCAAACTCCATGCGCGGCTTTCCCGATAACCAGGCCGGGCCGCGCGACCCAACCACCGGATTTCCCCTCGGCGGCAACGCGCTGCTGTTCAGCCAGGCGGAAATTCGCTTTCCTCTGATCGGCGACAACATCAATGGAGTGATCTTTCACGACATGGGAAACATCTACTCCGATCTCGGCAGCATCTCTTTCCGCTACCACCAGAAGAGCATCACCGACTTCAACTACATGGTGCATGCCATAGGATTTGGCATTCGCTATCGAACCCCGGTCGGCCCTGTTCGCGTCGACTTGGCTTACAGCCTCAACACGCCCACGTTCTACGGCTTGAAGGGCACCTACGACCAGTTACTGAACGGCACCGCGACATCCACTGTCCAGGGCATCAGCCATTTTCAGTTCTTCTTCTCCATCGGCCAGGCGTTTTAATATGCCGTTGTTAAGGTTCGCAAGCGTCGTGTTCCTCGTTTTCCCGGCCTTCGCTGGGGTGGCCGACCGGGTCGCGGTAATCGTGGGCAACCAGGTAATCACAGTCAGCGAGGTGGATGAGGAGGTACGTGTGACCGCCTTCGAAAACCAGGAGCCGCTGAGTCTATCTTCCGAAGCACAGCGCGCCGCGGCCGATCGCCTGGTCGATCAACAGTTGCTTCGCGGAGAAATGGCGCTGAACAGCTTTCAGGCACCGCCTGCTACGGATGCCGATGCCCTCGCCCGGAACTTCCGCGAGCAGCATTTTCCATCGGCGGCGGCGTTTCAAAATGCATTGGTGAAGTACGGAATCACCGAGGGGCAGTTCAAACAACATCTGTTATGGCAAGAGACCCTGGTGCGCTTCACCGATTTCCGCTTCCGCCCGGGAGGAACGAACCCGCCCGTCCAGACCGCAAGCCGGCTCCGCGCAGGCGCGGCGGCTCCTCCCGAAGAGACCGTCGACCAGCAGATGGAGACCTGGCTCCGGCAGGCGCGAGCCCAAACGCGCGTCCAGTTTAAGAAAGAGGCGTTTCAATGACCCGCAAAAAGCGCATCTTCCTCATAGCCGGCGGATCGCTTCTTGGCCTGATTGTACTTATCGTCATCGCAGGCGTTATCACGGTCCAGACCGCATGGTTTCAAAACTTCGTCCGCGAGAAGATTATCACCGCGGTAGAAGACGCTACGGGCGGCAAGGTCGATATCGCCGCATTCTCGTTTGACTGGCATCGTCTGCGGGCGCAGGTCCGGGGCTTCGTGGTGCATGGCCTCGAGCCGGCCGGCACGCCCCCGCTGCTTCAAGCCAGGCTGCTTCAAGTAGATCTCAAGCTCTTATCGCCCTTCAAAGGATTCGTAGATATCGCGGCCCTGCTGGTAGATACGCCGCAGGCCGATGTAATAATCTTCCCGGACGGCCGCACCAATATTCCAGCGCCGAAAGTCAAACAGAGCAGTAGCAGCGATAAGTCCGGTTTGGAAACGGTGGTTAACCTGGCCGTCGGGCACTTTGATCTCGTGAACGGCAGCCTGATCTTTGCCGACCGGAAGAGTCAATTCAATGCTTCAGGCGAAAACCTGCGCGCGAATCTGGGCTATCAAGCATCTAATCCGAGTTACACCGGCGAAATTGACCTGAGCCCGCTGCATCTGAAATCCGGAAACAATCCGCCCTTGGATCTGAATATCCAGCTACCGATCACGCTCGAAAAAGACAAGATCTCAGTGGCCAACGCGCGGTTGACCACGCCCCAATCACAGGTCACGATCTCTGCGTCCATGGATCACATGCTGGCGCCACGCTATGCCGGGCAACTCAGGGCCAGTCTGGCGCTCGATGAGATCAGACGCGCGGCGGGGCTGACCATGCCTCTCGATACGGTTCGCGGGCCGCGCACCGCCAACCTTGATCTCGCTGCTTCCGCCGACAATCGCGGTTATCAGATTCAGCGCGCGCGCTTGAACATTGGCCAGAGCGATCTCGAAGCAAACGGGGGCGCAGACCGAATTCAGTTTACCTCTAACTTGGATTTAACAGAGCTCGGCCGCCTCTTGCGCCTTGCCGAACAGCCCCAGGGAAACGTCCGGATCGGTGGCAATGCGGCGTTGAATGCAGGCAACAACTATCTGATCCGGGCCAACGTAAATGCGCACGGTCTTTCGTTCCGTCAAAGCTCCGTCCGCGTGACCGGACTCGACCTCGATTCCGCCGTGACTGCCGACCCGCACCGGATCGACCTGAACGGCCTTCGCCTTTCGGTTCTCGGCGGCACTCTAACCGGCTCGGGCTCACTGCTCGAAATGGCCCAGTTCCGTTTCACAGGCGATCTGCGGAGTTTCGATCTGTCTCGGGTGTCGCAGCCGTTCGTCAAACAGCCGCTCGGCTATGACGGCATTCTTTCAGGCTCGATACAGGCCGACGGCAACGTCAAAGCGTCCTCTGCGCTGGTCGCCCGTGCCAATCTCGCCATCGCTCCGGGCCCGCGCGGCATACCCGTTTCCGGGCGTCTGAACGTGGACTACAACGGCCGCGGTGACACGGTTACCTTGGGCCAGTCCTATCTCGCGCTGCCGAACACGCGTCTGGATCTCGCAGGTTCACTCGGCCGTCAGATTCAAGTGCGCCTGGTGTCTCGCAACCTCGCGGACTTTCAACCAGTCGCTGTGCTACCCATCACCTTTTCTAGCGGCGGTAACGCGGCACTGGGCGCTACGGTAACAGGCTCGCTAAGTAATCCGCGCATCAACGGTCACCTCGCCGTAACTAATTTCGCGGTAGAAGGACGGCAGTTTACCCGCTTCGGGACGGACTTCAATGCCGCTCGTTCGGGAGCTGCCATCACCAATGCCGCCCTCGCGCGCGGCTCGCTCGAAGCCCGGTTCTCCGCCAGCGTAGGTCTGCGTAACTGGAAAGCGGAGCCGTTCGAGCCGTTAATGGCAGACCTTACGATACGCAATTCCGACTTACAGGATGTGCTGGCGCTCGCGGGCCAATCCAGCCTGCAGGGCTCCGGAGCCCTCACCGCGGACGCTCATCTAACCGGCACGGTCGGCGATCCGCGAGGCTCGGCCGATTTTAGTTTGACCGGGGCGGCCTTAGCGGGGCAGCATTTTGACAGCGCAAGCGCACAGGTTGTTTTTACGCAAGGAGCCATTAATCTGCCGTCCCTGGCGATTGTCAATGGACCTTCGCGGCTCGATGCCAATGCAACCTATCAGCACGCCCCCGATGACCTCAAAAGCGGCGTCTTGCAAGGGCATGTTGCGACCAGCCAGATCCAACTCGCAACGTTTCAGGCGTTAGTAAAAGACCGCCCCGGCCTCAAAGGCACCCTCACCCTGAACGCCGATTTCAGCGGAAATGCCATGCCTATTGCCGGCAATCAAGAGTTTCAGATTGCGAGCCTGAACGCGAACCTTTCGGCCCGCGGCCTGGAAATGCAAGGTAAGACTCTCGGCGACCTTACCGCCACAGCCAATACCGCAGGGAACGCGATTCAGTACAACGTCAACTCCGACTTCGCGGGCTCCACAATCAGGGTGAACGGCCAGTCTCTGCTCGCCGGCACTCACCAGACCACTGCCACTGCCGCGATCACGAATCTGCCCATCGACCGCGTGCTTGCAATCGCAGGCCGTAGCGACCTCCCGGTTACCGGAATCCTCACCGCAAATGCAGAACTCTCCGGCACCACCCAGGATCCGCGCGCCAATGGCACCTTCGTTATTACGCGGGGCTCGGCTTATCAGCAGCCGATTGATCGC
>JAFAWA010000437.1 GCA_019242155.1 Terriglobia bacterium | reverse complement strand
GTAGGTGTCCCGGTTCTTCCAGAGATCGATTTGGGCCAGGGTCTGGTTGGAGAAGCTGTTGCTCATCACGAAGCTGGGGTGGCCCGTAGCGCAGCCCAGGTTCACCAGCCGCCCTTCCGCCAGAATGAAGATGCTGTGGCCGTCATTGAAGGTGTACATATCCACCTGCGGCTTAATGTTGGTCCGCTTGGCGCCGGCGCCGTTCAGCCCGTCCATTTGGATTTCGTTGTCGAAGTGGCCGATATTGCAGACGATTGCCTGGTCCTTCATCGCCTTCATGTGTTCCAGCGTGATGATGTCGAGGTTGCCCGTGCAGGTTACGTAGATGTCGCCGCGGCCGAGGGTCTCTTCAATCGTCGTGACTTCAAACCCTTCCATAGCGGCCTGAAGCGCGTTGATGGGATCGATCTCGGTAACCACTACGCGCGCGCCCATGCCGCGCAGGGAATGCGCCGAACCCTTGCCCACGTCGCCATAGCCGCAGACCACGCAGACTTTACCGGCGAGCATGACGTCGGTGGCTCGCTTGATGCCGTCGGCCAGCGATTCACGGCAGCCGTAGAGATTATCGAACTTCGACTTCGTTACCGAGTCATTCACGTTGATCGCGGGCACAAGCAGAGTTCCGGTTTCGTGCATCTTGTATAGCCGGTGCACGCCCGTGGTGGTCTCTTCCGAGACGCCCCGCCAGTCCTTCACGACGTTTTGCCAGTGCTTCGGATTTTGCTTGTAAATGTCCTTCAGCAGATTTTTGATGATGGTCTCTTCCTGGCTTTCGGAGGAGGTGTGGACCCAATCGCTGCCGTTTTCGAGCTGGTATCCTTTGTGAATCAGCAGGGTGGCATCGCCGCCGTCATCTACCACGAGTTCGGGGCCTTTTCCATCGGGATGGCTGAGAGCCTGGTAGGTGCACCACCAATACTCTTCGAGCGACTCCCCTTTCCAGGCGAAAACGGGGATGGCGGCAGCCGCGATCGCAGAGGCGGCGTGATCCTGCGTGGAGAAAATGTTGCAGCTTGCCCAACGGACGGAGGCACCCAGGTCCGCGAGCGTTTCGATCAGAACCGCGGTCTGAATCGTCATGTGCAGCGAGCCGGTAATGCGGACCCCCGCAAGCGGCTTTTCCTTGGCGTATTTGCGGCGGATCGCCATGAGGCCGGGCATCTCATGCTCGGCGATTGAAATCTCTTTGCGGCCCCATTCGGCCAGGGCGAGGTCGGCTACTTTGAAATCGGTTGCAGTTTGGTTGATCGTTGCTGTACCCATTCTTGCCTCGTATCAATGAATCTTGATAAATTGATATTAGTTCACGGCGGCGTATGGCGTCAATCCTAAAATCACTTCGTTTGGCGGGCGACCCGAACCGTCTGCGGCTGCTGCTGCTGCTCGAGCAGGAGGAGCTTTCGGTGGCCGAGCTGCAGGAGATCCTCGGCAAAGGCCAGAGCCAGATCTCAACGAACTTAGCGCAACTGAAACAGGCCGGTCTGGTGGATGACCGCCGTACCGGAAAGAACGCGTTTTACCGTCTGAAAGCCCCGGCGGAGATCATGGATCTTCTGCGGAAAGCAGCGCCCGAAGTTCCCGAGACCGCGCAGGATCGCGAAGCTTTGCGCCTAATTTTAGGCAAACGGGAAGACCGTATGCGGCGGTACTTCGACGAGATGGCAGGCCGGTTTGGGCGCGAGTATGTGCCCGGGCGGTCATGGAAAGGCATTGCGGAAGTGCTGCTGAAACTTCTGCCGCCGCTCGTAATTGCAGACCTGGGCGCGGGTGAGGGCACGGTTTCGCAACTGATGGCGCAGCGCGCCGAGAAGGTGATCGCGATCGACAAATCCGAGAAGATGGTGGAATTCGGCTCCGAACTCGCCCGCAAGCACGGCATCAGCAACCTGGAATACCGGTTGGGCGACCTGGAGGATGTGCCGATCCCGAGCGGCACGGTGGACCTTGCCTTCTTGAGTCAGGCGCTGCATCACGCGAGCCACCCCGAGCGGGCGGTGGCGGAGGCCTGGCGCATCTTGAAGCCGGGCGGCCGCGTGGCCATACTCGATCTCAACCGGCACCATTTCGAAGAGGCCCGCGAGCTCTATGCCGACCTCTGGCTCGGTTTCAGCGAGATGGAACTCGAACGCTATCTGAAAGGCGGCGGCTTCGAGCACATCGAGACGGCGATCGTGCACCGCGAAGAGGAAGCGCCGCACTTCGAGACGATGCTCGCAATCGGACGCAAGCCGGTGGCCGAGATTACGTCGCGCCGCCGGAGTCCGCAGTCCCAGGACGAGATCCGGAGTGACCAGAAGAGGGCGTTCCGGTGAAGCTAGTCCTATAGTCGCTTGGTTTGGCTTAGCGGCTTAAGCCGCGAATTACTGATTTCCGCCTCTTCGACAACGCCTGATTTCTGCTTGTCAACGCCTTGACGGCAATTCGCGTTCTATATAATCCCCCCAATTCAGGTAGAAGTCCCCGGCTTTCAAAAGGGGAAAACCGGGGAAGAGGTTTCCACTTGTAACGGGAGGATTGTATGCGCAGTTTATCCGTGTTGGCCTTGTCATGCGCGGCTATTGCCACGATCAATGCCCAGAGCGATCCCGGAACGGTCTCTGATCCGGCGGGTGCGGTAGTGGCGAATGCTTCAGTCGAAGCGAAGAACACCACGACCGGCGCGGTTTATCAGGGCGGCAGTTCCACAACCGGCAATTACACGCTGGCCCAACTTCCGGTGGGCACTTACGAGATATCAGTTACCGCGGCGGGCTTCTAGAGATATATCCGGCCGGGCGTGGTCGTCGAGGTGGCCGGGACGGTGCGTGTCGACGCCGCGCTCGAAGTCGGCTCGGCTACCGAAGCCATCACCGTGCAAGCCGAAGCGCCGCTTCTCAAAACCGAAAGCGGCGAACTGAGCCATAACATCGATTACAACCGCGTGGATGAGATTCCGCTGCTGACGTTGGGAACGCCCGGGACTCTCGGCAACGTACGCAATCCGCTGCAGGTTGTGAGCCTGTTGCCGGGTGCTGCGTTCTCCGGCGAGAATACGCTGCGCATCAACGGCATGCCCTCGAGCTCACAGGCAATTCGGATCGAGGGCCAGGATGCGACGAATGGTTTCTGGCGCGAAATTAACCAGAACGTGCAGGCCGGCGTCGATGCGATTCAGGAAGTGGCCATTCAAACCAGCAATTATGCTCCCGAATACGGCCAGGCCGGCGGAGGATACTTCAACTACACGATGCGATCGGGCACCAACCAGTTGCACGGCACTGCTTACGACTATTTCGATAACGAGGCGCTCAACGCGGGCCTTCCATTCACGGATAACGGAGCCGGCGGCCACATCCGCAACACCGTGCGGCGCAACGACTATGGGTTCACACTCGGCGGCCCGGTCTGGCTGCCCAAAATTTATAACGGCAAGGACAAGACATTCTTCTTCTTCAATTTCGAGCAGTTCCGGGAGAACCAGGTGGTGCGCAGCGGAATCGCGACGGTACCTACCGCGGCGTACCGCATCGGGGATTTCAGCGGAGCACAGATCGCGCCCCTAACCGCCGGTAGACAGCCCCTGGTCGATTCCCTGGGGCAGCCGTTGATCCAGAACGAAGTGTTCGATCCGAATTCCACGCGCACCGGACCCGACGGCGTTCCGGTGCGAACGCCGTATCCGAACGGGCAGATTCCCGCGTCTCAAATGGATCCTGTGGCGCTGAAGATCCAGAGCATGTTCCCGCTGCCGAACCTGTCCGGATTCGCCAACAATTACGCCATCCCGGCGTATAGCAACTTCCGGCATACGACCATCCCTTCTGTAAAACTGGATCATTCACTCAGCGCAACCATTAAGCTTTCTGGCTACTGGCAGCAGACACACACTCTGGCTCCTAATAACAACGGTTTCAGCCCCAGTCAATTCGCCTGGTCTGCTCCGGAACCTACAGACACCACCAACAATACGGCGCGCATCAATTACGACCACACTTTAAAACCGACCCTCTTGCTGCATTTAGGAATCGGCATCTTTTATACGGACCAGCCGGCCGTTCCGCCGTCGTTCAATCAAACCTCTTTGGGGCCGCAGTTCGCGCCGTTCTACATCAATCAATTTCCAAATATCGGGAGCCCTATAGATTCCACGATCGCTCCGGTAAGGGGCGGCGCCGGGCTGCCTTCCAATGCCGGCGGCATTGGTAATACCTTCGGTGTCCTCTACCTCAAAGATGTGAAACCTACAGCCAACGCCAATCTCACTTGGGTGAAAGGGAACCACACGTATAAGGTCGGGGGCGAGATGATTGTCGAAGGGTTTCCGCAAGTGAATTACACGCGAGCAAACGGCCAGTTCGGGTTCGGACAGAATCAGACCGGCGACCCGTGGGAGTTCCAGAAAGGCGGCAATGCCTCCACCGGATTCGCTTATGCCAGCTTTCTCATCGGCGCCCCCAACAGCCTGACCGTTTCGCAGGTGACCGATTCGCGGATCGGCAACCATTCGCTCGGCTTCTACGCCCAGGATTCCTGGAAGGTGAACCGCAGATTTACCCTGGACTACGGCCTGCGCTACGACTATGTCACTTTGTTGCGGGAAGAGCACGGCCGTATGCAGAGTGCCTCGTTTTCTACGCCGAATCCGTTGGCAGGCGGGCGTTTGGGCGACGTCATCTACGAGGCCACTTGCGGCTGCCGGTTCAATCACAATTATCCCTACGCATTCGGACCAAGGCTGGGCGCCGCTTACCAGATCGACCAAAAGACCGTGCTCCGAATGGGCGCAGGGCTGTCATACTCGTCTGCCCCCAATAACGCCTGCCTCTCGTACAGCGTTCCCGACTTCTACACCTTTACCGCTGCTCCCGGATCTTACGCCGGCGTCACTCCCTTGCAGGGAGGCAACCCCTTCGCTCCGGGCAATCCATACGGGAACGCGCCGATCGTGTGGCCGGATTTCAGTCCGCACTATCCGGTGCCGTTCAACGGCGCGACCATTCCTTCATCGCCGTTCATTTATATCGATCCCAATGCGGGCCGGCCGCCCCGAATCCTTCAGTGGAGCATCGGCCTGCAGCGCCAGGTGGCCAATAACCTCGTGGTGGAGGCCTCGTATGTCGGGAACCGCGGCGTTTGGTGGACAGCGCCTGTGCTTGCCGACCAGGCCTACAACGCTCTAACGCCGCAATCGTTGAAGCAGAATTGGGGGCTGGACATCACCAATGCGAATGACCGCGCTTTATTGGGCCTTCCGATCAACAGTCCGGCGGTGATCGCGCGGTTCGCAGAAGACGCTGGTACTCAACCCCAACGCGTGGTCGGATGCGCCGCCGGGCCAATTCGGAACCGCGGCAGCGTTTTATAGCAACTACCGCTGGCAGCGGCAGCCCGCCGAATCGATCAGCCTGGGCCGGACCTTCCGGGTCAAAGAGAAGACCTCACTTAACATTCGGGCCGAGTTCTACAACATGTTCAATCGCGTCTTCCTCACGCCGCCGTCGTCCACCAATCCGCAAGCAACCACTACGCGAGCACCGAACGGCCTGGTAACCGGCGGCTACGGCTACGTCAACCTGGTGCCGGGAGCTACCGGTTTTGGCCCGAGCCCGCGAACGGGACAGCTGGTGGCAAGGTTCCAGTTTTAGCGGAGGCTTAGGGCAGCGCGCAGGCTCTGCCCTAAGCGATTACTTAAGCTACTGCGCGGGTAATTGGAAAGGCACGCGCCGCTCACGATTCAACTGCAAGCTCAAAGTGCGATCTACACTGTCGAGCGATGCCTGTTTTTGTTCGTGTTCGGGTGTTACGTAGTGCAGTGTCTTGCCGTCGACCCAATAGGCAATCGAAGCACGAATTGCGTGATCGTTGAAAGCGATCAGATAGATCGGCTGAGAAGGAGTGGTGCTCGCCGTGTTGGGGCGCACTTCCTGTCCATACTCGTCGTATTCGCGAAGCACGGGGCGCGCCGTTTGCGTAGCCGGCGGAGGATAGACCGCGGCTACGTTGGGCGAATTCTGATAGCCGGCATATGCATAGGCGTCCTGATTGGAAGTATATGGATAGGACGCATACGGGGGATAATAGCTGTTCGGATACGAATAGTAATCGGGCCAATAGCCGAAACCGGCGGCCCAATATGGATAACCCCAGTACGGGTAGCCCCAAGAGGCGTATCCCCAATACGGCCACCAACCTCCGTAAAAGCCGCGATATCCGCCCCGAAATCCGTAGCCGCCGCGGTAGCCACCGTAGTAACCGCCGCGATAACCGCCGCCGCCGACAAATCCGCCGCCTCTATATGCACCTCCGGTAAAACCACCGCCTCGGGCACCGCCGCTAAACCCGCTGCCACCGCGGAATCCACCACCGCCGCTAAACCCGCTGCCACCACGGAATCCACCACCGCCGCCGCCGCGAGCCCCACCGCCACCACCACCGCCGCGAGCCATGCCAACTCCGGCGGCCAGAACACCGCAAAGGACGATTTGTAACGCAAGCTTCATGGGCAACCTCTATCCGTGAGCTTACCGCCGAGGGTTTGGTTCTGGCAATGTGCCAAGGCCAAACTGTGGAAGGCGGTTGCTGTCGCGGGTTACGCACCGGCGCCTTCCTCCGAGTGCCGGCCTGACGCTCCCCCATGTTCCTGGCCGTATACTGGACAAAGCTATGACACGATATTCGGTTTTTGCCCTCCTCGGCGTCCTGTCATTTTCGGCTGCCCAAGCCCTCGAGGCCGAAGACTCGACGCGCCTGCTCCGAGTCGACCATTATGTGGGCGTCCACTCGACCGTCCCGGTCGTTTCGGGTCAGACCACGCAGATCTACGTCCGCGAAGTGACCCGTGCCGGCACCGTTCTGCGCGACGGGTCGCTAGCCGATCGTGTTCTCCTCTTTGTGCACGGCGCGGGAACGCCGGCGGAAGTCTCCTTCGACGTTCCTTACGAAGATTACAGTTGGATGGGCTATTTGGCCAACGCCGGTTTCGATGTATTCGCAATGGATATGACCGGCTATGGCCGCTCTACCCGGCCCGCTCCCATGAACGATCCCTGCAACCTCTCCAAAGACCAGCAGACTGCCTTTGTGCCGCGCGTGCTGGCTGCGCCCTGCTCGCCTTCTTACTCTCAGCAGTTGACTACAATCGCTTCGGATTGGAACGATATCGGAACTGTAGTGGATCACATTCGGGCGCTTCGCCGTGTGGATCGCGTCAGCATGCTCGCCTGGTCGCTCGGCGGCCCGCGTGCCGGCGCTTATGCGGTGCAGCATCCGGACAAGGTGGAGAAGTTAGTCTTGCTGGCGCCCGCATATAACCGGACTTCACCCTCCGAAGCACCGGCCCAAGTTCCCGCGGCGGGGGCCACCATGAACACGCAATCCGATGATGAGTTCACAGCTAACTGGAACCGCCAGGTCGGCTGCGCGGATCAATATAGCCCGGCGGTTCGTGAATCCGTGTGGTCAGAAATGATCGCCTCGGACCCTGTGGGCGCAACCTGGGGCAATGGGGTCAGGCGCGCGCCGCAGGTCACCACCTGGGGCTGGAACACCGCGATGGTTTCGAAGGCACGCGTGCCCACGTTGATGGTCTCGGGCGCGCACGACAAGCAAGTAGCGCCGGATCGCGTGAGGGACCTGTATAACGATCTCGGCTCCTCACAGAAAATATTCGTCGACCTGGCCTGTTCCTCGCATAACGCCATGTGGGAGAAGAACCATCAACTTCTTTTCCAAGCCTCTTTAGAATGGCTCACGCGTGGATCAGTAAACGGCAAGCCGGAGGGCATGCTACGGCTCGGTTATTGAGCACAAATCTGCTGTTGGCCGTGGCGGTACTTGGCGCGGGTTGCCGCTCTGCTCCGAAAACCGCAGGCAGTCATATTGAAGTCGGATGGCGTCCCACGGCATCGTTTTCGGGCCGCGGTGACGAACAGACCGAATCATTCAACATTGAGAGCGGGCAGTGGCGCATAAAGTGGGAGACGAAACACGAGTCGCCCGCGGGAGCAGGCTCTTTTCGGGTAGTGGTGCATAGCGCGGTGAGCGGGCGGCCGCTGCAGGTAGCGGTAGAACATAGGGGACCCGGTCACGGCATTGCTTACGTAAACGAAGATCCGCGCCTCTATCACCTGGTGATCGAGTCCGCGAATATGGATTGGTCCGTCGCAGTGCAGGAAGCAGTGGTGGCCCAATACTAGGGCTCGGCCTCGAGAACTCACATTGGTTGAAGCGGCTAGCCGATTCCCAGGTCATCGATTCGCTCCAAAGGCGTACCGCAGACACGGCAGATTACCGCGGTGCAGTCGCCGCACACTAACGGGTCGGGAACCGGCCGGGCGCAAACCGGGCAATAGAATTCCGTGGCGGCAGGGTCGGTTTCGGCCATACCGCCATTATGCTTCTATAACGGGGGAAGCGGCCGCGTTTCGCTGCCGACCGGGATGGTATGCGAAACGAACTGACCCGGCGGAATATTGATGAGGTTCGTCTTCAGCAAGACCAGCACCTCGTCCGTGGCGGTGTTCTTCGTATTCTGCCGCATTAGAGGACCTATGCCCGGAAGCGAAGAGAGGCCTGCTATTCCCGCAATCGAGCGGGCTTCCGAAGTCGTTAACAGACCGGCTACGATGGCCCACTCCCCGTTTCTGAGCTGCACTTGAGAGACGAGCTTGCGGTGCGCGATCACCGGGACTCCATTCACGGCGGCTCCGGTCAGTAACTGAATCTCAGCGTCGAGATCCAGCGAGACTTCGTCTTCGCCGTGTACGTGCGGTGTCACTTTAACGCTCAGGCCGAGATCCTGATAGGTGAACGCGGGCGGCGGCGCATACACTTGGCCTCCGCTGGTCGGAAAGTAATTGCCACCGGGGTCGTGAAAGGTGCCGGTACCGGCGCCAAGAAGGATCGAGAAATTGTTGGTTGTCGAGTTGGCCACCAGCAAATCCTTCAGCCCATCGCGGTTGAAATCTCCAGAGATCACGGAGTCCGGTCCCGAGCCGACAGTCAAGCTGATCGGCGTCTCGAAACTTCCTGTGCCCAACCCAACTAGCAGGGAAAGAGTGCCGTCGCCGTAGTTGACCGCCGCCAGATCTTGCAGGCCATCGCTATTAAAATCCCCACTGGCCAGGGAAACCGGCCCGGACCCGGTCGCAAACTGCACGCCTTCAGCGAAGGCTCCGGTTCCTGTCCCTAGAAACACCGAAACCGTATTCGAGGCTGAGTTGGCTACAACCAGGTCCACGTGGCCGCTGGTGGTAAGGGTGTTCGCAATTACCGCGCGTGGCGAATTGCCCGTGGTATAGGTAGCGCTCTGGGTGAAGGTGCCGTTGCCATTTCCGAGAAAGATCGAAAGGTCGTTAGAGGAGAAGTTTGCGCAAGCCAGGTCAATGATGCCGTCAGCATTGAGGTCTTCGGCTACTAAAGACCGCGGACTGGTTCCCGCGGCTAAAGTGATCGGCGCTTGAAACGTTCCGTCGCCGCGTCCGAGAAGAATGAAGACGTTATTGGAACCGGAATTGGCGACCGCTATATCGGCCGTGCCGTCCGCATTGAAATCGGCCACTACGAGCGCGGCTGGAGTCGTACCGGCGGGCACCTGTGTGGCCGCCTCAAACGTCCCATCGCCTTTTCCCAACAGGATGGAGATCGTGTTCGAACCCGAATCCGCAGTCACCAGATCAATGAAGCCATCGCCATTGAAATCCGCTGCTGCGATCGCGGAAGGGTTGGTGCCGGTGGCGTAAGTAACCGCGGTTTGGAACGTTCCATCTCCATTGCCCAACAGTACCGCTGCCTCGTTCCCGCCTGCCGCGGCGGCCGCCAGGTCGGGAATGCCGTCTTGATTGAAGTCGGCGGACACGATCGCGGAGGGGTTCGGAACGCTACCGAAGGTTACGGACGCTTGCGCAGCGGAGGTGCCGGTAGATGTTCCGGCGTTTGTCGACGAGCTGATCGCGGCATTGGTAGATCCGAAGTATCCGGTTGTCAGCACCGGGTATCTCTCGCCTATGTGCAGAGAGGCCGCTTGGCCATCCACCGACTTCATTTCCGTCCGATATAGCGTCTTCCCCAGGGAGTGGCTCATCTGCGCGAATAGTTGCGCGTTACCGATCGCCAGCCCAAACGCCATTCCGCCGAATCCGCCGCGAGCCAAACTCGACAACTGAGTGGCCACCTTTGCCGCGCTATTGAAGTTTACGAGCGAAAAGGTATTGGGCAGATTCAGGCCGTAGGTCAGCATGTCCTGGCGGCTCACTTCTAAAAACTCCATTTCGACCGACACCTGAGCCCGATGACGAATCAGATCCTCGAACAGCCTGCGGGCCGGAGCGACCTTCGAAGCGGGGCCGCGAAAAACGACTATGTCTCGCTGCGAGTCCAAGGCCAGCTTATCCAAGGCAAGCGATTGCTGCACGGCGCGAGCAACCTCCTGCACCTCCTGGGGCGTGGTCGCCTGCGGGATCTCCACCGCAACCGAGACAAACGGTTCTACTTCGTTGCGCTTTTGCTGCGTATCTTTGGCTACCAGGAACAGCTTGGGTGTGAGAGGCACGATAAAGGAGCCTGTAGCCGCGTCGAGAGCCCGCAGCGCCTGCCTGTAGTCCATATCGCGGACCTGAAAATGAATGGGCATTCCGGCCTGATAGTCCCCGTCGAAGACGCAGTCCAGGCCGAAAGCCTGCGCCACGTTTTGAAACAGGGAGCGGGAATCGGCTCGAAAATCCAGATCCCGCGGTTTCGGATCCGCGCTCAACTCGGGCGGGGGCTGCATCGTGCGCGAATCCGCAAGGTCCCTGGCCGTAATGCTCGGAAACTGCTTTTCTGTGGGATCCGGACTGAGCGACCCGGGAGTGCCGTAAGGCAACGGCTTGGCTTGAAGCGCGGCGCGCGACCGCACCGCCTGGCTTCGGAACCAGTAGGTACGATTACCCGGATCGAGCGCGGCAGCCTCGGAATAGAGGACGTACGCCTGATCGAAATGGCCCGCTTTTTCCGCGGCGCGTCCCTTGGCGTAAAGACTGGCGGCGTCCGAACCGAACCCCAACCAAACACCGGCCAGCAGGCCGATCAGACAAAACTTCACAAGAGAATGACGAAGCGATGTGCTTAAACGTGCAAAAGTCAGAATGGGGCACTGCCGGGCAGGGGTCAAATGAACCCGCGCTTGACACGCATACGCGCGGCAGACAAGATGTGTAAGACCAGGAGAAATTATGACTCGCCAAACGTTTGGGCGCGGAACTCTACCCGTTGCGGCCGCGATCTGTTCAAGTGTGATAGCGCTGGCGGCGGATGACCCGGTGCCGGTGCCGACTTCGACGCCGTTACCGATGACGGCGCCGGCGGGCGCGGCGCCTTACTCGTACTACCCAACATTCACTTTTCTCAAGGCGAGCCGCCTTCTGAAACCCCAGGATCTCTCCCAATCCGGATACACCGAAGACGAGTTTGTGATCAGCGGTAAGGCCAACGTCTACGATTGGGAACCGAGCGGCGCGCTTACGGTGAAGACCGCGGCCGCACCCTACGCCACGCGTGTGCTGGTGCGCCATCCGGCGGACCCCGCCAAATTCAGCGGAACGGTGGTGGTCGAGATTAGTAACTCGGCGCGCCAGTGGGACTGGTCGATGATGTGGGGTTATCTTTGGCCGCAGATCATGGAACATGGAGACGCGTGGGTCGGCGTGACCATGCCTGGGGGCGTGACCGGGCTCAAGAAGTATGACCACATCCGGTACCGTGCGGTCTCTTTCAAGAATCCTGCTCCCGGCGGCTGCCCCACGGCTAATCCGGATAGCGAAGACGGCCTGAAATGGGACATGCTGAGCCAGCTGGGCGCGGCGCTGAAGAGCGATTCGCCGGATCGCCCGCTCGCCGGCTTCAAGGTTCAATATCTCTACATGACCACGCAAGGCGCGGACGTAGTGACCTACATCAGCGCCATTCATCCGCACGCGAAACTGGCCGGCGGCAAACCGGTTTACGACGGCTATTTGGTCAAGACGATCGCCGGCCCCGGCCGCATCAATCAGTGCGCCACGCCGCCCGCCAAGAGCGATCCCCGATATGTAATCCACAACGCCGGCGTTCCCGTAATCGCGATGCTTTCGCAAAGTGAAGTGCTCGGCGGCCTCGCCGCCCGCCGCCCCGATTCCGATGAGCCGGGGGACCGCTATCGACTATTTGAAATCGCAGGCGCGCAGCATCTCGATATCTACCCGTATCAGGCATTTCCCAATTTCATCGATCAGGCGCAGGCAGGCAATGCTCAAGGCACACCCGAATGGCCGTTCAACGCGCGCTGCACGCCTGAAATTCAGATGAACGAGGTCCCGCTGCTCAACTACTCTTTCCATGCCGCGCTTGCCAATCTTGACCAGTGGGTCCGCAAGGGCATTGCACCACCCAAGGGTGCGCGTATTCAAGTCAAGGATACCGATACTGAAAATCCCACTGTCGTGCTAGATCAATACGGGAACGGAGTCGGCGGTGTGCGCACGTTTTATGTCGATGTTCCCACCGCGACCTACTACATGAGCAGCCCCGGCCCTGGCAATTGCGGAGAGTTTGGCCGTTCGGCGCCTTTCGAGTGGTCGCGATTGGAATCGATTTACGGCAACTACAAGAATTACGCGGGCAAGGTGGTGCAGTCAGTCGACCGGTCGCAGAAGGAGCGCTGGTTTACTGATTATGACGCGCGGAAGATCAAAGCGGAGTTGAAGGTTACACCGGGTACGGCGAAGAGTAACTGAGTTTGCGGCCACCCGCGTTAAAAGCCCTCCCAGACATATGCTGAAAAGCGGCGCAGGGTCTCGAAGCCTACGCGCTCGTAAAGCTGCACGGCGCCCGTGTTGGCGGCGGTCACGGTGAGGCTTGCCGTACGGCACTGCGCATCGCGCAAACAAGTTAGCGACCGGCGCAACAGTTCGTAACCGACCCCGGAGCCTCGAACCTCGTCCGACACGCAGATTTGCGTGATGTGTCCCGCCTCCGCTGCCACCAGACTCGAAAGCGAGACGCCGCACAACTGGCCGCTTTTGACATCGAATGCCGCAAAACTGGCCGGCCGGTAAAACGTTCCGCAGCCCGGATATTGGACGATGTTATAAAGAAAGCGGCGCGCCCCAGGCACACTCCGGTACTGGTCGTTAATTTGGCTATCGATGTGTGCGTGGTATGCTCCGGCGATGAGGCGGGCGGCGGCATCCTGATAATGGTCCGACCATCGTTCCAAAAAAACCGGGTGACGAATGCGCCCTTCCGCTAGCGGAGAGCTCTTCAAATTCACGCGCATGAAATTGCGTTCGAAGGCGCGGAGATATTTGCGGCGGGCGAGCGGCTCCTTGTGATCCTGGCTCAACATCATGAGCTGGCACTCGACACGCCTTACGTTTTCCGAGGCCATGACCGGCTCGAGCGCCGTTTCAAGCAGCCACTCCTCGCGAGCCGCCGAGCGAAATTCGCGGCGCACATACAGATCGCCGATTAACGCCTTGTTCTCCTCGAGCACATAGTACACGTATCCGGTGACCGCGCCGTTTTCGAGTAGCGCGCTGCCGTTGAGCGCGCGGAGTTGTACGAACCGGCGAACCAGATCGGCCGACTGTTCGAAGTCCCAGTCCAGTTCTCTCCGCCAAGCGACCACTTCTTCTTGAAGGAGATCGGCGAGGTCGCGCGGATCAAGACGGCGCAGATCGACAATCTCCTGTTTTGGCGGATAGGGTGGGTGCAGCCGCGCGGCCATTCTGAGTCCCTGCTATTTTACGCCGTACATTGCGGCATAACCGAGTTGCTGCTTCACAAAGTCGCGCGGATATGAAATCTCAATAGCGCCTATCTTACCGTTCACAACGCGGGCCGCCTTCAGATCCGCGTAGATGCCGGCCCAATACGCGGGGATATTGAGCTTCCGGTAGCGAGCAACTACCTGATCCCGCAGCGCCGGATCGAAATGCACAGCATACTTGTCGATTAGTGCTTTGATCGCTGGGTAGTCGCCTTCGGCTTTGATACGCATCAGTTCCGAGAGCAACATACCGACGCCCTGATGCATCTTGTCGAAATCCGTGAGCAACAGGTACGTCTTCCCATTTCGTTCGATTTTGCGAATGGCGCCGGTCTTGTCCATGATGTAGTTGACGATCAGAGCGCGGTTTCGCTGGTGGTCCTCTTCGATGGTGTCGCCGTGAGGAATGCCTGTGAGCTGGGTGATGCCCACACGCACGCGGTTGTAATACATCGCCTTGGCCACATCAGGGTGCGAAACGAGGCCAAGTTCGCGGAGCCTGGGGTCGTTCACGTTCCACAGCGCCATCAGGTCCGCGCGTGCCTCTTCGAGAGTGGAGTAGTATTCCTTGAGGATCGCCTCGGTGCCGTTCGGAAATTTGGCATTCAGTCTGCCCGAGCCGTGCCCGATGATCTCATGCAGCCCAGTCGTCACGTCGTTCGCCTCGCGGCCGTACTTTCGGCAAATGGCGATCTCTTCCGGCGAGGCGGCAAACTCCTCGAGCTCCCCGAATCCTCTTGCCTGCTCAATCGCGCGGGTGCTGCCGGTGAACAGAAAGCTCTTCGTGCCGTATTTCTCGCGAATTTCATTTTCGTTGGGCAGGTTGTCGCCGATGGTGTTGACATGGAAATCACCAGTCTCGACGATCGTTTCGACCGCCTTTGCTAACGGGGGTCTGACACCCTGTTTCTTATACTGCGGAAGCCAGGGGGCCCGATCCTCGAAATATTGCGCGTTCGCGGCCAGGGTAGTCATCAGATGGTTCATCTTTTGGTCTGTGATGGTGACGAAGGCTTGCGAGGTGCCCTTGGCCGCGCGGGCATCGCGGTACACCTCGATGAACCCATTGGCGAAGTCCACGGTCGGATTGTTCTGTACCCACGAAATTCCGAAACGAACCCAATCGGCGGGATCGCCGGTCTCGTAAAACCGAATCAGAGCGTCGATAACGGCCGCTTGCCCTGGTTCCGCATATTCTTTTGCCTTCGCCACAAATCCGATCGCAGATTTCAGAAACAGGGCGTAGCGTCCCGGCGGGACCTTGCCGTCCGGCGTACCGGCGCGATATACCTCCTCGACCAGATTGCCGTTTTTTTCCTTCACGAGCCGCGAGTTCAGCGGGTGGATATCGTGAAAGCTTTTGAGGTCCGCCAGATTGACGCCTGAATAGAAGTTATTGGCGCTGGCTTGTAAGATATCGAGATTTCCCCGCGGGCTCTTGGCGGTGATAGTGGGTTCGAAGGCCGGATCAAAAAAGGACGGGCGAAGCTCGGAAAGCTCGCGTTCCAGGTCCGCTTCGGTGTTAATCTGCGGCGTACCGTAAGGACTGCCCTTAAACGCGCCTTTCTGAAGCGCCTGTTTGGCAGCCGCGCTCAGATCCTCGAAGGTGAACTCGGGCAGGAATTTTTGAGCGGTCTGGTCATTATGGTTTCCGCGGTTGGCCCAAAAAAGTTTGGCGAACTCCGTGATTTTCGGGGAGTCCGCGTGCTCCACGATGCCTTCGAGCAGCCGTTTCTGCCGCAGGGCGAAGCGCGAGTTCTGATCATAAATGATCGGATCGATGGCGATCGCCGCTTGAGAAAGCCAGTAGGCAAGGATCTGCTGATTCTGGGAAAGCTTAGGAAAACTCGGCGCTTCGAGTTGTAGGAATCCGGTCGTACCCACCCGGTCCACAAGAGCACGGTTTTGGGCCAGTGCGGCAACGCAAAAGGAGAGAACAATCCAGCAACGGCGCAACGTACACCTCTCCTTCCTAGTGTAAAGTCCCGGGCCAGCCAAGGGTCTGTCGAGCGGCCCTCTTTGGGGCAGCGTTGCGCGCGGAGATGCGAACTGTCAGGCCCGCGGGGGCCGCTGTGCGGGACGCCGCTCGCTAGCGCGCGAGCGGGTCCGGGCGAATTTGGAACTTCACGATCTTGCCTTTGGTACCCTTCCCACCTTCCATGTGCCAAACAAAGTGGGTGCCATAGTTGGAGTACAGGGCTCGCCCCTTCCATCCGGCGTTGGGGTCATCGATGCGTCCGTCCATTCCGCGCGCATAAAAACCGAGCGGGTAAGGAATACGGAAATATGTCCACTTCTGTGTTTGCACATTGAGTGCAATCAGAGAATCGGAATTAGACCCAGTGACAAATGGCGTATTCGTTCCGAGCCCAATTATGTTCTGTTGATCGACCCAGTTGAAGTAATGGAAGTCGGCCGGCACGTCCGTACCCTTGAGCTTGGGGCCGGGCGTTTGGTACAGGGTCCAGCCCTCGCGGCACTGGCTGCCGTCGATTTTCTGCGGTCCGGTCAGGTCTTTGCATTTGCGCACATCGAAGCTGGCCAGGTGGCTAGTGGCGGCGAGGCCGGTCCAAACGACACCGTTGGTATCGATATCTACTCCGCGAGGATCGTAACCGGGCGCCGGCACCTTGAAGATCTGCGTCCGGCAGCTCGAGGGCGGATTGTTGCCGCGCTGGAGACGGATCAAGTAGCCCGGGAAATCTTCAGCAACGCCCCATACGGAATCGTCAACCGGGCTCGGAATGACAGAGTACAAGGAGAAACTGATGAGGGTATCGAGCTTCGGGTCAAAGGGTGCCGTCGCACCGCCTCTGCCCCCGCGTCCTGGACCAGGAGCAGCGCCCGCCGTATCGGTGTTGTAGAGGTTGGC
>JAFAWA010000384.1 GCA_019242155.1 Terriglobia bacterium | reverse complement strand
GCGCCCGCCGGGTCAGCAATAGCTCCTGTGATTGTGCCGCGATCGCTCTGGGCGAAGGCTGCACAACTCATGATAATCGGACACAGCATACTCCAACCTATTCGCATTCCACGCTCCTTCTTTTCGCCGCCTGAGGCTCAGCCAGCAACGACCAGTGCTGTGAAGTGTATTGAGATTCGTTTGAAGAGTCAAGCGAGGTTGCGCAGCGAAGTTGCGCCAACTGCGCCAGGTCCCTTGACAGTGCAGGACGGGCGTGATATCTCTAATTCGTCTATTTGGGCACAAGCGCGTAGCTTCGATTATGGGGGTGTCATGAAAGGAAACCTGGCCTTAGTGGTGAGTCTCGGCTTAATTTTTTCGACGTTACCGCTGGCGGCGCACCACTCCTTTGAAGCCGAGTACGACTTCAACAAAACGGTGAAGGTTACAGGTACGGTCACGAAAGTGGAGTGGATGAATCCCCATGCGCGCTTTTATGTTGATGTAACGGACGGAGCCGGCAAGATAACCAATTGGAATTTCGAGCTGGGCCCCATCGTAATTCTGTTGCGCCAAGGCTGGAGAAAGAATTCTCTCAAGCCGGGGGACCAGGTAACTGTCGAAGGCTACCTGGCGAAGGACGGCAACGGCCTCGGGAACGCCCGCAGGGTTACCCTTCCCGATGGTCGTAGAGTCTTCGGCGGATCTTCAGCCGAGAGTGAGAAGTAACTGCCGTTCAAGTGTTCCACGGCTACTGCGTGATGCCTTCCTTCGAACCGGCGGCAGACCCAGTTTTGCCGCCGGTAACCGGCGACCTTTTGCGTGCGCCCAATAATGTCACCAGCGTGGAATTAGGATATCAGATATGAGAATGCGCAACGTGATTCTGATGGCACCTGCGGCGGTCGTGGTATGGCTACTAGCGTTCTCATGGCATCCCGCTTCAGCTCAGGAAAAAGGTACGGACGGCAAGAAAGTGAGGTATCCGGGCGCGGTTCGCCCCACTAAAGCACCTCCGCCGGGCCCGTCCGGCCCGGTGCCGCGTATGCCGGATGGCAAACCCGACTTTTCCGGAATCTGGAACGCGCAACGCGAGCTTCCCGGTGACTCGGAACCGGAAATGTTGCCGTGGGCCGCCGCGCTCACCAAACAGCGCACGGAAAACTACTCGGCGGACGACCCGGAAGCGCGATGCGTTCCAGGAGGGGTTCCGCGTGCCACGCCGTATCATGTCCAGATGGTCCAGACGCCAACCTTAGTCTTGATGCTTTTCGAAGGAAATATTCACACTTTCCGCCAGATTTTTCTGGACCGGAAGGAGCACCTCACAATTACCGAACCTCTTTGGTACGGTGATTCCATAGGGCACTGGGACGGCGACACGCTGGTGGTGGATACGATCGGCTTCAACGACAAATTCTGGTTCGACATGGCCGGCCATCCGCATACTACCCAACTCCGCGTCATCGAACGCTATCACAGGCGCGACTTAGGCAACCTCGACGTCGAAGTCACGATCCAGGACCCTGGCGCGTATTCGAAGCCATGGGTGCAGCACAGACTCGCGACACTTGTGACGGATTTCGACATACTTGAGTACATTTGCAATGAGAACAACCAGGATCCCGGACGCTTAGTCGGCGATGCCCACTAATGTTTCTCAGCGCTGGACGTTATCGGTGTTCGGCCTGTTCGCTGGAGCCGGAACTTAGACTCGGATTAGGAGAGATCATGGGTTTACCTCCGATGAGTGTCTTTATCACGGTGGCGATCTTATTAGCAGGCTTTCCCGCCCCTGGTCAACCATCGAAAGTAGACGGACAGGTGCCCCGTGCGATCGACGGTAAATCGGATTTGACCGGCGTGTGGATTATTTCGGGTAGCACGAACTTACCGAGCGATCCTGCATATCTTCCGGACGCGCAGAAGATCTACAACGAACGTAAGGCGAGCGGCGGCAAAGGCGACCCGGAGAAAGATTGTCTACCCAACGGAGTTGTGCGGATTGAGGCTCTGCCCTACAAGATCGTTCAGACT
>JAFAWA010000361.1 GCA_019242155.1 Terriglobia bacterium | reverse complement strand
GCGCCAGCCGCACCGGCACCTATGCCTTCGTCTCGCCGGCGATCGCGGTGCTGCTGGGCGTGACCATCTACGGCGAGCGCCTGGACGCGGCCAGCGCCGCCGGCATGGCGCTGATGCTGCTCGCCGCCGCGCTGGTGCTGCGGCGATGACCGCGAGATGCGGCTTCTCCGTATTAATCTTTCCCCAGCACCCCTCGGCGGCCCCAATTTCCTGTTCTTCGGAATGCGGATAGCCGGAACATCAGCTTTGCCAAACTGGGTGCGCGGTGTTTAGCGTCCCCCCTCGGGTTCCAAGACTCAACAATGAATTGCTGCATCAGCGCTGTATAGGCAGCCCCGACTTTGCGCCCAGAATTTGGACCGGGTACCATACCCTCTCTGATTTCCCTGCTGCGAGAGCGGCGAGCGAGATCGACCAACGCGACTTTCGCATCTGGAAGTGTCTCGGGTTCGCCCGGGATCCGAGACGCCGGGACTTTCAAATAGTCCGCCAATCCAGCTTGGTCGGCGATAAGCCAAGATTCGGTTTGCCGCACCGGGATTATCATGCAGAACCCGCGCGAGCGATCGGGTGCCAGTTTTTGCAACAGCTCGGGGGCACACTCGGCGTCATCATCCAGATCGCGCTGCACCAGCCATGGGCTGAAGCGTCCGGCGTTAACGTAGCCTTGGATGCGCCTGTCCACTTTGGTCTTGCCGCCGAGCTCATAGACCGGACCGAGCGGAAGCTCATGCTCGGTGAGCAGCCTGGATAGCGCCGTACGGTCGAGGATTCCTTCGCAGGCGATGCTGATCGCCTCTGGCATGTCCCACGAAATCAAACGTCCAGGAGGGAGAGCTGCTCGGGTCGGCGCGGACTGACCCGCGGCAGCACGGCCTCCCCAAGGGCACGCCCTTCTCGAGGAGTGCTTTGACCTGTTCGATGCTCCCGGCGGTTTCGATACGAGTTCCCTCCGCCTCGGGCATTAGCAGCACGACTTCGTCTAGGCCGATTCCCTCATCATCCAATAGGTCGCTGGCGTGGGTGGTCACAATGATTTGGCGGCCGTTGGCCTGCACCCGAGCAAACAGCGCAGGAATGCGCCGCACAATCGCTTCGTTGAGCGACAGTTCAGGTTCTTCAAGAAGAAGGGGGCCGCCCTTGTCCTGGAGAGACCACAAAAGCCCTAACAGACGCAACGTTCCGTCCGAAAAATTTTCTTCCGTTTGCCAAGCCCCTTGTGGGCGCCAATGCTGATACTTGGCTCGTATGTGCCAAAACCCGCGGGCATCCTGATCCAAATCCACGGCTTCTATCTGAGGAACGGCAATTTGCAGCGCCTTCGTAATCCTAGTAAGCCTTGTCTTCCTCGTTCGTTGATTCGCATTGGCAATCTGTTCTATCAGATCGCTTCCGAATGCATCTGCTTTGCGTAGGCCGGTCCGTTCTGGATCGCGAATCAACTGCGGCACTACATGCAGGTAGCGGATACTGGCAAAAAACTCGGCCAAATCGCGGAAGGCGCGATTCGCGTTTATCTGTTCCAAATGTGTTTGGCTAAGAAGTTTGCTGTCTTTTTGATCCTCTGGATCCGGCCGATTCACAATCAGGACTTCGCGGTTCCATACGCGCTCCCGGGTTATGAGCGGCGCTTGGTTTTGCTTTGCGTTAAACTCAAGCTCGTAGGCCCAACTTGGTGCAGTCGGGTCCATTCCGATTTCGGCTCTGATACGAACGGTCGGGAACCGACGGGCATGGAGAGCTCGGATCGAGCTTATGCCGCCACGCTTCTCCACGGCGGCCTGAAAACCTCCGCCGACGCTCACGATATCACGCAGAAAGCGAAATACATCTAGAAAATTTGATTTTCCGGAGGCGTTTGGACCCACAATGAACACGCGCCGGGCCAGTCCGATATTAGTGCTGCCGAAATTTCTCCAATTTTGTAGTTCCAACTTGGTGAAGCGCAGTATTGCCGGCTGCTGCGCCATGCTACGCCTCCCCTACCCTGCTGAGGCTATCGATGGCACCAATCGCGGCTCCGATTTGCGCTCATTCCAGCCAGGACGGCGCCGGCAGGTTCTTCGAGCGCAAAAACTCCGGATTGAACAGCTTCGACTGATACCGCGCGCCGCCGTCCGTCAGGATCGTCACCACCGTGTGCCCCGGCCCCAGCGCCTTCGCCACCCGGATCGCCGCCGCCACGTTGATGCCGCTCGAACCGCCGACCGACAGCCCCTCGTGCACCTGCAGGTCGAACACCTGCTCCAGCATCTCGGGATCGGGGATGCGCTCGGCATCGTCGATCGCCACGCCCTCCAGGTTGCCCGGCACGCGCGACTGGCCGATCCCCTCGGTGATCGAGTTGCCCTGCACCGTCAGGTCGTTGCTCTTCACCCACCCGTACAGCCCGCTGCCCTCCGGATC
>JAFAWA010000192.1 GCA_019242155.1 Terriglobia bacterium | reverse complement strand
ATGGCGCCGACCCGCTGTTCTACGACGCGGCCGCCTTTGAACAGCAGCAAGGTGGGAATGCCCCGGATGTTATAGCGCATAGCCGTATTGCCATTGGCGTCCACATCCAGCTTCCCGACCTTCACCTTACCGCTGTATTCGTTCGCGACAACGTCGATCGTGGGAGCCATCTGCCGGCACGGCCCGCACCATTCTGCCCAGAAATCCACGAGCACGGGAATGTTCGACTGCAACACGTCTTGATCGAAGCTTGCGTCGGTAAAGGTTAACGTATTCTGACCTGCCATTTGATCTCCTAAGTATATAGAATCTTACTTGCGCCAAAAGATTCAACCCAGCAACTGCCGGTACAGAGCCGAATAGGACGCTGCCGACCGGCTCCATGAAAAATCCTGCCCCATCCCGCGAAGCACCTTCGCCCTCCAGCCGGTCTCGCTGGAGAAGGCCTGCCGGGCAGCGCGGAGCGCGGTGAGCAGCGCCGGCGCCGAATACTCGGAAAACTTGAAGCCCGTGGCCTCTTCGATGGTATCATTCAGGCCGCCCGTGGCGCGAACTACGGGCACCGTACCGTACTTCAGGCTGTACATCTGATTTAGGCCGCAGGGTTCATATTGGCTGGGCATCAGGAATATGTCGGCGCCGGCCTCAACGCGGTGCGCCAGTGCGTTGTCGAACCCGATGTGAACGGCGATACGGTCGGGATACTGAGCTGCCATAGCGCGAAACAAGTCTTCATATTCGGGCTCGCCTTCGCCGAGGGCGATCAAGTACATCCCCTCGTCTACAATGGCGCTTGCCACCTGCGCGATCAGATCGGCGCCCTTCTGCACCGCGAACCGCGAAACCACGCCGATCAAAGGTGCGCTAATGGCCGAAGCGGGGAGGCCGAACTCTTCGAGCACGCGCGCTTTGCACACTCGCTTGCCGCTAAGATCCTGGGGTGAAAATTTGGCTGGTATGAAAGGATCGTTTTCCGGACTCCATTCGCGATAATCCACACCGTTCAAGATTCCGTAGAGCACATTGGCGCGGGACCGCAGCGCTCCGTCGAGGCCGAAGCCATACTCTGGCGTCTGGATCTCTTTGGCATAGGTAGGGCTGACCGTATTCACGGCGTCGGCAAAAACGATTCCGCCTTTGATGTAACTGAGCTGGCCATAGAATTCCAGACCAGCGGGCCGGTAGAGAGCGGGGTCGAGCGCGGTTTGGGCTACCGCCGACGGCAGAAACAGACCGCGATATCCGAGGTTGTGAATCGTGAACAGGGTTTTGACGCCGAGAAACGTAGGGTCACCCGCGAAAGTGGTGCGGAGGTAAGGCGGCAGCAGACCGGACTGCCAGTCGTGGCAGTGAAAGATCTCGGTCCGGAAGAGGAACCGGGCCACGCCCAGGGCGGCGCGCGTGAACAGGGCAAAGCGAATGTGATTATCCGGGTAATCTACGCCGCCTTCGCCGTACAGCCCCTTTCGGTCGAACAGTTCGGGGCAATCGATCAGGTAAAGCGGAAACTCCTCGGGCGCTAGATAAATGGTTACGTCGTAGCGCGCCGGCCCTAAGAATATCGGCAGACGGTCCCAAACCCGGCGTGCTGTCTTTAAATCGATGAAGCCATACCGGGGTATTACGACGGCCACTTCGTCGCCGAGGGTCTGCAGCGCCGCGGGCAACGCGCCCACCACGTCCGCCAAACCGCCGGTCTTCGCCAGGGGAGCCGCTTCGGAGGAGACCATCAATACGCGAGACACACCAAATTGTAGCTGCCCTTTCGGCGTGGGCGCACCCAGTATCTTGGGGCGAGCTAATCCGAAGAACTTAAGCGAGTGAGGCGGCTTACGCTACGCGGTCCAATTCGAGGAACTCGCGGATGTGGGGGTGATCGGATTTTTCCAGGTCGCCTGTGGGGCCGAAAAAAATCACCCTGCCTTCGAACAGGAAAACGACACGGTCTGCGACTTTATACATCAGGTCCAGATCGTGCGTGACAACGACGGACGTCAGGCTCAGTTGTTTCTTCAGGCGTAGCATGAGATCGCCCAGGTGATCGGACATGATCGGGTCCACCATGGTGGTGGGCTCGTCATAGAGGATGCACTCGGGCTGCGCCGCTAAGGCCCGGGCTATGGCGACGGCGCGGCGATAACCTGTCGAAAGATCGGAGGGGTAACTCTTTTTGGCTTCGCTGATGTCCACCATTTCGAGCAGG
>JAFAWA010000105.1 GCA_019242155.1 Terriglobia bacterium | reverse complement strand
ATCCGCGGCATGATCTGCTGAATCGGCGGCTGGCCGTCGTTCGCATCTTGGGAAGAGGGATTGGCATCGGTGTTGCGAGCCGAGACGGTCCCGGCCAATGCCACTTCGTAGGATTTATCTTTTAGACCGTAGATGTGCGCCTGGGTGCGCGGCTCCTGGCCCAGGTCGCTCAGGTTTTCGCCCTTCATCGTGATCCCGCTGGGCACAATCAAGTACGTGTTTTCGTCGTTGCTGACGATCTTTCCGGTATACGCGGCGCCTTCCTGGTACGGCACCGAGTAAGTCAGATCGACCCGCGTATCGCCTGGCCGCATCGCGAAGTTGATCTTATAAACATTGGCGGCGCTGGTCTTCTCCGGGGCCTGCTTCAAAGGCTGGCCGCCCGGAGGCGTGGCATTCAGCTCCGGCTGCCCCTGCACTCCGGCCGGGAGAAAGAAGTGCAATGTGCCGTTGCCGGTATCGTTCCACGTTGTCTTGCCCGTGTTCGAAACGATATAAGCTTCGTTCACCACGAGTTCCTGTCCCGTGGGCTCGAACAGGATCATGTGCTTGGAGACCTTGGCGTCATCGGCTTTGGCTGAAGAGTTATAAACATCGAGAGTCAGCCCCTCGCTCGGCATGCCCGGCGCCAGTACCTTGTTGTAAGTGACGCCGTCGACGGTCGCGCGCACCAGCGTCGGCCCCTGCACCGCCTGATCGAGACTGAACTTGCCTTGGGCATCTGCTTTGACTTGACCGGCGGGCTGAGGACCTTGCGCGGTCATGCGCAGGAGATTGACCGTCGCACCGGCTTCCGGCTTGCCGGTGGTACCGTTCACCACCGTCCCGCTAATGGCCGCAAAAACCGGCGCGCAACCGAACAGCAGCGCGTAGAAGAAGGCGATTCGCTTCATTGAAGATCCAGTTTCCTGTTGGTGTGCCGTTGCAGTGTCATCTCGCCACCTTCATCGGCTTACCGCACTCACCGCAAAACTTCAACTCGTTCTCGAATTTCGCGCCGCAGGACGGGCACACGGTTCCACTTACAGGCGGCGCTTTCGGCTTCGGCGGCGGGGCCGCACCGTTCACACCTAACTGAACTTTAAGCTTGTCGACCTCCGCCAGGACGACGGCCAATTCTTTTTGCAGGTCCCGCTTGCTCGCCTGGTAATCGTCGTCAGAAAGCTTGCCCACCCGATACTCAAACTGCAGATCGCGCAGGCTCTCGTAAATGGCTGCCTTACGGTCGTCCAGATGGCGAAATGGGGATTCCGGCTCGGGCTCCGGTAGATCTTTCGGCCGGACACCCAGGATGAACGCGATCACTACGATCGCCAGAACACAAGTAAGAACAATAATCACAGCTTTGGCGCCGCTACAGACCCCCCGCTCAATCCATCTTCTTCAGATCTTCTTCGATCTGCTCTCTGTACTTTTCAAGCGCCGGGTCGTCGATTTCCACGGGGCCGAGTTCGGTCATTGCCGTAGGCTTGCGGTATCTCCGGAGGAAGGTCCAGATGATCAACAGGCCGGCGCCGATCGAGGCATAGGGCACAATCCATCCCCAGGAACTGGGCGGCGCGAGATAGATTCCCGGCCCATTGTCGTGTACAAAGGCCTGCACGATCGTGCTGTCGGAATCACCGGCGGCCTGCATGCGCGCGATGCGTTCCTTCGCGGGCTTCGAGAACGAACACTCCAGCATGCTGCAAGTGGCGACGGAATCCTTACATCCGCACTGGCACTGCAACCGGGCGCCCGCCCGCCGCACGTCAGCACTCGGCTTTTCCGAGGCGGTCTGCGCCAAGGCCGCGGCGGTTATCAATACTAACAGGATGCTACTTCTCAATCGTTGCATGCTTCTTCGTAAACCCGACCACCTGGGTCCGGGCATATTGCATCTTCACTTTGCTGGGCACCAGGCACACCAACGTGCCGCCGATCAATACCAGTCCGCCCACCCAGATCCAGGAGACCAATGGAAACACGTACGCCTGAATTACGGCGCGCCGGTTGTCGTCTGACATGCCGGCAAAATTCAGGTACAGATCTTCATTCGGCCTCTGGCGGAGCCCTACCTCGGATGTACTTTCGCGGCTCGCCTTATAAAAGCGCCGTTCGGGCTTCAGAAATCCGAGCACCTGGCCGTTCTTCGAAACCTGCATGGTGGCAGTGTGCGAGGCGTAGTTTTCGGTTTCGCCTTCTTCCAGGTTGACCATCTTCAGGTCGTAATTGCCGACCCGCATGTCTCCGCCGACGTTAAGCTCTTTGACTTCGTTCTGATTGAACGCATGCCCGGTGAAGCCGATAAACATCAGCACGATTCCCATGTGCACCAGGTACCCGCCATAGCGCCGCGTATTGCGATGCGTCAGTTCGACCATGGCCCGGAGCAGGTGGATATCGTTCTTGGCCGCGATCGATCTGCCGCCTTTGACGAATTCGATGACCACCGTCAGCGCAACGAACAGACAGAAGCCGAATGAGATCAAAGCATAGAAGTTGCGAATGCCCGCTGCGAACAGCACCGCGATCAGCACCAGCGCAGCAATGCCGGGGTACTGGAAATTGCGGCGCAGGCTGTCTATGGAGGTCCGCCGCCATGCAAACAGCGGCCCAACCCCGGTCAGAAACAGAAGGAACAGGCCGATCGGCACCATCAACCGGTTGTACCAATCGGCATCCAGAGAGATTTTGTTGCCCGACGTGTATTCCGAGATTACCGGGAACAGCGTGCCCCACAGCACCGCAAAGCAGCTTGCCAGCAGAATCAGGTTATTAAACAGGAAGCTCGATTCGCGCGAAACCACGCTTTCGAGTTCGTTCTCGCTTTTCAGATAATCGAGGCGGTCGAGGATCAGATAGATCGTGGCTGCGATTCCGAGCGCCATGAATACTACGAAATACTTGCCGATCTCGGAACGCGCGAACGCGTGTACCGATTGCACCACCCCGGAGCGCGTGAGAAATGTGCCTAGAATGCAGAGGAAGAAGGTGGTCGAAATCAGGACCATGTTCCAGACCTTCATCATCCCCTTCTTTTCCTGCATCATTACCGAATGCAAAAACGCCGTACCGCTGAGCCAGGGCAGCAGCGAGGCGTTCTCGACCGGGTCCCAGCCCCAGTAGCCGCCCCAGCCGAGCACATGATACGCCCAGGCGGCGCCCAACATGATGCCGGTGCTCTGGAACAGCCAGGTTACAAGCGTCCACCGCCGGGTAGTGTGAATCCAAGCCTCACCGGGCTGCCGCGTAATCAGCGAACCGATCGCGAAAGCGAACGGCACCGCGAACCCCACGTAGCCGAGGTACAGCATCGGCGGATGAATCGCCATCGCGGGGTATTGCAGTAGCGGGCTCAAGCCGTTGCCGTCGCGGACGGCGACGATCAGCTTGTCCTGAGCCAGCATCTGAAACGGGTTCGCAATGAAGTTGTTGAGCAGTAGAAAGAAGAACTGGACGGCGGCGAGCACGCTCACCACCCACGGCATCAGATCGCGGTGCTTGCGCCGGTTAGTAAACGTGACCACCGTCGCATAGGTGGAGAGCAGCCAACTCCAGAGCAGCAGCGAGCCTTCCTGCCCACCCCACCAGGCGGTGAACTTGTAAATGGTGGGCATGCTCTTGTTGCTGTGCTCGGCGACGTAAGCAAAATGGAAGTCACCGGAAAGCAGCGCGTAAACCAGCAGCCCGGAAGCCAGCGTAATCAGGATCCAGATTGCATACACCGCCCTTGCGCCGCTGACAATCAGGAAGGGCTTGTGCTTGAGCCTTCCGAGAACGGAAGCAAAAACCGCATACAGGGAGGCGCAGAAGGCCAGCAGAATGGCCAGCGAACCCAAATTCTCCATATACCCTCTCTACCCGTGCCGCTCCGCCGCCGCTCTGTCACGGTCGCCGCTCACGATCATCCGGATCGATTCGCAAGCAGTTACCGAGCCGCGCGCGTCAGCCGGCGGCCGCCGGGTTTTCAGCATCTCGCTAAATCTTTCCGCTGTTCACGGGCGCGGCCTGGCCGCTGCCGGGCACCTTC
>JAFAWA010000542.1 GCA_019242155.1 Terriglobia bacterium | reverse complement strand
ATCGCCGGTTCTCATCCGGAATCGCGATTCGTCTTTTGTTACCGGCCGCATCGGTTTGTACGGGCCTATAGGCAAAGCCTCCCGGTCAATGTGCGCCGTGGATTGCTCGTGGAGCCCTTCGGACCACGATCGGCCCGCCTGTTTCATGGATTGAACCAGAGGCTGCCCCGCATGCCGCTGCGGCGGACCGTGGTTACGTTCCACGACCTGTTCGTGCTCTCGGGCGACTACTCTACACCGGAGTTCCGCGCCCGTTTCGAAGCCCAGGCCCGGGATGCCGCGCGCCGCGCCGACCTGATCCTGACCGTTTCTAACTTCACCAGGTCCCAGGTGACCGGCCTGCTCGGTGTGGAAACCGGTAGAGTGCGCGTGGTGCATCACGGGATTCGGCCTTTCGCCTTCGAGCCTGTTCCGCGGGAGCGCATCGTACTCAGCGTTGGGGCTATTCAGAAGCGAAAGAACATAGCCCGCCTGGTCGAGGCCTTCGAGTCGCTCGACAGCTCGTGGCGGCTGATTCTAGCAGGCTCACGAGGTTTCGGAGCGGAAGCGATTCTTGCACGCATTGCGGCCAGCCCCGCTCGTGACCGCATTCGGATTACCGGATATCTTCCGTCCGCGGAGTTGGCGGCCTGGTATTCCCGAGCCTCCGTTTTTGCCTTCCCTTCCCTGGATGAGGGCTTCGGGATGCCTGTGCTGGAGGCCATGGCCGCCGGCGTACCTGTCGTCACATCCACCAGTTCGGCTCTGCCGGAAGTTGCCGGGGACGCGGCACTCTTGGTCGATGCGCAGGACACCCAGGCGCTAGCGGGCGCCTTAGACGCCCTCACCGGTAATGAAGGATTACGAACCGAGTTAATCGCCCGAGGTTACGTTCGTGCGAGAAGCTTCCATTGGAATAACGCTGTCGATCAGACCTGGGAAGCTTACCAGGCGCTACTCGCCTGATCAGCGATTGTCGTCGTCAACCGCAATTTTTAGCGCGCGTAGGAACCGGTGATCTTGGGAAGTAAACTTTATCTTTCCGGTGGTTTCAAAACCCCGTTTCGGCTCTTCCGGCCTCTCCGTCAGTTCGACTTCCTCGTCCCCGTCCTCGTCTTCGTCACGACGGTTGAACCCGATAGTAGCTTCCAAAACAAGGAAGACGTCGTATCCAGCCCGCTTAATCTCCCCAATGGCCTCTGCAATCCGATCGGATTCGGAAAGGGAATCGTTGATGGCATTTCCCAATTCCTGCATGAGGCGCTTCAATGGTTCGTCCACAGAGTTCCCCTTTCAGTGGATGCGCGAGTATACCCCGCGGTTCCACTGCATGGCCCCGTCTACCCGTTCCGATTGTAGTGGAGCCAAGCCACTGTTCACAACCATAATATCGGCAATCGGACGACCGCTCTGTAGAGCGCAGCCGGCGTTCCGAACCTTTTGTTACGATAAAAACGTGAGACGGTTGCCTGTAGCTCAAGGCCGGCTGCTGGTCAAGCACGTACTTCCCGCTATCTGGAGACCGATTCACTCCCTGTGGAACGAGGTAATCGGCTTCCTTTTCATATGCCTAGCCGTCATCGGCGGTTTTCAGGCCGTGCGGCACTACCGTGCCAGTGACAGCTGGGGCACGATGATCGCGATACCCTTCACCCTACTGATGCTTTGGTTCGGAGTCGATTCGTTCCGCCGGGCGCGAAGAATCTCGCGCCGTGAGCCCGCGAACCTGCGTTCCCGCTAGCACTAAACCATTAAAATGCCTAGGGCGTTTGCGGCCACATAGCCTGCCGATTCTGGGCGGCGCCGGCCACGAAGCTTGGATCGTATAGAGGAGCGGCGACTGGCGGCGGAGTTGGTGCCCGCAACCCGAGACGGTGCATGATACGCCCCACATGGTCGGGATCGTAGCGGATCCCGAAGCGCGCCTGAATAGCGTCGGCGAAACGCGCCGTGGTCCAGCGGTCCGAATCGAATCCGGCGGCTCGCGGCCCACCGTGGTACAGCTCCGCCACCACGTGTTGCTGTTCCTGATTCAAACGGCTGGGGCGACCGGGGGCCCGGCGCTTCCGCAGACCTTCGATGCCTTTGCCGGTTAGAGCGCGGCACCATCGGGATGCAGTGGTGCGGCTTACTCCAAATTTGCGGGCCACCTGGGACTGAGAGAGCCCTGCTTGTAATTCCCCGGCCGCAAGCAGCCGGCGAGTTTCCATTTCGTCGCGGTTCAAGACGCTGGATGTGACAGTGTCCATGCGTTCTAACGCGCGGATTATAGATAGGCCAGAGCGATTCCAGAATACCAAAAAACGGCTCCGATGCAAATTGTTTTTTGTAGAGTGTTGCAGGGCAGGCGAATATGCGCCGGCTAGGCTATCGTGAGAAGGAATGAAGGCTTTGGTGAAGAGCCGCCCCGAGCCGGGCTTATGGCTGGAGGACGTGGAGATCCCCGCAATCGGTATCAACGACGTGCTGATCCGGGTGCTGCGGACCGGTATCTGCGGCACCGATGTCCACATTTATAGCTGGGATGACTGGGCGCAACGAACCATTCCGGTACCGCTCGTCATCGGACATGAGTTCGTGGGCAGGGTGGAAGCAGTGGGGACCAACGTGGCGGATTTCTTCCCCGGCGAAATCGTGAGCGGCGAAGGCCACGTGGTCTGCGGCCGCTGCCGCAACTGCCTGGCCGGACGCCGGCACCTCTGCGCCAACACTCTGGGCGTCGGGGTAAACCGGCCGGGCGCGTTTGCCGAGTACATCGCGCTCCCCATGGCCAACATCTGGCGGCACCACGAATCGATTCCGCTGGATATCGCCGCCATCTTCGATCCGTTCGGGAATGCGGTGCATACGGCGCTCGCGTTTCCCGTGCTCGGAGAAGACGTTCTCCTGACCGGCGCGGGACCGATCGGCATCATGGCCGCAGCAGTGGCACGCCACTCGGGCGCGCGTTTCACGGTCATCACGGATTTGAACCCGTACCGCCTCGAACTGGCGCGGAAACTGGGAGTAACGCTTGCCCTCAATGCGCGCGAGGATGATCTGCGAAGCGTGCAGCGGCGTCTGGGCATGACCGAAGGCTTCGATGTCGGACTCGAAATGTCAGGCAGCCAGGCGGCGCTCCGCGACATGATCGCCAACATGAGCCACGGCGGCAAGATCGCGATGCTGGGGATTCCTTCGAGCGAGATTTCGATCGACTGGCGCACCGTCATCTTCAACATGCTCACCATCCGCGGCATCTACGGACGCGAAATGTACGAGACCTGGTACAAAATGACGGTGATGCTCCAGTCGGGCTTGGACATCTCCCCGGTGATTACGCACCGCTTCTGCTATGACGAGTTCGAAAAGGCCTTCGAGGTTATGGCCTCAGGCAATGCCGGCAAAGTGATTTTGAGCTGGGAATAGCGGCTATGGCCATTGTCCCCTTCGGACGCCTTTTCAGTTGGCTCGCCATCGGCGGCCGAGGCGCGGAATAATCGCGCCTCCAATGTTCGCCAGGTTGGCATCGGGAAAGGGCGCCCGTTCACCGCGCGGGCCCGCCGATCGGAGAAGCGCAAGTGTAAATCGGCCCAAAGCCCGCAAACTCTCTTTCGGCCGGAACTGCACAGGCCTTCCATTGGCTCGGATAAGCATCACGGTAACGTCATCTTCAGATAGATTCTCAGGAAAACGATTTCCGATTTCAGCCACAAGCGTTTTAATGAACTCGCTCGGTTCGACGTCACCCAGCAGACGCGTGAGCCGTAACAGTCCCTCTTCGCCAAGCATCTCACCGTCTGCGTCGCGAGATTCAATCAGAGCGTCGGTATAGCTTAAAAGGCAGTCCCCGGGTTCGAGTTCCGTATCGAACTGGTGGTATTCGGCGGCATCGAACAGACCGAGGGGAATGTTACTTGGTGCGGAACGGGCCGCGGCGGATGGACAGCCGAGAAACTCCCATTCGCGAACCGCGGCACGGTATAGGAGCGGCCGTGGATGGCCGGCGTTACAAACCGATAACCGGCGGCTCGGCGCGAAATACGTGGCGACGATAGCTGTGGCGAATGCGCCCGAACGTGGTAACACAGCAAACTGCTGGTTCAAAAGGCGAACAAACTCCGTCTGATCCAGCCGATTGACAAATCGGCGCATAAGAGCCCGCAGATCCGCGGCCGTAGCCGCGACCGTCTGCCCGTGCCCGGCTACATCCGCCAGCAATAAGCGGCTAATGCGCCCGGTCGCGCAACTGGATGCATAGTACACATCCCCGCCGGCGTGTGCCTTTCCGTAGGGTTGACTGTAAACCCAGGTGTCGAGGCCGCCAAATTGAACAGTACGGTCGTTAAATTGATTGCCGCCCCAAACCTCCATGCACTGCATTTGCGCGACAGGTTGGTCAACCATTTTCCTTTTACCTCGAGTTACAGAGTTGTAAGTCAGACATTATACGGGGATGGCCGACAAACGGATTCTCCATAACTAAACAGCTTAATCTGGACACAACCGAACCGAGCGCGTTCTGGTCAGAGAATCCAAAATCGGCCAAAGTGGCGCAGGTCCGCCGACATTCGAACAGCGAGAATTTGAGGTGGTGTATAACGTGTCAGATGAATCGGCGACCCCAACCGGCTCAATATTCGCCCTGCAGAAGGATGGTGTTGTCTGTGAACCGAAGTGTTATTTCCCTTAGTGGGAAATCGGTGAGCGCAATGGGATTGCGAAGACCCGCACATTATTGCCATCGTGGCAAGTAAGCTCTGCGCTACGGTCGTCGTCATTTAAAGTAAGTGTCCAGACCTGAAATTGCTCAGTTGCAACAGCTCGATTAAAACGCTGTGCAAGTGCAATCTCATCGAGTAGCCAATAGGCTCCGCCCGCGTCCGCGACATATTTTGCACCGTCCATGTATAAGACACCGGGGACCGTCCCGTGGCGATACCAATGTTCTGAGCCTGAGAACTGGCGCAAGTCTTCGAGTGAAAGTGTTTTAGTCATTAAGGTTGCCTTTCCTTTGCTGGTTAATGGGTTCTATGTCTTGCGACATGAACCCTTGCCTCCCGGCGAGGGTGGGGGTAGCAAAGACAAGGGTTAGCGTTCCTGCTTGCAGGAATTTTGGGGGGAACCGCGAAAGGCACTTGCGCCGGTTCCGCCCGCGGAAATTCGTGGGGGAGCCAAAAGCATCAGCCGCGCCGTTGTGGCGCGAGGGCGAGGCCCATTAAAAACGCGAATCATGATGCGGTGGAATGCTGGACTGGCGATCTGAGTAGCTGGGGCCAGGAATATCCGCTGCTTGCGTAGTCCACCGCCGCGGTGTACGGTGGTGCATTCGAGATACACTTATGGAATGGCAAAACGTGAACTACCGAAACGGAGGAGCGGCGGTCAGCCGCGAGCCTCGATTACGTTTCCGCCCGAATTGTACAAGACCATTGAGGATCTCGCCAAACGGAAGAAGGTATCCATCGCCTGGGTAGTGCGAGAGGCCGTCGAGAAATATGTCGCGGATCAGTGGCCGCTGCTCGCGGCGATGAAAGGGGACTAGCGTCCCGGTGGACACTCTCACTCCGAAAGAACGTTCCGAACGCATGGCGCGGGTACGCTCCAAAAACATGCGCCCGGAGCTTGTTGTCCGCAAGCTCATATTTGCCCTCGGCTACCGCTACCGCCTGCACGCGCGCGATCTGCCAGGTTGCCCCGACCTGGCGTTTCGCCCGCAGCGCAAGGTTATTTTCGTCCATGGCTGTTTCTGGCATCGCCACTCGAACTCCGCTTGCGCGCTGGCGCGTCTGCCGAAGTCGCGTCTTGATTTCTGGCTGCCAAAGCTCGAAGGAAACCGCGACCGGGACGAAAAGAATAATAAGACACTTCGCCGGCAGGGCTGGAAAGTGCTGACGATCTGGGAATGCGAGATTAAGAACGCCCGACGCCTAGAAAACCGGATCAGGAGATTCCTCGATGCGTAGCGTTGAGCTTTTCGCCGGGGCGGGCGGACTTGCCCTCGGCATGGCGAATGCGGGATTCCGTCATGCCGCGGTGATCGAGTGGAATCCGGAGGCGTGCGAGACATTCCGCGAGAATAAGCGCCATCACACTCATCATGTGGAAGAGTGGCCGCTTTGGGAGGGCGATGTGCGCCAATTCGATTACGGCGTGCTCGGCGGCGAGGTAATGGTCGTCTCCGGCGGGCCTCCCTGCCAGCCGTTTTCGATCTGCGGCAAACACCGCGGAAATGACGATGAGCGCGATATGTTCCCGCAAGCCGTGCGCGCCGTGCGGGAACTGCGGCCCGAAGCGTTCATATTCGAGAACGTAAAGGGGCTGATGCGCGAGACTTTCGCGACCTATTTTGAATACATCACGCTTCAGCTCGCGCATCCGAGCCTCGGGCGTCGAAAAGGGGAGTCGTGGCGCGAACATCGCGAGCGACTGGAAAAGCACCATACCGCCCGCAAAACCAGTTCCGAATACAAGGTCGTGTTCAGACTGCTCAACGCCGCGGATTACGGCATTCCGCAGAAGCGCGAGCGCGTGTTCATCGTCGGCTTTAGGTCTGATCTCGGCGTCGAGTGGAGCTTCCCGGATGAAACCCATTCCGAGGACGCGCTGCTCGCCTCCAAGTGGATCAGCGGCGAGTATTGGGAGCGACACCAGGTTTCGAAGCGGCAGCGGCCATCAAAGGATGATCGCCTGGAAGCGCGTCTGGCGAAGCTCCAGCGCGGAGAACTGTTTGGGGAGATCGCTCCCTGGCTCACGGTGCGGGACGCCATCTGCGACTTGCCCGACCCGGAGAGGTTTCCCAACAACAAGGTGCCGAATCACCGCTTCAATCCCGGCGCCCGGAGCTATACCGGCCATACCGGGAGCCGGATGGACGAACCCGCCAAGACGCTCAAGGCGGGCGATCATGGCGTACCGGGCGGCGAGAACATGCTCGCCCGTTCGGATGGCTCCGTCCGCTACTTCACCGTCAGAGAGGCGGCACGCCTGCAAACGTTCTCCGATGATTATATCTTCCGCGGGGCTTGGAGCGAGGCCATGCGGCAGCTAGGCAACGCCGTTCCCGTTCGCCTGGCGGAAGTGGTCGCCAGTTCCGTGGCTAAAACCCTGCTTTCTCTCAAGGGAGAAAGCCAGGGATGAGTGGTCCGTATAATCCTCTCGACAAGCTGAACCTCTGCCGCAGCGTGGCGGAAGCGCTTCTGTTGCGAGACACTGCGGCGCTCGCGCAAGTTGGCGATATCGTCGGCGCGGGCGTCTACGCGATCTACTATGCCGGTGATTTTGAACCGTACGCGCCCGTAGTGGAGAAGAACAGGGAAGGGCGCTTTGAGCAGCCGATTTATGTCGGCAAGGCGGTTCCCAAGGGCGCGCGGAAGGGTGGGCTTGCCTTCGATGCCTCGAAGGGCAGGGCGCTTCGGGACCGACTTCGCCAGCACGCGGGATCAATCGATGAGGCGAGTAATCTCAAGCTCGGCGATTTTTACTTCCGGTCTTTAGTGGTGGACGATATCTGGATCCCGCTCGGTGAAAACATGATGATCGAGCAGTTCAAACCCATCTGGAACTTGGTCATCGACGGATTCGGAAACAAAGACCCCGGAAAGCGGCGCGCGACACAGTACCGCTCGCCGTGGGACGTGCTGCATCCGGGTAGGCAGTTCGCCGAGAAACTCGCGACGGGCGGCACTACCGCAGAAATGCTGATTACGCGACTGAAGGAGTATTTCGCGGGCCAGATCGTTCCGCTGGTTCCCACGGAAGAGGCCGGGGATATCGGGACCACGGAAGACGACGAGGAGTAGGGAGAGAGACAGGTGCCGATGGGAAACGCCCGAAACCTATCGAGACTGAGTGATTATGCCACGGACCGCCAAACCAAAGGAGAAGGCCACCACCGCAAAGCGAAGAATATTCTTCTGCCGACTTGATGCCGGTATCGAGGAAAGCGGAAAGCCTCGGACCGTGGAACTAACTCAGGCGCTCGCATATATCAACACCTTGGCCTTTCCGCGGATGGGCGGTATCTGAGCAATAGCCTGGATGATCGAAATTTGTGATGTTGGCTCGATAAGCGAGAGCCCCTTCCATCTTCGTTTGGCTAACATTAGGCGAGGCGATTTTCCGCCGATGGAGAAGGCGGGAGAGCTGACCCATTGCTCCTACAGGAAGGGGGCGCGCAGCAAACGCATTTCGTAATCTTCGCCAACGGAATAGTCGGCTGTGAATATAGCCACTTTGGGCCGCGCCATAGCGGGCTCGGCTATTACCTTCAGAGCAAGGCGGAACAACTGGTTCCATCCTTTCGTCTGACCGCGCTTGTTAGGCGCGACATTCTGGACCAGCTCGAACGGTTCCAGGATGTTCGACTTATCCAGTTCAAGGTGCAATCGTCCTTCATCTCCGTGATCAAAGAAGCCGATCCGGATCTTGGAGCGGCCTTATGCGCCAGCGCCAAGGCGAATTTCCGCCGAAGATGCCGACCAGAACGAAGTCGTTTCTGCAGCGGAAAAAACGAAAAGGGCGCCTTCTTGAACGCGGTAATACCGGTCGCCAAATTGGCACAGCAGCCGAATCTTCGAGAACAGGTTTCCAAGTCCGGATTGGAGGTGCTTCCAGTAGCCCTCAAGACTTGGTCGGCGTGCTGAGCGAGCAGATTTCCATCGAAAAGCAGATCCAGCGGATAAGTTCCGGCTCTACGGCCGTCAACAATGAGGCGCCGTACGCAGCAATTGAAACCGCTTATAGAGAACTGGAATCCGACCTGCTTCACGCGCTTGAAATTGCGCCGCTATGATCATATACCCGCAATGGTGGAGAAATCATTTTGTCTGGGTTGAGTTCCTGCTCTCCCTGGTGATCGGGTTCGTATTCGGGTGGTAGGTGTTATTTTCGCGGAGGCGCGGCGACGGTCGAACCTATCTTGCATGGTAATCGTGGGCCGGTATATGGAGCTGTTGCCACAATCTGGGGCTCGCTGCTGGGTTTCGTCATTACGGCTATTTCTGTTGTCCTGGGCCTCGTCAGCCATGAACGGCTAACTATTGTCCGTGAGAGTAAGCATTCCCAGCTCTGGAAGGTTTTCACTGCGGCCAGTAAAGCGCTGGTATTCGCCACCTTAGCCGCGCTCACGGCCTTGCAGGTCCGCCGACATTCGAAAACAGTGAGAATTTGAATGGTGTATAACGTGTCAGATGAATCGCTCATTGGCTACAGGTCCTCTCATCCTGTTCTTTATCATCACGGGCTCGTTCTGGAAACTTCTGACCAAGCAGTATACCTGGATGGATCATCCGGACATGGCATACCAGGTTCTCCCCTGGTATCAGTTCGAATCAGATGCGTGGCACCGCGGCGAGTTTCCGCTCTGGGATCCGAATGTTTGGGGAGGGCAGCCCTTACTCGGCCAAATCCAGCCAGGGGCGGCGTATCCTCCGAATTGGCTGTTATTCCTATCGCCGCTGCGCGAGGGACATATCCAACGGATGTGGCTTAATGTGTACTTTATACTGACTCACTTCTTCGCAGCGCTGTTCTGTTATTGGTTCTGCCGTGACTTGGGGCGAACAGCCTCGGCCTCTCTGTTTGGCGGCTTTGCCTTCGCGCTTGGGGGAGTCGTAGGATCCATAGCTTGGCCACAGATGTTGAACGGGGCAGTATGGATACCGCTGGTTCTACTGTTTTATCTTCGCTCAGTTAGAGGTTATAACAGACTTACGAGTGCAGCTCTTGCAGGAACATTCCTCGGGATTTCGTTCTTGAGCGGCCATCATCAAATCCCAACATTCACGGCCCTCATGATGCTAGTCCTCTGGCTCGTTGAATTGTCACGCCGGCGTGTCAGAGCCCTATCGTCTGTGGCAATGTTTGTGACTTTCGCTGCTCTCGTTAGCGCCTTTCAAACCATACCCGCCTACGAATACGGCACACGCTCTATTCGATGGGTGGGCTCCCAAAATCCGATCTTCTGGGGACAGTCTGTACCGTACACGGTACATCAGCAATATTCGCTACCACCCTTGGAACTGTTAAGTCTGGCGGTTTCGGGCTCGACTCGTGACACGTTTATGGGAGTGACAGTCGTGGTTATGGCACTCATCGGATTCACGCTGACCTTCAATCAAGGGGTGGTCCGATTAATGGGTGGTATCTGTATTGGAAGCCTACTGTTTGCCATGGGAGGGTTCTCGGTTTTTCACGGGATCTTCTATTTATTAGTGCCGTTAGTGGAGAAGGCCCGAACTCCCGCAATGGCCATCGTCCTGGCGCAGTTCACTTTGGCTGTTATGGCCTCATATGGCATCGATGCCCTCCGGCTCCGCCCACCACCTCGCTGGTGCTTCACCGCCCTCCTTACGATCGGCCTCCTCCCTTGGCCGGTACTGGCAGGTTTCTCTGCCATACGGGACGAGACATCTCGGGAATATGAACGATTTGCTGTCGCGGCGCTGGCCTCATTAGCAGTGGCAGCAGTGCTGCGTGGTTGGAAACGCGCAGTCATCTCAGAAAGCGCGGCCATTACCTTGCTGTGCGTCACAGCTCTGTTTGAATTCGGAACCGTAACCGGCCAGAGTTACCGCCATCGCGAGACACCGGGCGGCTTTTTGAAGGTGCTCGATCAGGATCGAGATGTTGTCGACTTCCTGCGGAAGCAAACCGATTTCGTGAGACTGGAGGTCGATACAGACGCGCTTCCCTATAATGTCGGCGACTGGGATGGCATTGAACAATTTCGCGCGTATTTGGGGGGCATGACTTCGAATCTCATACCGTTTGAGATCGAACGGCAGAAAGGTGGGCACGTTGCGAGCGAGTTGTTCGGATTGAACTATGCTGTCGGCAGAAAAGTCTCTCGGGCGGGACAAATTGAAGTTTTTAACGGAGCCTCCGGACTGAATGTGTACCGGAACCCGGAAGCGTTTCCTCCGGTCTGGAGCGTCCATCGGCGCCGCGCGTTTCTGGGGCAAGACCCGATTTCCGAACTTCAGTCCGCGGATCTAAGGCGCGAAGTCTTCCTGACGGGCACAGGTCCTGCACTCGATCAGTGCGACAACAGTGACGGTGACATCGTCAGGCTGCTGAAGCGAGAACAGACACACATTACTATTGAGGCAGTGATGACATGCAAAGGAATGGTTGTTCTCAGCCAAACCTTTTTCCCGGGCTGGCAAGCGACGGTCGATGGTAAACCGGTGCGCGTCGAAGAGGCAGATGGCACGCTGCAGGGTGTTGTGACACCCGCGGGGACCCATAGGATCGAGTTCAAGTATCGGCCGCAAACTGTGTACTGGGGAGGCCTGTTGTCGGCCGTTGGATTGGGAGCCGCGCTGATGCTCGCGCTATTGACCCGAAGATCCAGGCCATTCAAGCACGCTGAGAGCGCGGATAACCAAGCTGTCTCAGCGTGAAGAGTCATCGCCCCAATGAAAACCCCTGGTCTGTATTCCACGGATTGTCGCGGCAATGGCGATCCCCGCCATAGCGATTTGACTTCACGCGCGCCGAGCGGGTAGCATGCTCTCACGAGGCGTCGGACGGGAAAGATGCCACAAGTAGCTCGCGTTCTCTTACTCGCCTTGCTGGTTTCGCATTTCTGGACGGCCCCCGCCCAGGCGCCCCAGGCGAATGCTCCCGAGGTCAGCACCCATGACGCTCCCGCTACGTTTCGAACGGGAGTGAATCTGGTTCTTGTGCCGGCGGTAGTCCGCGAACGGGACGGCCATGCTGTAGGCACATTACGCCGCGAAGATTTTGAGCTCTTCGACAAGAACAAGCCGCAGGTAATCACAAAGTTCTCGATCGAAAAACCCGGGGCTCCGGTGATTGTGGCGGTACCGGCTTCCGATCCCGACGCCCCTTCCCCCGCCCCTACCGTGCCCAGCCCGCCCGTTCCGGAGCGCTTCGTCGCGTATCTGTTTGATGATGTGCATCTGACTATTGGCGACCTGCTGCAGGTCAAACTGGCGGCTGCCCGGCATTTCGCCGAGGCTCTGACCCCTACTACACGCGCGGCCATCTTCACAACCTCCGGCCGCACCACCCTCGATTTCACAGAGGAGCGCGACAAGCTGCGACAGACCCTGGACAAGATTCTGCCCTGGACCAGCGCCCATTCGAACGCAAACGACTGCCCCGATGTCTCTTATTACATGGCGGACCTCATCGTCAACAGGAACGATCAACAGGCTCTCGCGGCCGCAACTGCTGAAGCGTTAGCCTGTAACCCTCCGGCGGGCAATGACCAGGCCTCGATACAAGCGGCCCAAGCGCAGGCGCAAGCTCTGGCGCAGTCCACCGCGTACCGGGAGCTTTCGGTGGGCGATCAGGAGACCCGTCTCGCTACAGGCGTCTTAAAGGATGTGGTCCGGCGCATTTCGGTAATGCCCGGGAGCCGCAGCATTGTCCTCGCCTCGCCCGGTTTCTTCCTTACCATCGACCATAGGCCCGACGAGACGGAACTCATGGATCGCGCTATTCGCGCCAACGTTACGATCAGCTCCCTCGATGCGCGCGGCCTGTATGTTCCGGGCGTCGAAGCGGATGCCAGCAAGAACGGGTTTTCTCCCGTTATGGGCCTCAAAAGCCAGTATGCCCTAAGCAGCGCATCGGCCGACTCTGATGTGCTGGCCGAACTGGCCGACGCCACCGGCGG
>JAFAWA010000519.1 GCA_019242155.1 Terriglobia bacterium | reverse complement strand
CAGGCTCCGGGTGAATGCGCAGGGCCCTGTGTTAGTCCAGGGCGGAAATGGAAGAGAGATCTCTTATACCGCCAAGCTCAGCGTGCGCGCGCGCAGCGAGGAGGAAGCACGGCGTGTATTAAGCCAATATTCCATCCCGGTCGCAGCCGGCGGTGACACCGTGCTCATCAACCCGCCGGGCGGCACGGTTATGGAGCATCTCACCATAAAAACGCCGCGGCAGACGGCAGCCTACATCAATACATCGGATGGCGATGTCGAAGCGGACGGCCTGGATGGACCGCTTCAGGTCAATTCGGTGGGTGGAGCGTTAAAGTGCGATCGCATTCGCGGCGATTGCAGCTTGAATACGGGCGGCGGTAACATTCAGGTCGGCGAAGTGAACGGCGAATTGCGGTGCGCCACCGCGGGCGGCTCGATTAATGTGAAGAACGCCGGACGCAGTGTGGTGCTCCAAACCGGCGGAGGAGAGATTGAACTAGGCGAGGCCGGTGGGATGGTCCGCGCCGAAACCGTGGGCGGCTCGATCCGCATCTCTTCGGCGGGCGGTGCCGTTACGGCCACTACAGGCGGCGGGCCGATTCAGGTCGGTAAAGCCGGCGGTGTCGTCACTGCCCGGAATGTGGCCGGCTTCGTACAGATCGGCGCCGCGGCGGGCGTGCTTTGCGAATCGGGCAGCGGGGGCGTGCGCGTTTCAAACATCGCCGGGCCTATGCGTGTGTCAACCACCGTGGGCAACATCGTTGCTTCCCTGTTGGGCGGCAGCACGTTTCGCGACTCGTTTATCGAAACAGCCAACGGTGACATTACCGTGATGATCCCGTCTAATCTGGGGGTGACCATCATGGCCCAGGCGCAGCGCCGCATCGTCTCTGACTTCAATAGCGTCGGCGTGCGGATGCAGGGACCGGAGTTCATAGCCGAAGGCCAGATCAACGGCGGTGGTCCGGTCTTGCGTATTTCCGGCACCGGTGGCACTATTTCTCTGAAGCGTCAGTAATGAGGTCTGTTATGAAATTCGGGTTTTATTCTTTGGTTTGCCTGGCCCTGAGCATGGCAATACCTTCGGTTTTCGGCCAAAGCTCCCGCAGATTGGAGGCACAAGGCGCCCCTTCAAGCTACTTGGGCATAGGCGTTGTCGAAATCACTCCCGACCGCGCAAAGGCTCTCAACTTGAAGGATGTGCGGGGCGCTGAAGTGGCTCATCTGGACGACAACGGCCCCGCCTCGAAGGCCGGCATCAAAGAAGGCGATGTGGTGCTGGAATATAACGGCGCGCCCGTGGACGGGGTGGAGCAGTTAGTACGGATGGTGCGGGAAACGCCGGTGGGGCGGCAGGTGAAGCTCACGTTGTGGCGCAACGGCGGGGCACAGACCCTGACGGTCGCGGTCGGGGAGCGCCAGGCGGCGGTAATCCAAACACCGGGCGGTCCGGTCCGAATTCCGGAGATTCCGGCCATCCCCCCGATTGATATTCCGAGGTTCTCCTTGTCCCTGCAAAGCCCTTTGCTCGGCATTGAGGGCGAGTCATTAGGTCAGGAGAGGCAATTTGCCGAGTACTTCGGTGTGAAGGACGGCGTGCTGGTGAAACAGGTCCTGGAAAACACGCCCGCGGAGAAGGCGGGGCTGAAGGCCGGCGACGTCATCACCCGCGTAGAAGGCAACAACGTCAGCAGTACTCGCGACATTACTGCCCACCTCCGCTCGGACCGTTCCAAACGCTCCGCCACATTGACGGTGGTTCGCGACAAAAAAGAGATGCCGCTCGTGGTGAACCTGGACAGCGGAAGCCGGAACGCAACCGCGTCAGGCGACAGATTCTAAACACAGTTTCGAACGTGCAAAATCTTACCGGGAAACCGGCCGCTCAATGAATGGTGTATGATCTTGCCGGAGGTCGGCAATGTGGAGACACCGGACTGCAACAGCGGCCCTACTCGGCATGACCGTTCTCACTGTCGGCAAAGCGGCTTTGGCGGATGTAACTTACTCGTTCACACCGATTGATGTGCCCGGTGCCGTCTTCGTTGATGTAAAGGGCATAAACAACGCCGGTCAAATTGTCGGGAGTGCGTTTATGGTGACTCTACCCGTTCCAGTTGGTTATCTCGATACCGGCGGCATTATCACCACAATCACAGCGCCCGGGTACGCCGTTGTCGACGCTTTTGCAATCAATGACAGTGGGCAGATTCTAGTTTCCGCGATCCCAAACGGCAGCCTCACGACCGCCACCTATGTCGATACAGGAGGCACCCTACTCCAAATCCCCTGCTGCTTCGGTCTTCCCGGCAGTCCTAACGCAATAAATAACAGTGGGCAAGTCGCGGGCTCATATGACGCGCCATCGCCGCCTCAGTTGACTGCCGGCTTTGTCGTAAATTATGCCGGTGGTTTTGTCAGTAGCTTCTATGATCCAAACGAGCCTTATACTTTTGTTACGGGTTTGAACAATATCGGGCAGGTCATTGGCAATACGTGTTGCGGGGATAGCGCCCATGCCTTCGTGTATGACCTTGGTACCGGAACATTCACCACAATCGATGACCCGAATGGATATGAAACATACGTCACAGGGATTAATGACAACGGTCAAATCGTCGGTTATTACTGGGACGCCAATGGGCCTCACGGGTTCCTCGACACCGGCGGTGTCTTCACGTCCATCGATGACTCCAGCTACCTCGAGGGCATCAACGACAGCGGTCAGATCATCGGAAGGACGGGGTCCAACGATTACTTTTTAGCGACTCCCGTTCCCGTCCCCGTTCCCGAACCAGGCGCTTTGCCGTTGTTAGCTGCCTGTCTGATCGGCATGTTCGCGGTACGCGGCCGCTACCGATGGGGCAAGCGGACCTAGATCGCTCGCCTTTACAGCTTCGTTCCGATTACCGCGTAATCCAGACCGCCAAAAAAGGCGTTGCGAAACTCCTCCGGCAGCGTGGCCAGCACCGGCATCGTTTCCAGGGCGGGAGCCAGCTTTTTTACTTCCAGATTCCCGACGCCGAACTCCTCCAGATAAAAAGCCAGTAGAGGATGAGGGACTGGCCGCTGATGAGTCGGATCCAAGTAGAAGTGCGTCGCGAAGATCGCAAGACACTTGGGGTTGGGTGTTTCTATGGCGATGATTCCGCCGGATGCGAGGCGGCTCGCGGCGAGCTTGATCATTTCGGGCACGCGCTCCGGCGGTAGATGCTCCACCACCTGCGCACAGAAGATGCCGTCGAACGTCTGCTCGGGCTGTTGCGAGAGATACGAGTAGAGATCGGCCGGTTCCACCTCGAGGCCTTTGTGCCGGCACAGGGCGATCGATTCCGCGCTAATTTCGATACCACGCGCGTTCACACCGGCATCGCGCATCAGTTCCAGGAACTCGCCGCGCCCGCAGCCGATGTCTAGAACTTTACTTCTTCCGCGAAAATACGGAACGTAGACATGCTGACCGGCCCGAACATATTCCTCCGAACCACGGAACCGTTCCGCAAACCGGCCATAATCAAACGGCAGACCCCCGCCACTCTCGTGAGTGCCGTTCCCGACTGCAGGTTGGGCAGCATTCTCCTGTAGAGCCACTCGTTGGCGAATCAGGCGCAACTCGGAATGTATCAACCGCTCATACTCCAGGCGCACGCGGTCCATGCCTTCGCGGAGTGCCGCCGTGAAATCGCGGTGCTGGCTTCCGGCGGTTTCGCGGTATTGCGCGTCCATAAGGGTCACGCGGTGCTGAAATGCCGCGTGCAGCTCCGCCACATTGCGCAGAAATTGAACTTCGTTTTCCCGCAGTTTCGATTCCCATCCGGCGCGCCATTCGGTCCAGTGTTTCCGGATATCCTTTAACTCTTCGGTTTCCAACCGCCACTCTTCGGACCTGCCGGCCAACTCCGTCAAGCCGCGATTATTTTCGTTCAGCGCTTCGATTACCGTGTCGAAACAGTCCATCACCCGGCGGTTGAAAACGATCTGCTCGCGAACGTGCCAATCCAGAGTGCGGGCTACGAACTGCTTCCAGATCTGCACCAGCCCGTTGATGGGCCCGCCGCGGCGCGGATTCACTGTCCCTATGGAAGCGGCTTTTCCCAAAGCCGCATCGCGTGCGTGGAGGAGCGGCATCAGGTCGGGAAGCGGAAAATTTCCAGGCGCTGACCCTTGCGGATTTCGTGCCCGGACGTGGTCCCGCACGCCCCGCAGCATCGCGATCAGCTCAGCGCTTTCCACGGGTCGCCTTCCGCGGTGTCTTCCCTGCCCTGGTCCAGTTTGCCGTTACGAGCGTGGCGAGGCCTCCGCGCGGCGAAAACTCGCCAACTACGGTGGCGCGGATCGGATTAGCGGCCCGAACAACGTCAGCCAGCACGCGATTTACAGCGTTCTCCTGAAAAATCCCCAAGTCGCGATAAGCCAGTAGATACATCTTGTAGGATTTCAGCTCCAGGCAACTCCGGTCAGGCACATACCGAAGCACCAGGCGTCCGAAATCCGGAAGACCGGTCTTGGGACACACGGAAGTGAACTCCGGCATGACGATTTCAATTTCATAGCCGCGATACTGGTTGGGCCAGGTTTCGATTTCCGGAAGTGCCGCGTTCACGCCGGCGGCGGCGTGCTCGTCGGTGTAGGCGCGCTTCATGGAAGGGCTCTAGAAAGCAGGTCGAGGAATAGCCCGACGTCCGTGACCACACCGACCGCCTGGCCCGTGCCGCGATCACTTACTTTCGTCGCGACCGCCGGGTTGATATCCACGCACACGATCTTCACCCAACTCGGCAGCATATTCCCCGTTGCGATGGAGTGCAGCATGGAGCCGAGGCACAAGACCAGGCCCGCCCCTTTGAGTTGCCCGGCATAGGCATCCTGGGCGCAGTTCATATCGGTGATGGTGTCCGGGAGAGGCCCATCGTCGCGAAGGCTGCCGGCCAAAACAAACGGCACTTCGCTTTTCACACACTGGTAGAGAATACCGGAGCGCAAGCAGCCGGATTCGACCGCCGCCTCTATGGATCCGGCGTGATAGATCGCATTGATGGCACGCATGTGATTGCGATGGCCGTGCTCTTCCTGCCGTCCATCGGAAAGGCGAATGCCCAACGACGTGCCGAACATCGCCGCCTCCACATCGTGCACGCCTAACGCATTACCGGCCAGCAGCGCCTGCACCCACCGGTTGCGAATTAAACTTGCAAGACCGGGCGCGCCGCCTGTGTGAACAACGACAGGTCCTGCGACCACGATCACTTTCAGCTTCTGTTCGATCGCGTGCCGGATCAGCGCCGCCGTCTGCCGCACCGCCGTCTCTACTTGCCGCTCCGAAGAGATGCCGTTCGACATGAACGCGAATGCGAGCCGGTCGCGTTCTTTCGATTCCGGAATCACCCGCAGGCCG
>JAFAWA010000480.1 GCA_019242155.1 Terriglobia bacterium | reverse complement strand
CGTACCGTTGGCTGGCAGGCTCGGCGCACCGCCACTTTGCGCGTGCGCGCTGCCGCCGTGCTACATACCTTCAGGCCCCAGTCCAGCCCCCAGACCGCTCTACTCCTTGCGGACCAGCAACGTTTTCGCTGACCTCAGTTACTCGTTGAACCGGCAAGAAATTGCCGTCCTGAACTTCCTCATTCGGAGAACATACGTTGAATACCGCTATCACCTGTCTAACTTTCCTTTGTGCCGTTAGCTCCAGCTTCGCCCAGCCAACATGGCGCACCCTTGATTACTCCCGCCGGCTTGACAGCCAGCTGACAGCCGACCGGGATTCTGCCGAGCGGGCTTCTCTCGAACAGGCGACCCGCTCCCGCGGCTTTGTGCCGGAGAGGACCGTCTCAGCCGCACGGCTGCGCCACAAGCCACCTGCCAAGGCCCTCGCCGCCTTCGTGCATGGAATGCAGTTCGCCGGCCAAGGCTCCCCCAAAAAGAGTGTGGCTGAATTTGAAAAGGCCGTCCAGCTCGACCCGGAATTCTCCGAAGCAATCGGCAACCTCGGAGTTCAATACCTTACCCTCGGTCTGGTCGAGAAAGCGGCCACCCAACTGCGGCGCGCCATTCAGGTCGATGCGGCTACCAGTACCCACCACGCGAACCTTGCGCTCGTCCTGATGTTGCTGCACGAATTGCCCGAAGCGGAATTGGAGGCAAAAACCGCTCTCGCGCTCGATCCCGCAAGCAGCAGAGCCCACTATCTACTGGGTTGCCTTCTAACACAGCGGCAGGAAACGTGGCACTCGGCCCAGGAGCATCTACGTTTTGCCGCGGAGGAGTTTCCCGATGCCCACGCAGCTCTCGCGGACTTGTACGCCGCCTCCGGAGAGGATGCCCTTGCTGCCGCCGAATCCGACCTCTACCGGCGCGCTCAATCCGGCCAAATCCGGCAGAAGCAGTCTGGCCATTCGAAAAAATCGTCCGGTAGCTAACAAACGGCCACGGGCCGCATAAGAATTATCGATTGGACATCAAGCCTGCCTCCAGGTACCTTAACTACTAGTCAGGTCTTTGCGGACCCGCCTTATACTCCCTGCCGAGAAGTTTCTACATGAAGGAGATTCAGTATGTCTCGTGTTACTTTACTCGGCCTTCCGGATGACCTGGAGCGCTCGCTGGCCAAAGTTTTGCGGGAGGAAGCACATCGCGTGATTCGAAAATTGCACCTCCAGGATTTGCGGCACGGCCCGAAACCCGGCGTAGTTTTCATTTCCGCCGATGGACCGGACTTTTCGACAACTATTCGGCAATTGAAAGAGTATGAACCGATGCTTCCGGTCGTGGCGGTGACCCGCGTGCCCGGCACCAAACAGTGGCTGGATGCCTTGGATGCCGGCGCGACAGACTACTGCGGCGCCCCTTTTGAACGCGTCCAGGTACGCTGCATCATGAACTCGGCAAGTCAGACCGAACGGGAGTCTGCGGCATGACGCCAAGTACACGTCGTCAAGCCCGGATCTTAGCCGGCGATCGCCGCATCAACCAGCGCTATCCGATTCAAGCCGATTTGGAATATCGCATAATCCAAAAAGGCGAAGTGGTGCTGGCCGGGGCAGGCCGCTCCGTGGACGTCTCGACCGGGGGGATTCTCTTCGAGGCCCCGGCCGACCTAACTCTGGGCGCCGAACTCGAAATCTCGCTGGCCTGGCCGGCGCGCCTTCACGACTCCGTTGCCATCAATCTCTGCGTTTCGGGCAAGGTAACCCGTTCGGATGGCGCTCGCCACGCCGCTACTATCGAAGAGCACGAATTCTACCTGCGCGGACGCCACCGTTCGCCCAGCCCAAGATTTCGTGCCGCCGCAAACCCGCCCGAGTTTCGAATTTCGCTCTAGTCCGAACCGTTTTCCTGGGCCACCGGCACACCTACACGCTCTAGGCCAGATCGGGCACGAGGAATCTCGCGTTCAATCCGGCTTTACGGCAGACTGCTTCCGCAGCAAGATATCCGCCGCGTACGGCTCCCTCCATGGTTGCAGGCCACCCGGTCCGAATCCAGTCGCCCGCGAGAAACAGGTTTGAAATTTCGGTACTGCAGTCCGGGCGCAGAGCCTCCGTATGCGGCCCGGCCGAGAACGTTGCGCGCTGCTCTTTGACTACATGCCCCTTCAATAGCGTGGCCTCATTTACACGGGGAAAAAATTCCCCCAGGTCGCGCAGCGCAATTTGGATGATCTCGTTGCGGGAAAGATCGGTCAGAGTTCGTGAGGCGCTTACTACCAGCTGCAGATAATGCCCGCCGTTTTTGTTGAACATCCACTGCATGGTGCGGTCGAGTAAAGTGGCGTGGGGCAGCGTGGTGATTTCACGATCGAACCAGAGATGCACACCGGTGATGGGCGAATGTTCGAGAGCCGGGGCGCTGAGCCCTACTGCCTGCAAGCGCTCGAAAGGTAGAGCACACACGTAGAAGCCGGCTGTCTCCAAACGGCCATTGATGACGAAACCCTCCGGTCCGATCCGCTCAACCGGGCAGCGGGTGTGCAAGCGGACGGAACAGAGCCGCTGCCATGCCTCTGCCGCGTAGAGCCGCGATAACGAAACATCGGGGATGCCCATCTCGTAGGAATTGGAGCGGGCCAGGAAGCCCAGCCAGAAGACCTGAAACCCGTGCCGCGCCGCCATGCGACCGAGGTCTTCGTTTACGGCGCTCACCAGCACCTGGCGCCAAAAACGCTCGATGGCACGATCGGTCTGGCCCTTTTCCCGTAACCAGTCCAGCATGCTGATCCGATCGAGATCGGCGCGCCGCGTGCGTTCGCGCTGCAGTGCCAGAAACGCTCGCGCGATCGCCAGTTTGTCCAGCTTGTCAAGAAATGAGATAGCGAGGAATGAATCCGTGAAGTGAAACGGCGCGGGAAATGGGCCCCGGCGCAATTTGGAAACACGGCCGCCGGGCTCGACGAAATAGAATTCGCGATGAAACCGGATGTGTTGCCGCACTCCCAGCCGTTCGTAAAAATCCAGAAGGTTGACGCAGCAGCGTAACAACACGTGCTGGCAGTTGTCGATCGTCTCCGCTGGAGCTTCGGGAGAAGCTGGAACCGGATAAGACGTGGCGCGGCCGCCTAGAAAAGGACGCGCCTCAAACAGATCTACTTCAAAACCCGCACTCCCCAGAGCGGATGCAGCAGCTAATCCGGCCAAGCCTCCGCCCGCAATCAGAACCCTGGACACCATTCGCCAGTATGGCATGGGCGAATTGCCGTCTCAGGGAAGTAAAGCGCGGATTGTCTCGATAGTGTCGGCGTCCTCCGGTCTCTTGTCGTGCCGCCAGCGAGCCATGCGTGGGAAGCGGACCGCAATTCCGCTGCGGTGCCGCGAGGAGCGCTGAATTCCTTCAAAGGCTAACTCGAATACCAACTCCGGCTTTACGTGGTGAACAGGGCCGAACGTCTCGATGGTGTTGCGGCGGACGAACGCGTCCACCTGCCGGATCTCTTCATCGCTCAATCCGGAATATGCTTTGGCGAAGGGGACGAGCCGGCCATCCTCCCAGATGCCGAAGGTGTAGTCGGTGAACAGACTCGCTCGGCGGCCGTTGCCGGGTTGTGCATAAATCAGAACTGCGTCCACTGAGTATGGCTCGATTTTCCACTTCCACCAATCGCCGCGCCTCCGCCCTACGCGATAAGCCGAGTTGAGCCGCTTCAGCATGAAGCCTTCCACATGCCGCTCCCGTGACTGCTGCCGCAATTGCCGCAACTCGTCCCAGGACCCGGCGTGGACCAGCGGCGAAAGCACCAGAGCACTCTCAGGCGGTGCTATAGCTTCCAGTTGCGCTCGGCGCCACTTGAGCGGCCGCTCCCGAACGTCTTGACTCTCAAATTCCAAAAGGTCAAAACCCACCAGGACCACGGGAACTTCCGCCAGGATGCGAGCCCCGAGCACTTTGCGCCCAATCCGGCGCTGCATCTGCGCAAACGGCAGCGGTGCGTCTCCCCTCCACGGCATCACTTCTCCATCAATGGCGATGCCTTCGGGAAGGAGCGCGCCTAGCGCCTCCAGCTCGGGGAAACGGCCGGTCATCAACTCCTCGCCGCGGGACCAGATAAACGTGCGGCCGCCACGGCGAATCAGTTGCGCGCGGATACCGTCCCACTTCCATTCCATCTGCCATTCCTGAATATCACCCAGATTTTCCACCTCGCCGTCCAACGGATATGCAAGGCAGAAGGGGTACGGGCGTCCCAGGCCGCCATCGCTTTCCGCGGCGCTGCCGGGTGCGGCCGCGAGTTGCCGCCAGAAACTCGGGGTGGGCTGCCATTCGCCCATAAGCTGATGGGCCACAGCTTCAGGCGAAGCGCCGCTCACTTCGGCGATCGCGCGCACCACCAGACTCTGCGAAACGCCGACCCGAAACTCGCCCGTGATGAGTTTGTTCCAGGCAAATCGCTGCCGCTCATCCATCGACCGCCAAGCCTCGATCAGCCATGCGCGCCGGGTGTCGTCGTCCGCTTCGCGCAGCGGCAGGAGGCGTTCTTGCACCCAGTAGTGAAGCGGAAGTTCGCTCGAAGTTCCGGCGGGCGGCAGGAGCAGCGCGATCGTTTCCGCGAAATCGCCCACCGCGTGATAACAGTCCCCGAAGAGCCAGTCGGGAACCGCGGCTTCTTCGATCGCCCACTGCGCGAGCTTGCGCGACTCGAGCAGGCGTTTGGGCCTGCGCCCGATCAAAAAATGTACGGCCCATACAGCATCTTCGGGCTGCGCTTTTTCGAGATAGGCCCGGAGCGCCGCGATCTTGGCGTTGGTCTTGGTAGTCTCGTCGAGCGCGGCGTACAGTTCGGCGAAGGCTTTCACGGCTCGGCCTCTCCGAAGCGCGTGTCCACCGAGATCGATCTGCGGCCGTGCTCCGCAAGCCAGCGGACCATCGGACCGCGAAAACCGCTGACCACCCAAACGCTCTCTGCGCCGCTGGCTTCAACGGCGCTTAGGAGGCCGGACCAATCGGCATGATCCGACAGAACAAAACCACGATCGAGCGACCGCCGGCGCCGCGTGCCGCGTATGCGCATCCACCCGGAGGCGAGTGCGGTCGATGCCGTTCCAAAGCGCTTCGCCCATGCGGAGGCGTGTGCTTCCGGAGGCGCCAAAACCAATGCGCCGGCCCACCCTTTCTCCCCATCCCCAAGACGAGCGCCCGCGAGTTGAACCCCTCGCGCTCTATAGATTTGGTTCACCCGCTCGATCTCCTCGTGTACAAAAATCGGGCCGAGTGCGGAATCAATCAGAGCGAGCAAACGCTGGGCCTTCCCCAGGGGATTCGCAAACAGCAGGCTGGCGCGTCCGGCCTGCTGATTGGCGCGCCACCAGGCGTGAATTGAGTCGCGGACTTCGCCCGCCGAAGGCCAACGAAATATAGGCAGACCGAACGTGGCCTCGGTAACGAATACGTCGCACGGAGCCGGCTCCCAACCAGCACAGGTGGAATCGGACGCAAGCTTGTAATCGCCCGAGAAGACCCAAACTTCGCCTGCATGCTCGATTCGAATCTGCGCCGACCCCAGCATGTGCCCCGCGGGATATGCTGTGACGCGCGCCTCACCCAAGGTCAAGGACTCGCCGTAGGCCACCGCTTGGATGACGGCTTGTGGTCCCAGGCGCATCCGCAGCAGCGCTTCGCCGTCGTTAGAAGTGAGATACGACTTAGAGCCAGGGCGGGCACGATCCGGGTGAGCATGAGTAATGACGGCCCGGTCTACGGGACCCCACGGATCGATGTAGAAGCCGCCGGGAGCGCAGTAGAGCCCCTCATCGCGTAGCTCGAGCAGGGGCATGTTCAACGATCAGCGAACACCAGACCATCGATCGTATGTTGCGCGATCGGGTGGTAGCCAGGCCTTGCACGCCGGTAGATGCTTCTCGCGCGCTCCGCGCCTTCCGGGGTCTTGAGCAGTTCGCTATACAGAGGTTTGAGAAACTTTCGGCGGCCGACGGAGCATAGAAACGAGTCCAGAAGCGCAAGCCCGGGCTCGAACTGCGCTTGAATACTCATTGCGAGCCACTGGCTCAGGATCTCCGCATTGCCGGTCCGGCTCAAATGAAACTCGGCTTCGAGCCGCGCCAGATCCGGCTTTTCGAGAACGCGCAAAAAGTGGAGCCACTCCTGCGTCGACCAGCGGCTGGTATCAATGGTTTCGCCGTTCCGCCAACGCGAGGCAGCCGTCTCGACACAAGTGAAAGCATCCGAGTACGGCTCGGCCGCGGAGGCCGGAATTCCCGGACTGTAAATCCACTCGTCGAGCGGTACCGTTGTCGAAAGCTCGGTGCGGAAGTAATTCAGAAACTCCGCCGTACTGATGCTTCGAAACGCGAAATGATCAAAATAGGACCGGAGAAATGCATCGAACCGGTCGCGGCCCACTTCACGCTCGAGAGTGCGAAGCAACAGCGCGCCCTTCTGGTAGGGCACCAGTGTGCAGCCGTCGTCAGGATCACGTCCGGCCAGCGGCAGGTACAGCACGCGGTCACTCTCGGGCAAGGACTCCATCTCGCGGTCTAATTCGCGGCGCGCTAACGTGGCCTCCATAGCGTACCGGTCTTGCCCATACACCTTCTCGATGATCCGCCCTTCTATATAAACCGTGAAGCCTTCATTGAGCCAGAAATCGCTCCAGGTAGCGTTAGTAACCAGGTTGCCCGACCACGAATGCGCCAGTTCATGCGCCACCAACGCAACCAGGCTCTTGTCGCCGGCGAGGATCGTCGGTGTAGCGAACGTTAGGCATGGATTCTCCATTCCGCCGAACGGAAAACTCGGGGGCAGCACCAGCAGATCGTAGCGCCCCCAACGATAGGGCCCGAACATCTCCTCGACGGCCCGGATCATCGCTTCGGTATCGGCGAACTCCCGCCGCGCGGCATCCACCAGTGACGGCTCGGCGAATACCCCGCAGCGTTCGCCCAGAGAACGGAATTCCAGATCGCCCGCCGCGAGCGCGATCAGATACGAAGGCACTGGATGCCGCATACGGAAATGATTTCCGGCCCGCTCCGCCGCCATCACGGCAGAGAGACCGTTGGATGTACGAACACGGCCCTCGAAGGTGATGCGCACGGCGGGGCTGTCCTGCAACGGAATCCAGCTTCGCGCGTGAATCGCCTGCGATTGGGTATATAGAAACGGCATGCGCTTACCGGCCGTTTGCGCCGGATCGAGCCACTGTAAGCCCGAGGCGTTCGGGCTCGTCGAGTAGTTCACGCGAACCCACGAACAGCCCGGCGTCAGGCGAATTCGTAATGGCGCTCCCAGAATCGGGTCGCGCGCACCCACTTCGAAGCCGGCGGCGTTTTCAACCGAGTGAATTTCGAGGTCTCTCGTGTCGAGCACAAGCTCCGGGTGCGACGTGGGATCGAAGTGAAGTGTGGCTGCCCCGGTCAATATCTTCCGGTCGAAATGAACATCCAGATCCAACTCCAAGTGCCGCACCTGTACCTCATCCGGACGTGACCAAGAGTGAATATCCATGCTTCCATGTTAGAATCGTGGATCTTCCTCCTCCTACTTTTTTCACAGAGAACTTAAGACTAAGAACGATCCATCTATGCAGAAGCAGGGAGCCAAAAGAATTCTGGCCGTTGTGAACGATCTGTTTTTTTCGGTGAAGTTGAGCGAGGCCGCCAAACGCAACGGCTTAGCCTTGGAGTTTGTGAAGGAACCGGATCAGGTTCTGGAGAAGGCGGGTGAAAAGCCCTCGCTGATTATCTTCGACCTTAATTTCGACGCCGTCGAGCCGTTGACCTTAATTTCGAAACTGAAGACCACTCCAACCACTAAAACGATCAGCCTCATCGGTTACCTTTCGCATGTACAGGTGGATCTCAAACAGAAGGCGCAGGAAGCCGGATGCGATATGGTCATGGCCCGCTCCGCGTTTTCACAGAACCTGCCCCAAATTTTCAAAAGACATTCGGGGATCGGCTGATGTTCCGCATTGCGTGGGCGCTCTTACTTCTTGCCGCGGCAGGCACTCTCTCGGCCCAGGATCCGATCCAGGTCAGTACGGGCGCCTATCAGGTGGAGCTTGATAACGTTTGGGTTCGTGTGTTGCGAGTGAAGCACCCGCCTCACGGCAAATCGCCCATGCACGAGCATCCCGCTACGGTTGCCGTTTTCCTGACGGATGTGCATGAGAAGGTCACGGCTCCGGACGGCAAGTCTGAGGAGATTTCGCGCAGAGCCGGTGAGGTAGCTTTTAATGAGGCTACGCGGCACGCGGAAGAGAACCTATCCGACCAGCCACTCGAAGCCGTGCTCATCGAGCTTAAGCCCGGCGGGCCCAAAGCGAAAGGCTGGCCCGTGTCGCTCGACCCTGTGAAACTGGATCCGAAGCATCACGAGGTGCCCATCGAAAACGACCGCGTGCGGGTATTACGCACCGTGCTCGAACCGCATCTTCGCGGTCCGATGCACGAGCATCCGGCGTACGTGGTTGTGTATTTGACGGAATTACACACCACCATGACTTTGGGTGACGGCAAGACAGTGGATAATCCCCGAAAACCTGGGGATGTCGCGTGGCGCGATCCCTATCGCCATTCGACGGAGAACATCGGCGACCACACGGCCATGGAGATTCAGGTAGAGCTGAAGTGAACGCCGCCTATCACTCTTTCCAGAACAGTTCCGCATCGGAGCGGCGCACGTAGTTGGCATCCAGGGCGGCCGGATCCTGGCCCCCGCCGCTCACCAAACGGCGCAGTGCGATCTTCGCAACACCCGCTGCCAAGGCTTTGGGTGCTGCGGAAACTCTGGCGCCTTCGTATCGGGTGCCGGTAAGCTGTTGTTGCAATGCGCTGACCTCTGGAGTGACAAATTCCACCTCGGCAGGAAGCATCTTCAGCCATTCGCCGAGCGGAGCCACGATTTCGGCGGAGACGAGCCGCCCTTCAGAATCGTAGAGCGCACCATAGACTTCTCCTCGGCGAGCGTCGAGAACCGGTGCGCGCAACGTCGCTGAACCGAAGTGGGCCAGAACTTCCAAATTCGACACTGCTACGGCCGGCCTTCCACTGGCTTCGGCCAGTCCTTTCACACACGCCAGGCCAACCCGAACACCCGTGAAGGAGCCCGGGCCTGCGGTGGCGGCGAAACAGTCTATGGAAGGGAGCTGCAGTTCGTGTTGTTCCATCACGCGCTGCAGGTGCGCATAGATGACGTGCGCGAAGCCGTCTGGGGCCTCGAGCGGAACTTCCGCCACGATCTGATCACCGCAAGCCAGCGCAACACTACCGGAGGCCTGCGTTGTGTCAATCGCTAAGATGGTGGGCGCCACCGCGCCTATTTTTCGCGCATCGCGCGGATGAGGGCTTCCATGTGATCGAGGTAGCGCTCTAACGCTCGCTTGCCGGAGGCGCTGAGGCGGTAATCGGTCCGCGGCACGCGCCCTTCAAACGATTTGGTGCAGCCGACATAACCGGCCTCTTCCAACTTGCGGGCGTGTACACTCAGGTTACCGTCCGTGGTGTCCAGCATCTTTTTCAATTCGTTGAAGGTGAGCGATTCGTTTACCGAAAGCGCGCTCAGGATTCCCAGGCGAAGGCGTTCGTGAATCATGCGGTCGAGTTTTGGCGCGCCGGCAACCGGAGCCGCCACCGGACCCGCAGGCGGTTTTCGCTCGCGCCGCGCTGGTTTAGCCGCCATACTTCACCGAGATGATTACACCGAATAGAATATGAATCCCTCCGAACCCGCCCGCGAGCAGTGCATTGCGCCAACCCGCTGGAGTAAAGAGCGCGGCCGCGCCGGCAGCCATGAAGCAGGCGCCCATCAGTGGAATGATGCGGACAGAGGCCGCGCCCCCGGAGACAACGCTTGCTCCATACAGCAACAGCCAGACGCCCGGCATTAGGGAAAATTGACCAGCGCGAAACAACACCAAAGTGATTAGGGCGCCGGCTGCAAGTGCCGGAACAAAGCCCGTCATAAATTTCCGTCCCGGAGCCGAAAAGAGCGGGATGCGGGCGTCAGCCGACTTACACGCCGCCGCGACACTCCCGATCAGTAGCGCCAGTATGGCTTCCGCGAACCAGACCGAAAACCACCAGGTGGCGGAAGGACGGCTCGAGGCAATCCAGGCTGCCGCCATGGCAGTCGCGCCCATAAATATGCCGCCCACGCCGGGCACCGCGGTGAACGACCCCGCCCGTTCCATGGTGCGCCGGATATACCGCAAATTGTCCATGGCGCGGGCCTGCAATTCCACAGGCTCGGCGGCCGACGGCCGGATGGGTTTTAGAGTGCCCACTTGGCGATCATATCCCTAAACTGCAAAGACTTCAAGTCCTTTTCCCCACAAAGCTTTAGCCCGACGAAGACGCCGGGCGCGGGTTAAAATAGGCGCGTGCCCAAGCTTGCGCACGAGGAGTACTCCCGCCGGCACGTTCGCCGGCGATTCCGCTTGAGCGAGCGCGATCTTCGCAATTGGGAACAGCAGGCCCTCATTCCCACCAGCGAATCGTATTCATTTTCTGATCTCATTGCCATCCGTACCATACTCGAACTGCGCAAGAAGGGCATCCGGCCGAAGAAGATCGCCGAGGCCGTGGAATCGCTGCGGCGCAAGCTGGCCGGAGTGAAGGAACCGCTCTCGGAACTGCGTATTCTGTCCACCGGAAAGAACATCACGGTGCGCGTGGCCGGCCAAAAAATGGATGCCCTCAGCGGCCAGATCCTGTTCGATTTCGAGGCCGCGGAGTTAGGTGGGATTAAGTTATTTCCCGGGCATCTCAAGGGCTTCAATCCGCTGAAGGAGTCGGAAAACTGGTTCCAGAAAGGGCTCGAGCTCGAAGAGACCGAAGCGCCGCTCGAGCAGATTGTGAACGCCTACCAAAAGGTCATCGAACTGAATCCGGAGGCTGCCGGAGCGATGGTGAATTTGGGCACGATCTATTATCGGGAGCGCCGGTTTCGAGAAGCGGAACAATACTATCACGCAGCGATACTCGCCGATTCCAACTACCCGCTCCCGGAATTCAACCTCGGCAATCTGTATGACGAGCAGGGGCGGCTGACAGACGCCGCCGCGCACTATCGCAGAGCGTTGACGCTTAATCCGCAATACGCCGACGCGCACTTCAATCTGGCACTGCTCTCGGAACGCACGGGAGACGTGCTCAAAGCCGTGCACCATTGGAAAAACTATCTCAAGCTCGACCGGTCGGGGCCGTGGGCGGACATTGCGCGCCGCCAATTAGAACGGCTCCGGCAGGTTACCGTGATCCAGCCGCGCAAACATCCGGTATCCTAGTCTCGTGGAGTTAGCTGCTTGAGCCGCATTTTGCTCGCGTTCCGTTGCCTCTTCAATATTCTTTTCCAGGGCAGGCTCTCCGACGAGTCGCTTACGGAGCTTGGCCTGTCGAAGCGAGCCGCCGCGGCTCCCGCGGCTAAGACGGCGGCGGCGCCCGCACCTCCCGCGGTCAGAACCTCGGATGGAGCGCTCCAGGTGCTTGGCATACTGCAGCGGGATTCACGTCTTTTGGATTTCTTGATGGAGGATCTGTCGGCCTATTCCGATGATCAGGTGGGTGCGGCGGTGCGCGAGTTGCATGACCAATGCCGCGATTCGGTGATGCGCTATTTCACCCTGCAGCCGGTGATCGACGGCGTCGAAGGAACTTTCGCGCAAGCTCCGTCGAAGGATCCGAATATCGTAAAGTTTATCGGTAATGTCCCGTCCACGCCGCCTTCCGGAGGCACGCTTCGGCACAAAGGCTGGCGCGCCGCGAAGGTTGACCTGCCCACAGTTCCCGCCAAGCAGGATGCCGCTATTCTGGCGCCCGCCGAAATCGAGATCGAGTAGACAAATTGGCCGTCAAATACGTAGTCGGAATCGACCTGGGAACTACCAACTCCGCCGTAGCCTACGCTGAGGTTCACGAGGGCAGCGACCCGTTTGCTCCCGCGAAGGTGCAGGTGCTCGCCATCCCGCAGCTTACCAACCCCAGTGAGGTGCGCGACGAGAACCTGCTTCCCTCGTTTCTCTACCTGCCGGGCGGCACGGACTTCCCGCCGGGCGCACTAGCGCTGCCGTGGGATAAGGAGCGCCGCTTCGTGGTGGGTCAACTGGCGCAAAAACGCGGCGCGGAGAATGCCGGAAGACTCGTCTCTTCCGCCAAATCGTGGTTGTCCCATTCCGGTGTGGACCGCACCGCGCCCTTGCTGCCGTTTCGAGCGCCGGAAGGAGTGGAAAGGATCTCGCCGCTCGAGGCCGGCCGGCGCTACCTGGAGCATCTGCGCGAGTCTTGGGATTTTCAAAAGCCCGAGGCCCCTTTCGTGCAACAGGAAGTGCTCGTGACGGTTCCGGCGTCGTTTGATGCCGTCGCCCGCGAACTGACACTCGACGCCGCCCGCCAGGCCGGATATCAGAACATCACTTTACTCGAGGAGCCCCAGGCCGCCTTCTACGCCTGGATTGAACGCCACGCCGATTGGCGCGAACTGGTAAACGTCGGCGACTTGATTCTGGTTGTGGACATCGGCGGCGGCACCACCGATTTCACCCTGATCGCCGTCACGGAGCAGAGCGGCGAACTCGCTCTGAACCGGGTTGCGGTGGGGGAGCATATTCTGCTGGGCGGGGACAACATCGATCTCGCCTTGGCCAACACGGTATCGCAGCGGCTAGCGGCAAAAGGCACTCGTCTCGACAATCGCCAGCTCCAAGCGCTGTGGAACAACTGCCGCGTAGCTAAGGAGCGGCTGCTCGAGCCGGGCGCGGGCGCGAAAGAGCATCCGGTGACGATTCTCGGGCGGGGCAGCGGCCTGGTGGGCGGAACGATAAAAGCCTCGCTCAGCCGCGAGGATATCGACCGCGTCATCGAAGAGGGTTTTCTGCCGCAGGTTTCAAGCAACGAGATGCCGGCGCGCCAGCGGCGGGTCGGCCTTCAGGAGATCGGCCTGCCCTATGCTGCGGACCCTGCGATTACGCGGCAGCTGGCCCGTTTTCTGCGGCAGCAGGCAGCCTCTTTAGAGCACGGCACCGTGCGCCGCGGGCCTAGCGGCCTCGCCTGTCCGACCCATGTGCTCTTCAACGGCGGTGTGTTGCATGCGTCCATGGTGCGCGAGCGCCTCATCGCCACGCTCGATTCTTGGCTTGCGGCGGAAGGGATGGCGCCCATAGAACCGCTCAGCGGTGAGGACCTGATGCACGCCGTGGCCCGCGGCGCGGCCTACTACGGTTTGGCGCGGCGCGGACGCGGAGTGCGCATCCATGGCGGCGTGCCGCGTACCTACTACATCGGCATTGAAAGCGCCATGCCCTCCGTGCCGGGTTTCGCGGCGCCCTTGAAGGCCCTTGCCGTGGTCCCCTTCGGCATGGAAGAGGGCTCGGACATTCGCATACCAGGCCGCGAGTTCGGGTTGGTAGTGGGAGAGCCGGCGGAATTCCGCTTTCTTACCTCCGCCACGCGCAAAAACGATAAACCTGGCGACCTGATTGAAGACGCGACCGGAGACCTGGAAGAGCTGGCTCCCATGGAGGTCGCCTTCGAGGCAGGCGAGACTTCGTCAGAAGTGGTGCCGGTCTCCTTCGAGACTGTGGTCACCGAAACCGGCGTGCTGCAACTTTGGTGCGTAGCGCGCGACGGCCGCCGCTGGAAGCTGGAATTCAATGTGCGCGAAAGAGTAGAAGCCGCGTAGCCCGCAACCATGTAGACGCGGCTGAAAACCTGGGCGGCCAGCCACTCGACGAAGCAGGTAACCGCGCGCGTTTTCGCACTGCCCTATGCTAAATACAGCACGCTATGGATAACACGCCGATCACGATACGCAAATACACCGACTTCGATGAGATCAAAGCGGACGAGTACCGCTACTGGCAGAGTCGGCCCGCGCACGAACGGTTGGACGCGGTTGAGGAAATGATCCTGACTGCCTACGAACTCAAGGGTTGGAAGATCGAGCCCGATGTACCAAGATTACAAAGACCTTTTGTCCGCCTTCCAGTCCCATGGCGTTAAATACCTCGTTGTCGGCGGCTTTGCTGTGATCTATCACTCGCAGCCGCGCTTCACGAAGGACATGGACCTGTTCGTCAAAGGGAACTCTGAAAATGCGAGGGCCACCTATTCCTCGCTCGCTCAATTCGGGGCACCCTTAGACGGCATCCGCCCGGAGGATTTCACGGACCCGAAGATTTTCTTCCGCTTTGGACGCGAACCGAGAGGCTTCGATATTCTCGTTTCCATTCCCGGCGTTGATTTTGATTCGGCATGGGAACGGCGCATCGAAACCGTGATTGATACGGCCACAGGCCTGAAGGCGAATTTCATATCCGCCGATGACCTCATAGCCTCTAAGCTCGCGTCAGGCCGTCCCCGCGATCTCGCGGACGTTGACGACATCCGCAGAGCAGCAGAGAGCCGGCGCCACGGCGCAACAAAAACCATCAGAACCAATCGGCCCTAATAACCGAGCAAACGCCCGCCGTGTGTCAACTACGCTTCGCGCAACCTTGCCTCCCATGTTTCCTCGCGTACTTTATTGGACGCGGGACGCAGCGGGAGCACAACCCTTTACGTCACGCCGCAAATCCTCTGCGAGTTCTATTCCGTCGTCAGCCCCACTCCTCGAAAACCCTCCAGTCACCGCACCCCAAAAAATATTCCCACCTCATTCCACACCAGTTCCGCCCACCACTTGCTCGCCCCCGCTTGCCTCGCTGCTACCGTGTAGCCGAAGGAGCAGCCAGCATGTCCACCCAACTGCAGATCGACGCCAATCGCCTCAACTCGCAGAAATCTACCGGTCCGGTTACTTCCGAAGGCAAAACCCGGTCCTCGCAAAACGCCCTCAAGTCCGGACTCGATTCCGAATCCCTCTTCATCCGCGGCGAAGACCCCGAGCAGTTCCGTCAACTGCAAAACGAATACGCCGATCGATTCCAACCCGCCACGCCCGACGAGCGCTTCCAACTCGACCTCATCCTCCGTAACGAATGGCTGTTGCGCCGCGTGATGCGTGTCGAGGCCCAACTCTGGAACTTCTACACCGCGCAGTCGAGCACCGAGTCGGAACAGGTGGCCTTAGGCGAAGCCTTCGCCAAGGCCAGCAGCATCTTCATGCGGCTGCAGCGGCGCACTGCCCAACTCGAGCGCGGCTACCAGGAGGCCTACGCCGAACTGATGCGTCTCCAAGCCGAGCGGCAAGAAGCAGAAAACATAGCCGAACCCGCCGATTTGGCTTCGTTCCTCACCAGTGCGCGGACCAACCCGGTCAGGCCGTCGGCACTCGTGGCCACCCACACCGTCCCACCCGGTCGCGATCATGCAAACCTGGCGCTACGCCTCTAGCCGCATCGCCACTTCTGCTTTGCCACCCGAATCACTCATCGCAAGGCCGTCTGGATCCGGCCCCCTTTGCTAATCTATGATCAGTGAGTACTGAGAAGCCTGATCAAACCAGCGAGAACACCCCAGCTACAACCGTCGAAGGGCAATTGGCGGCAGTAACCGCTGAGCGAGACGAACTTGCCGCGGAGAAGGCGGAACTGCAGGACCGTTTGCGGCGAAACCTCGCTGATTTCGACAACGCGCGCAAGCGCTTCGAGCAGCAGCGTTCCGATTTCGTGCAGTTCGCCGCGATGGATCTGGTGCGGGAAATTCTGCCGATTTTAGATGATTTCGAGCGCGCTCTCAAAGTCGAGACCGCCGACCAGAACTACGCCAAAGGCGTCGAACTCATTTATCAGCGGCTCTATGAAACGTTGAAGCGCCTGGGAATCGAGCCTATCGAAGCCTCGGGCCGGCGATTCGACCCCAATCTACACCAGGCCGTCGAGCGCGCCGAAACCGACGAAGCCGAGGACCAAACCGTGTTGGCGGTGTTTCAGCAAGGCTATAATTTTAAGGGAAAACTTCTTCGTCCCGCGATGGTCAAAGTCGCGGTCAAACCGTAATGCCCGTGTCCAAAAGAGATTATTATGAAGTCCTCGGCGTCGGCCGGGAGGCTGGCGAGCAGGATATTAAAGGTGCTTACCGCAAACTCGCCCTGAAATACCACCCCGACCGCAACCCCGACGACCCCAATGCCGAGGACAAATTTAAGGAAGCCTCGGAAGCCTATAGCGTCTTGAGCGATCCGCAAAAGCGCTCCGCCTATGACCGCTACGGCCATGCCGGTCTGCAAGGTGCGGCCGGAGGCGGATTCAATCCCGAGGCCTTCCAGGATTTCAGTGACATCCTCGGTGACTTCTTCGGTTTCGGTGATCTGTTCGGCGGAGGCGGCGGCCGTCGCCGCAGCCGTGCCCAACGCGGAGATGATATCCGCTTCGATCTGGAGTTAAGTTTCGAAGAGGCGGTTTCGGGCATCAACCCGGAGATTCAGGTTCCCCGCATGGAGTCGTGCACCCGCTGCCGCGGCACCGGCTCCGAGCCCGGTAGCGGACCCACCACTTGCCCCACCTGCCACGGCCGCGGTGAAGTCATCTACCAGCAAAGCTTCCTGTCCATTCGCCGCACCTGCGGCAGTTGCGGCGGTTCAGGGCAGATCGTCCGCAATCCCTGCACGCAATGCCACGGTCACGGCCACCAGCAGGTCCAACGCAAACTGAAAATCAATATCCCCCCCGGTGTGGATGACGGCACCCGTGTGCGTCTAGCCGGCGAGGGACAGCCCGGCGGAAACGGCGGTCCCGCGGGCGACCTGTATGTCTTTTTAAAGGTCAAAGAACATGCGTTCTTCGAGCGGCATGACCAGGACCTGCATTGCACCATCCCTTTAAATTTGGCGCAAGCTGTCTTGGGCTGCGAAGTCGAAGTTCCCACGCTCGACCATCCTTATAAGCTGAAAGTTCCCGAGGGCACCCAGTCCGGGGCTCAGTTCCGTCTCCGCAGCAAAGGTGTGCCCGCCCTTAACGGCAACGGGCGCGGCGATCTCTACATCCACGTCGACGTGAAGATACCCACGCGCCTCAGCCGCGAACAGCGGAAGCTGTTCGAACAGCTTCGCGACACACTGCCCGTGGATAACGCTCCCTCCGAAAAAGGCCTGTTCGAAAAGGTCAAAGACTATTTCCTGTAATCCGCCGCAGTCGCCGTGATATAATCCGGCGCATGAAAAAAAACATCGTGTTACCCGTTGTTTTGGGGCTGGGTATGGCTGTCTGCGTCGTGGCTCAGTCGGAATCCGACTTCTCAGGTTGGATGAAGGATGTTGCCGCCACTAAAGGCAAGGCTAAAAAAGCCATGGACGCCAAGGACAACACGGAAGTCGCAACCGATGCTTCACACCTCGAAATGCTGTTTTCCAATGTTGCCGCTTACTTCAGCAGCCACAACATGAGTGACGCGGCGGACATGGCCAAAAAACAGGTGGGCAACGCGAAGGATCTCGCTTCCGCCGCCCAAGCCGGAGATGATGCCAAGATGCAATCTTCCATGGGCGCTGTGAACGGCATGTGCGGCCAGTGCCACATGGCGCATCGCGAAGGCACACCAGGCAACTTCAAAATAAAATAGCGGCTGCGCCTATGGTCGGTGGTCGCCGACTGCAAGGGCGAACCACACGTTAACATCAGGAAGAGAGCGCTTCATCATTAGATACGGGCCGAATGGCGCGAGGGACGTGCGGACGAAGTCTCACTTCATAGCGCGGCCGGGAAGGCTATGCGCACCCGTTTACAACCTTGTGAATCGCCTCTAGCCCTTCCCAAAATCCCTTGAGCAGATCCAAGCGGAGCGCGTTCGGCCCATCCGAAAGCGCCCGCTCCGGACAATCGTGCACCTCCACGAAAACCCCGTCCACCCCCGCTGCCACCGCGGCGCGAGCCAGCAGCTCAATAAACTCCGGCTGCCCACCCGAAACCGTTCCCGCACCGCCCGGCAGTTGTACACTGTGAGTGGCGTCGAAGACCACCGGCCATCCCGCATCCCGCATGATCTTCAGTCCCCGCATATCGACCACCAGATTGTTGTAGCCGAATGTGGAGCCGCGCTCCGTAAGCACTACCTTGTGATTGCCCGTCGAGGCCACTTTCTCTGCCGCGCGGTGAATGTCGTGCGGCGCGACAAACTGGCCTTTCTTGATATTCACGATGCGCCCGGTTTGCCCCGCCGCCACCAACAGATCGGTCTGCCGGCAGAGAAACGCCGGTATCTGCAGAATGTCCGCTACCTCGGCTGCGGCTTCCGCCTGTGTGGGCTCATGAATGTCGGTGAGGATCGAAAAGCCCTCGGCCTTTACTTCCGCCAGAATACGCAGGCCGTCTTTAAGTCCCGGCCCGCGGTAGGAATTGACGCTGGTACGATTCGCCTTGTCGAAAGATGCCTTGAAGATGAACTCGCCAACTGCCGCGCGAATGCCCCGTGCCATGCGATGCACGTGCTCCGCGCTCTCTATCACACAGGGCCCCGCGATGAATACCAGCCGTCCCGATCGGAAGGCGCTATATTCAACGGGCACGAACGCTCGAGTACTCGGGCGTCGCGTGTGCCGTGGCTTCCAAGCGCCGCCTCCGGTGGTCGTAAGCCGCCCCTATGAACGATTTGAACAGCGGATGCGGCTCCATCGGCTTCGACTTAAACTCCGGATGAAACTGGCAGCCCAAAAACCACGGATGATCGGCGATCTCACAAATCTCCACGTAGATGCCGTCCGGTGTTTCGCCCGTGATCTTCAACCCCCCGGCTGCAAGCAGGTCCTGATACTCCCGGTTGAATTCATAACGGTGGCGGTGCCGTTCGTTAATGTGCCGCAGCCCGTAGGATTGGTATGCGAAGCTGCCCTCGGCCAGGCGGCACGGCCAACTGCCCAGCCGCATCGTCCCACCCAGTTCGTCCACTCCCTTCAATTCGCGCAGTTTGAAAATGACTCTGTGCGGCGCGGCCGGATTGAATTCGGTAGAGTCCGCATTAACCAAGCCGCAAACGTTGCGCGCGTATTCAATCACGAGCGTCTGCATGCCCAGGCAGATGCCGAAATAGGGCACCTTCTCTTCGCGGGCGTACTGAATCGCGTTGAGCATGCCGTCAATGCCGCGCTTGCCGAAGCCTCCCGGCACCAGGATCCCGTCATATCTCTCGAGCTGTTTCTCCCAACCCGGCCCCACCACGCCTTCGGCCTCGATCCAGTGAATCTCCACCTTCAGCCCGTGCGCCAAGCCGCCGTGCAACAGCGCCTCCTTCAAACTCTTATAGGAGTCTTCGTATTCCACGTACTTGCCGACCAGGCCGATCGAAACCGCGTCTCTCGGGTTCTGCAGCCGTTCAAGCATGGCGCTCCAGCGGCTCAGGTCGCGCGGCGCAGCTTCGAGATGGAGAAGCCGCAGAATGATCTCGTCCACGCGCTCGCCCGCGAAGCCCAGCGGAACTTCATAGACCGAGCTTACGTCTCGCGCTGTAATTACGGCCTGCACATCCACATCGCAGAACAGCGCGATCTTTTCCTTCACATCCTGTGGGATCGATCGCTCCGACCGGCACAGCAGCATGTCCGGCTGAATACCGATCGCGCGCAGTTCCTTCACGCTATGCTGGGTCGGTTTCGTCTTCAACTCCCGCGCCGCCGCGATCCAGGGCACGAGCGTTACATGCACAAAGATGCAGTTCTCGCGGCCATGCTCGTGCCTCATCTGGCGGATCGCCTCGATGAACGGCAAGGACTCGATGTCGCCCACCGTGCCGCCGATCTCCACGATGACCACATCCACTTCCTGCGCCACCCGCGCCATTGCCGCTTTAATCTCGTTCGTCACGTGTGGAATCACCTGCACGGTCTTGCCGAGATAATCGCCGCGCCGCTCCCGCGCGATAATCTGTTCGTAAATCCGGCCCGACGTGAGATTGTTGCTTTGCGTCAGCTTGGCGTGCGTGAAGCGCTCGTAGTGGCCCAAGTCCAGGTCAGTCTCTGCCCCGTCATCGGTTACGAAGACCTCCCCATGCTGAAACGGACTCATGGTACCGGGATCCACGTTGAGGTATGGGTCAAACTTCTGGCAGGTGACGCGCAACCCGCGGCTCTCCAGAAGACACCCGATCGAGGCGGCGGCGATCCCTTTTCCCAATGACGACACCACTCCGCCGGTCACGAAGATGTACTTGGCCACTACTCTCTCACCCCCTGAATGGAATATTCGAACAGCCGGGACACCCGTTCCAGGTCTTCGGGCGTATCTATCCCCACGGATTCGCATTCGGTTTCCACAACTCGTATGCGATGCCCGTTCTCTAACGCGCGCAACTGTTCCAGCCGTTCGGCGCGCTCGAGCGGTCCCACATCGAGCGCCGGATAACCTATCAGAAACTCGCGCCGGTACACATACATTCCCAGGTGCTTGTAATAAGCCCCGCGAGTCTCACCAGCCGCTGCGCCGTCACCCCGGAGATAAGGGATGGGACTGCGCGAGAAATAGATCGCATCGCCTTGGCGGTCCGTGACAACCTTGACCACATTCGGATCCTGCACCTCCCGGGGGTCCTCTATGCGCTTTTTCAATGTCGCCATTTCCAGTTCGGAATCGTGAACCATGGGAAGAATCGCGGCATCGATTGCGTCTGGATCGATCAGAGGTTCATCCCCTTGAATATTGACTACAAGTTGACACTCCTCCGCCGACGCTACCTCGGCCACCCGATCCGTCCCGGAGATATGGTCCGCGCGCGTCATGCGGACACGCGCGCCGAAACGCCGGGCCGCCGTCGCGACTCGTTCGTCATCGGTGGCAATGATCGTGCTTGTGAGGTACCGCGCCATGGAGGCCCGCTCGTACACATGCTGGAGCATTGTCTTTCCAGCGATTGCGGCGAGGACTTTTCCGGGGAAACGAGAGGAAGCAAACCGTGCAGGAATTACGCCCAAAATTTTACGGGGCACACGGGATTCTACCATAAAATCGCTATGCTAGACTTTGGGAAGAAAGGTTGGG